>JBGALW010000004.1:0-61356 GCA_044223585.1 Amaricoccus sp.
TGTTCAGGCCTGGTCAGACGGCCGGCGGCGGCCCAAACCCCCGAGGACGGGCTTGGTCAGAGGCCCAGGGCAGGCAGCGGGCTCACCGCCGGTCCCCCACCATGACACGGATCAACAGACAGGGCAGGCAGGCGCTGCCGGTGCTGACGCACCGGCGGGGATATCTGCGCCGAAGGCGCATCGGCTGAAGCGATTGACCGGACGCCGTTTCAGACGTCGCCTTCCTCAGTCTCTGCCGGACGGTGGTCGATCGACGTCTCGTCCGGCTCCGGCGCCGCGATCCGGCTGGAGAGCCACTGGAACAGGCCGAGCGCGACGAGCGCGAACATGGCGACGCCGAACAGGGCCGCAGGGTAGAGCGCCAGCCGAACGTCGGTCCGGCCCGCCTCGAAGATCATGACCAGAGCTTCCAGAGAGACCGCGATGACGATGATCGTGATGAACTTTGTCAGCGACCGGCGCGATTCAACCGCGGATCGAAGCTCCCGGTTCCGCAGGATTTCCTCTTCCGCGATGAACTTGGCGGTTTCGACGATCGCGAAGCCGACGATGAGCAGGCCTGCCGCGTCGAGGATCCCGAGTGCGTCCCCCGCCACGATCCCCCGCCCGAGTTCCCAGAGCGCGGCAGCGAGCAGGCAGAATGCCAAGAGTATCAGCAGGGCGATCGCGACCGCAAAGTACAAGAACGCCACCTTCTCGTGGATTTGCCGCATCACCCCGACCCTTTCGCTAACCGACCGGCACGCTTGTCATCGCACCGACAAGCGTGTCGGCGTACTATCGTTCCCAAAACCCGCCCTCCGTTCCCCGTGCCGCTCCGGCGAGGGCCGGACAGCATCGGGTGAGGCGCGAACCGGGAGGCGCTGGAAATCAGGCATGCTTGGGGGAACCGCCCGATGATGGAGCTGCCGAATCCGCTGCGGATCCGGCTCTCCCGCCGTCTGGTCCGCGCGGCCAGCGCCTGCTCGCCCGATTCCGACCAGATGAGCCTCGGCGAGCTGGTCGCGACGCTGGGCGACCGGTCGTTCGGCTGGTGCATCCTCGTGTTCACGCTGCTGAACTTCGTGCCCTTTCCGCCCGGAACGGACATGATCCTGTCGCTGCCCGTGCTGATGCTGACCGCCCAGATGGTCCTCGGCTTCGACAGCGTCTGGCTGCCCGGCTTCGTCTCCCGCATCCGCATCGGCCGCCGCGGCTTCCAGAAGCTCGTCATGCGGTTCGGCCCGATGATGCGCCGCATCGAGAAGGTGATCCGTCCGCGGCACGAGTGGGTGTTCACCGCGCCGGCCGAGCGGATGCTCGGCGCCTTCCTCTTCCTCGTCGGCATCGCCCTCTTCGCGCCGATCCCGTTCAGCGGCTACCTGACCGCGCTGACGCTCTGCATCGCCTCCATCGGCATGATCGAGCGCGACGGCCTCGTCACCCTGGCGGGCGCCGCCCTCGGGCTCGTGGCGATCATCGTCACCGCCAGCGCCGGCATGATGATCTACCTCGGGGCCGAGGCGGTGCTGGCGCACTGACCGCGCACTTTTCGCTTGCGCCGCGCCGGGTCGGTGGGGAAGCTGCGCGTGCAACCAATGGGAGAGTTCGGGATGCCGAGAAGCGTCGTCCTCCTCCTCGCGGCCAGCCTGCTTCTTGCCTGCGCCGGACCGCACCAGCCGCGGACCGCGCCCGAGGGCTACCAGCCGGCCGCGGCCACCATTCCGGAAGTGCTGCGCCCCTGCGACGACGGCGGCAGCCAGGGCGGCGTGCTCATCAACGGGGTCTGCCTCTAAACCGTTGCCACCGAACGGGCTTGCCAGTCCCTCCGCCGCTCCTCTAGCGTCGGAGCGGATCTGGGAGCGGGGGAAGCATGGGCGCACTCACCATCGGCGCGCTGGAGCAGGCCGTGGCCGGCGGCGAGATCGACACGGTGCTGGTCGCCCTCGTCGACATGCAGGGCCGCTTAATGGGCAAGCGGTTCCAGGCCGAGTTCTTCCTCGAGAGCGGCCGGCACGAGACGCATGGCTGCAACTACCTTCTCGCCACCGACATGGAGATGGAGACCGTGCCGGGCTACGCCGCGACCAGCTGGGCGGCCGGGTATGGCGACTACACGATGAAGCCGGACCTCTCGACGCTGCGGCGCATCCCCTGGCTGCCGGGCACCGCGCTCGTGCTCTGCGACGTGCTCGACCACCACACCCACGCGGAGGTGCCGCATTCGCCCCGCGCGATGCTGAAGCGGCAGGCCGCGCGCTTGCGCGCCACCGGGTATGACGCGCTCTGTGCGTCAGAACTCGAATTCTTCCTCTTCCGCCAGTCGTTCGAGGAGGCGCTGGCCGCCGGCTATCGCGGGCTGGCCCCGATCAGCGCCTACAACGAGGACTATCACCTCTTCCAGACCACCAAGGAGGAGGCGGTGATGCGGGCGGTCCGCACCGGCCTCAACGCCGCCGGCATCCCGGTGGAGAATTCCAAGGGCGAGGCGAGCGCCGGGCAGGAGGAAATCAACGTCCACTATGACGAGGCGGTCGCCGCCGCCGACATCCACGCGCTGACCAAACACGGGGTGAAGGAGATCGCCTGGGGTCAGGGGCGGGCGGTGACCTTCATGGCAAAGTATCACGACCGGCAGGCCGGCTCGTCCTGCCACATCCACCAGTCGCTGCGCGCCGAGGGCGGCCGGGCGGCGTTCCACGACCCCGCCGGGCCGCACGGCATGTCGTCGCTGATGCAGTCCTGGGTCGCCGGCCTCCTCGCCCACGCGCCGGAGATCACGGTCTTCCTCGCGCCCTACGTCAACAGCTACAAGCGGTTCGTCGCCGGTACCTTCGCGCCGACCCGGATCGTCTGGTCGACAGACAACCGCACCGCCGGCTTCCGGCTGGTCGGGGAGGGCACGAAGGCTGTCCGGATCGAGTGCCGGATCGGCGGCGCCGATCTCAACCCCTACCTCGCCTATGCCGCGCTGATCGCCGCCGGCCTCTCGGGTGTCGAACAGGGGCTCGAGCTGGGACCAGAGTTCCGCGGCGACGCCTATGTCGCCGATGTCCCCTCGATCCCGACCACGCTCCGCGCCGCGACCGCCGCGCTCGACGGGTCGGCGATGCTGCGCGCCGCCTTTGGCGATGCGGTGGTCGACCACTATGTCCACGCCGCCCGCTGGGAGCAGGCCGAGTGCGACCGCCGCGTCACCGACTGGGATGTGGCGCGCGGCTTCGAGCGGTCGTAGGGAGACTTCAAATGACCGACATCACCTGCATCTCCCCCGTCGACGGCAGCGTCTATGCCACCCGCCCGGCCGAGCCGATCGAGAGCGTCCGGGCAAAGCTCGGGCGGGCGCGGGCGGCGCAGCGGGCGTGGGCGGCGACGCCGCTGGAGGAGCGCATCGCGCTGGTGCGCGAGGGGGTGGCGCGGCTCGACCGGGTGAATGCCGATCTGGTGACGGAGCTGGCGTGGCAGATGGGCCGGCCGGTGCGCTATGGCGGCGAGATGGGCGGCGTGCGCGAACGCACCGCCTACATGGCCGAGATCGCGGCGGAAAGCCTCGCGCCGAAGGTGATGGAGGACAGCGACCGCTTCCGCCGGTACCTCGCCCGCGAGCCGCTGGGCCTCGTCTTCGTCGTGGCGCCGTGGAACTATCCGTTCCTGACAGCAATCAACACCATCGTCCCGGGCCTCATTGCCGGCAACGGCATCGTCCTGAAACATGCGAGCCAGACGCCGGTGGCCGGCGAGCGGCTGGAGCAGGCTTTCGCGCACCTCCCCGAGGGGCTCGTAACCAACCTCTTTCTCGACCATCCGACCACCGCGGCGCTGATCGCGGAAAGGTCGTTCGACTTCATCAACTTCACCGGCAGCGTGCGGGGCGGGCAGGAGATCGAGCGGGCGGCGGCAGGCACCTTCGTCGGCACCGGGCTGGAGCTCGGTGGCAAGGATCCAGGCTATGTCCGGGCCGACGCCGACCTCGACGCGGCGGTGGACGTGCTGATGGACGCGGCGATGTACAATTGCGGGCAGTGCTGCTGCGGCATCGAGCGGATCTATGTCCACGAAAGCCTCTATGACGGCTTCGTCGCCAAGGCGGTGGACTGGGTCTCGGCGCTGAAGCTCGGCAGCCCGCTCGAGCAGGCGACGACGCTCGGGCCGATGGCGTCGAAGCGGTTCGCCGACGCGGTGCGCGGGCAGGTGGCCGAGGCGGTGGCGGCGGGGGCGCGGCCGATGGTCGATCCCGGCCTCTTTCCGGCCGACACCGGCGACAGCGCCTATCTCGCGCCGCAGATCCTGACGGGCGTCGACCATTCGATGCGGGTGATGACCGAGGAATCCTTCGGGCCGGTCGTCGGCATCATGCCGGTGAAGGACGATGCCGAGGCGGTCGCGCTGATGAACGACTGCCGCTATGGGCTGACCGCCAGCATCTGGACCGACGACGTCGGCGCGGCCGAGGAGATCGGGGCGCGGATCGAGACGGGGACGGTGTTCATGAACCGCGCCGACTATCTCGATCCGGCGCTGACCTGGACCGGCGTCAAGGAGACCGGGCGCGGCACCTCGCTCAGCTATCTCGGCTATCTCAGCCTGACCCGGCCGAAATCCTATCACCTCAGAAAGAAGCTCTGACCATGCTGCCCGCCGCCAACTGGAACAATCCGACCGCGATCCGGTTCGGCGCCGGCCGCATCGACGAGCTCGCCGCCGCCTGTGCCGCCGCGCGCATCACCCGGCCGCTCTTTGTCACCGATCCCGGCCTGCGCGACCTGCCGATCACCGGCCGGGCGCTCGGCGCGCTGGCGGCGGCGGGCGTTCCGGCCGCGCTCTTCACCGACGTGCAGCCCAATCCGACCGATGCCAACGTCGCGGCGGCGCTCGCCGCGCTGCGCGACGGCGGCCATGACGGCGTCGTCGGCGTAGGCGGGGGGGCGGCGCACGACGGGGGCAAGGTCGCGGCCTTCATGCGCGGCCAGACCCGGCCGATGTGGGACTTCGAGGACATCGGCGACTGGTGGACCCGCGCCGACCCCGCCGGCATCGCGCCGATCGTCGCGGTGCCGACGACCGCCGGAACGGGGTCCGAGGTCGGGCGGGCCGGCGTCATCACCAACCTGGAGACGCACACCAAGAAGGTGATCTTCCACCCGAAGATGATGCCGGCGCAGGTGATCCTCGATCCCGAGCTCACCGTCGCCCTGCCGCCGCAGCTGACCGCAGGCACCGGCATGGACGCGCTGGCCCATTGCCTGGAGGCCTATTTCAGTCCGTCCTATCACCCGATGGCCGAGGGGATTGCGGTGGAGGGTGTGCGGCTGGTCAAGGAATACCTGCCGCGGGCCTATCGCGACGGGGCCGACCTCGACGCGCGCGGCCAGATGCTGGTGGCGGCGGCGATGGGGGCGACGGCGTTCCAGAAGGGTCTCGGCGCGATCCACGCGCTGTCCCACCCGGTCGGCGCGCTCTATGGCACGCATCACGGGCTGACCAACGCGGTGTTCATGCCCTACGTTCTCGACTTCAACCAGGAAGCCATCTGGGAGAAAGCCGACCGGCTGGCCGCCTGGCTTGGGCTGGAAGGTGGCTTCTCGGGCCTGCTCGACTTCGTGCTGCGGCTGCGGCGCGACCTCGGGATCCTGCACACGCTGGACCGGATCGGCATCGACGCCGACCGCTTCGCAGAGATGGCCGCCATGGCGGTGGTCGATCCGACCGCTGGGGGCAATCCGCGGGCGCTGACCGAGGCCGACGCGCACGATCTGTACCAGCGGGCGCTGGACGGCCGTCTGGGCTGAGCCTCAGTTCCGCCCGAACAGCCCCTGCAGCACGTTCTGGACGACGGTGCGGACGGCGGTCTGCACACCCTCGACCGGGTTCGGCAGCGAGACCTGGGTCATCGGGCGCTGTGGCACCGCCACCGGCAGCGGCCGGACCGGCAGGCCATCCTCGACCCTCACCATCGTCTCGTGCCAGATCTCGGCCGGCAGGCCGCCGCCGGTGACGCCCTTGAGGGGCGTGTTGTCGTCGTAGCCCATCCAGACGCCGGTCACGTAGTCCGCGGTGAAGCCGACGAACCACGCGTCGCGCGCCGCCTGCGTCGTGCCGGTCTTGCCGGCCGCGGCACGCGGGCCGAGGTTGGCGCGGGTGCCGGTGCCGCCGTCGATCACCTGCGTCATCATCCAGACGAGCTCGCCCGCGGCGCGGTCGTCGAGCACGCGCATCCCGGCGGACGCGCCCCCCTGCATCAGCGGCGCGCCGTCGGACTTGCGGCGCAGCGCCCGCAACCCGAAGGGCTTGACGCTGACCCCGTGGTTCAGGAAGCCGGCATAGGCGCCGGTCATCTCCAGCAGCGTCGCCTCGGAGACGCCGAGCGCTACCGCCGGGCCTTCGGCGATCGGGCCGGACAGGCCGAAATCCTCGGCGACCGCACGCACGCGCGCCCGGCCGGTGTCCTCGGAGACGCGCACGGTCGCCGTGTTGATCGACTTCGCCAGCGCCTCGGTCAGCGTGATCTGCCCGAGATAGTCGCGGCTGTAGTTCTGCGGCGACCAGTCGCCCGACCCCGGGACATAGAGGGTGAGCGGCGCGTCGAGCACCGTGTCATAGGGATTGGCGCCGGCCTGCAGCGCGGCCGCATAGACGAAGGGCTTGAACAGCGACCCGACCTGTCGCAGCGCCTGGGTCGCGCGGTTGAACTGGCCCTCGCCGGCGCCGAAGTCGCGCCCGCCGACCATCGCGCGCACCGCGCCGTCCGGCGACATGACGACGATCGCCGCCTGGGCGTTCGATCCCGACTTCACCTTGCTGTCGAAGATCGCCGCCAGCGCCGCCTCGGCGGCCTTCTGCACCCGCGGGTCGAAGGTGGTCAGCACCTCGACATCCTCGGTGGTGTGCCGCGTCAGGAAATCGGGCCCGGACGACATCACCCAGTCGGCGAAGGCGCCGCCGGCCCGCGCGGCCGCAGCGGCGGACAGCTGCGCCGGATGCGCCCGTGCCTCGCGTGCCTGGGCCTCGGTCAGGTAGCCCTGATCCTGCATGAGCCCGACGATGATCTTCGCCCGCTCCTGCGCGCGCGTGAGGTCGTTCGTCGGGGCGAACCGCGAGGGCGCGCGCAGCAGGCCCGCCAGCATCGCCGCCTCGGCCGGGGTGAGGTCGGCGGCGGACTTGCCGAAATATCGCTCGGCCGCGGCCTGGAAGCCGGTGGCGCCGGCGCCGAGATAGGCCCGGTTGAGGTAGATCGACAGGATCTCGTTCTTGGTGAACTTGAGCTCCAGCGCCAGCGCTGCCGGGATCTCCTTCAGCTTGCGCTCCAGCGTGCGGGTATTGTCGAAGAACACCAGCTTGGCGACCTGCTGGGTGATCGAGGATCCGCCCTGGACTGTCTCGCCGGCACGGGCATTGACGAGGGCCGCGCGCAGCGTGCCGCGCACGTCGATCCCGAAATGCCAGTAGAAGCGGCGGTCCTCGGTCGCAATGATCGCGTTGATGAGGTGCGGCGAGACGGTGTTCGCGGTGGCAACGCCGTACTGCTCGCCGCGCCAGGCGAAGGTCTGGCCATTGGCGTCGTAGAGCGTCACCGAGCCCGCCTCTCGGGCATCGAGCAGGGAGTCGAGATCGGGAATCCGGCTCGCGTACCAGGCCGTCCCGAGCCCCAGGGCCAGCAGCGCGAGGATCGCCACGCGAAGCCCGATCCACCACACGATCCGGAATAGGCCGCGCGCCAGGCCCCGTACCCTGTCCATAGCCTGCTCCCTGAGAGACCGGCGCCGCCTGGCGCGACCCCGTCGCTTGCCTGTCCGGGCCATCGCCCTCGATTTCTGCTCGTTGTTTTCCGGCAATCTAGCCGGAATGGCGGCGGAGCGCCAGCGGTGAGCGGCGGAGATCACGGGCTGTCGAGACCGCCGGACACCGGGTGCCGGAAATATGGGCAGGAGGTGGCCACGGGGCGCCAAATGCCGCATTGCTGGTCATGCCGGAGGACGGACCAGCACAACCGCAGGAAATATTTATTATTTAACAATGCGTTACGAAAGCGCGAAAAAGCTGGCACGGAACCTGCTTTGTCTGCCGTGACGCGGTCCGCGTCAACAGACAGCAGGGGCAGACCTTCGATGAAGCTAATCATCGCCGTCATCAAGCCGTTCAAGCTCGAGGAGGTGCGCGAAGCGCTCACCAGCCAGGGCGTGCAGGGCCTGATGGTGTCCGAGGTGAAGGGCTACGGCCGTCAGTCGGGCCATACAGAGATTTACCGGGGCGCAGAGTATGTCGTGAACTTCGTACCCAAGATCAAACTGGAGCTGGTGGTTCCGGATGCTGCCGTGGCGTCGGTCGTCGACACGCTCGCGGCCACCGCGAAGACCGGCAAGATCGGCGACGGCAAGATTTTCGTCGTGCCGGTCGAGCAGGCAATGCGGGTCAGGACCGGCGAGACCGGCGACGAGGCCCTTTGATTTCCGGCGGACGCGGACGTCACCAATACAAGGAAAGAACCTGATGAGAGTGCTGAACAAGTGGACGGGCACGGCGCTGGCGGTCCTCGCTGCCGGAGCGGCCTACGCGCAGGAGGCAGGCACGGCCGAGCCGGTCAGCGAGGCGGTTGCCGAGGTCCTGCCGACCATGGACAAGGGCGACGTTGCGTGGATGCTCGTGTCCTCGCTCCTGGTCCTCATGATGATCGTGCCCGGCCTCGGGCTGTTCTATGGCGGTCTCGTGCGCGCCAAGAACATGCTCTCGGTGCTGATGCAGTGCTTCATCATCTGCTGCGTCATGATGGTGATCTGGGTCGTCTACGGCTACAGCCTCGCGCTGAACCCCGGCGGCGCGCTTGACGCCTATGTCGGCGGCTTCTCGCGGCTGTTCCTCGCCGGGATCACCCCGGACTCGATGGCGGCGACCTTCACCGACGGCGTCGTGATCCCGGAATACGTGTTCATCTGCTTCCAGATGACGTTCGCCGCGATCACGCCGGCGCTCATCGTCGGCGGCTTCGCCGAGCGGATGAAGTTCTCGGCGGTGCTGGTCTTCTGCATCCTGTGGTCGACGCTGGTCTACATGCCGATCGCCCACATGGTCTGGTATGCCGAAGGCTATCTCTTCACCATGGGCGCGCTCGATTTCGCGGGCGGCACGGTCGTTCACATCAACGCCGGCATCGCGGCGCTGGTCGGCTGCCTGATCCTCGGGCCGCGCGTCGGCTACCCGCGCGAGCCGATGCCGCCGCACAGCCTCGTCATGACCTTCATCGGCGGCTCGCTGCTGTGGGTCGGCTGGTTCGGCTTCAACGCCGGCTCCAACCTCGAGGCGAACGGTGGCGCTGCGCTCGCGATGATGACCACCTTCGTTGCCACCGCCGGCGCGGCGCTGGGCTGGCTGTTCATCGAGTGGGCCGCCAAGGGCCACCCGTCGATGCTGGGCGCGGTCTCGGGTGCGGTTGCGGGCCTCGTCGCCGTCACCCCGGCAGCCGGGTTCATCGGCCCGGTGGGCGCGATCGTGCTCGGTTTCGTGGCGTCGATCGTCTGCTACTTCTTCTGCTCCACGATCAAGCACGCCTTCGGCTATGACGACAGCCTCGACGTGTTCGGCATCCATGGCGTCGGCGGCATCATCGGCTCGATCGGCACCGGCGTCCTGGTCAGCCCGGCGCTCGGCGGCGTCGGCGTCGACGGCTATTCCATGGGCCATCAGGTCTGGGTGCAGTTCGTCGCGGTCTGCATCGCCGTCGGCTGGTGCGGCCTCGTGTCCTTCATCCTCTACAAGCTCGTCGACATGGTGATCGGTCTCCGCGTCGCCCCGGAGACCGAGCGCGAGGGTCTGGACCTGGCCGAGCATGGCGAGCGCGCGTACGTGATGTAGTTGCGTCGGGCGGGGCGGGCGGCCTTCGGGCCTTCCGCCCCGCCCTCTTGTTCAGCCTGTCCTCGCACGAGGGAAAATGCCCATGAAAATGGTGATCGCAGTCATCAAGCCGTTCAAGCTCGACGATATCCTCGCGGCGCTGACGGCCGTGGGTGTGCAGGGCCTGATGGTGTCGGAGATCAAGGGCTACGGCCGGCAGGCCGGGCACACCGAGATCTACCGTGGCGCCGAGTATGTGGTGAATTTCGTGCCGAAGGTGCGGATGGAGATGGTGCTGACGGACGAGGCGGTCGCCCCCGTCCTGGAGGCGCTGGCCAAGGCCGCGCGCACCGGTCAGGTCGGCGACGGCAAGGTCTTCGTCCTCGATGTCGGGGAGGCGATGCGCGTCCGCACCGGCGAGACCGGCGAAGAGGCGCTCTGACCGCCGTTCCGGCGGTACCCTGAACCGGCAGGCAAGCAATCCCTGTCGCAAGGAATTCTCTTGATGCCATTCGGCCGCCGGTCGAAGTTGGCCGAATGACACACGCCCCCTTCCCGACTTGGCCCGAGGTTGCCGCCGCGCTGATCGCGGTGGCGGCGCGCCGGGCGCCCGCCGACCTGGTGATCCGCAACTGCGCCTGGGTCAACGTCCACTCGCGCGAGACCCTGCCGGGGAGCGACATCGCCATCAAGGCCGGGCGCTTCGCCAGCTGCGGGCCGGACGCAGCCGCTGTGATCGG
Organism: Amaricoccus sp.; assembly: GCA_044223585.1. Classification (GTDB taxonomy): domain Bacteria; phylum Pseudomonadota; class Alphaproteobacteria; order Rhodobacterales; family Rhodobacteraceae; genus Amaricoccus. Next base: position 10,545 of record JBGALW010000004.1, read on the forward strand.
GCCGGAGACGGTGGTGATCGACGCGGGCGGGCGGTACCTGATCCCCGGCCTTTGCGACGGGCACATGCATGTCGAGAGCGGCATGCTGACCGTCACCCAGTTCGCGCGGGCGGTGATGCCGCACGGCACGACGACGATGTTCACCGACCCGCACGAGGTGGCGAACGTGCTCGGCCTCGCGGGCGTGCGGCTGATGCACGACGAGGCGATGGTTCAGCCGATCAACGTCTTCACACAGATGCCGTCGTGCGCCCCCTCCGCGCCGGGGCTGGAGACGCCGGGCGCGGAGCTCGGGCCGGCAGAGGTGTCGGAGGCGATGGCCTGGCCCGGGATCATCGGCCTCGGCGAGATGATGAACTATCCGGGCGTGATCGGCGCCGACCCGAAGATGCTCGGCGAGATGGCGGCGACGCAGCGGGCGGGCAAGGTTATCGGCGGGCACTATGCCGACCCCGACCTTGCGAACTTTCCCGCGTACGCCGCCGGGGGCCCGGCCGACGACCACGAGGGTACGCGCGAGTCCGACGCGATCGCCCGGGTGCGGAACGGCATGCGGGCAATGCTGCGGCTCGGCTCGGCCTGGTACGACGTCGAGGCGCAGATCACGGCGGTGACGGAAAAGGGGCTCGACCCGCGCGGCTTTATCCTCTGCACCGACGACTGCCACTCCGGAACGCTGGTGCACGAGGGGCACATGAACCGGGTCGTCCGCCACGCGATCGACTGCGGGCTCGACCCGCTGGTGGCGCTGCAGATGGCGACGATCAATACCGCGACGCATTTCGGGCTGGAGCGCGAGCTCGGCTCCATCGCGCCGGGGCGGCGGGCTGACTGCATCCTGACCTCCGACCTCCGCACGCTGCCGATCGAGACGGTGATCGCCCGCGGGCAGGTGGTGGCGGAAGACGGCGTCTGCCTCGCGCCGCTGCCGGACTTCAGCTGGCCGGACGCGGCGCGGCATACGGTGAAGCTCGGCAAGCGGCTGACCGCCACCGACTTCGACATCGCGGCGCCGTCGGGCGCGAACCGGGTACGGGCGCGGGTGATCGGCGTCGTCGAGAACCAGGCCCCCACCCGGGCGCTGGAGGCCGACCTGCCGGTCGAGGCCGGGCTCGTCGCGATGGACGCGGCGGCGGACGTCTGCCAGATCGCGCTCGTCGAGCGGCACCGGGCGACCGGAGGCGTCGTCAATGGCTTCGTCTCCGGCTTCGGCTATGACGTGCCCTGCGCGGTCGCCTCGACCGTGGCGCATGACAGCCACCACATGATCGTCGTCGGCACGTCCAAGGCCGACATGGCGCTCGCCGCGAACCGGCTGGGCGAGGTCGGCGGCGGCGTCACCGTCTGGCGCGAGGGGCGCGAGCTGGCGCTGGTCCGGCTGCCGATCGCCGGCCTGATGTCCGACGCGCCGGCGGCCGAGGTGGCGGCGGCGGCGCAGGCGATGGTCGAGGCGATGATCGAATGCGGCTGCCGGCTCAACAACGCGTACATGCAGCACTCGCTGCTGGCGCTTGTCGTCATCCCGGCGCTCCGCATCTCGGACCTCGGGCTGATCGACGTGACCCGCTTCGAGAAGACCGACGTGTTGATCGGGGAATGAAGATGGACCATCGCAATCCGCTGACCGAGCTGCCGGTGGTGTCGCCGCCGCAGATGCCGGACTCGGTGCACAGCGACCCCGCCGCGGCGGTGGCCGACCTGCGGGCGCGCTACGCCGCTGCGACCGGCTTCCTGCGCGACAATTTCCGGCAGGTGATGCAGGGGGCGGAGCCCGAGGGCCGCTACCGCGCTTTCTATCCGCTGGTGAGTCTCACGATCGGCAGCTTCGCCAAGGTCGACTCGCGCCTCTCCTTCGGTCATGTGACCGAGCCGGGCGTCTACGAGACGACCATCACCCGGCCCGACCTGTTCGAGGGCTACCTGACCGAGCAGCTCGGCCTGCTCATCCAGAACCACGGGATGCCGGTGCGGGTGGGCACGTCCGACACGCCGATCCCGCTGCACTTCGCGATGGGCGAGAACGCGCATGTCGAGGGGTCGATCGCCGACCTGCTGCACCGGCCGCTGCGCGACCTGTTCGACGTGCCGGACCTCAACACCACGGACGACCACATCGTCAACGGCACGACGCGGCCGCCCTGGCCGGAGGCGCGGCCGCTGGCGCCGTTCACCGCCCAGCGCATCGACTACAGCCTCGCGCGGCTGGCGCACTACACCGCGACGAGCCCGACGCATTTCCAGAACCACGTGCTCTTCACCAACTACCAGTTCTACATGGACGAGTTCGTGGAGTACGCGCTGAAGGCCCTGGCGGACCCGGAGTCCGGCTACACCGCGCTGATCGAGCCCGGCAACGCCATGGTGACGCGCGAAGGGCGGACCGGGGCGCCGACCGGCCGCGTGCCGCAGATGCCGGCGTTCCACCTGATCCGGCCGCGGCATTCCGGGATCTCGATGGTCAACATCGGCGTCGGGCCGTCAAACGCCAAGACGATCACCGACCATGTCGCGGTGCTGCGGCCGCATGTCTGGCTGATGGTCGGCCACTGCGCAGGCCTGCGCAACTCGCAGTCGCTGGGGGACTATGTGCTGGCGCACGCGTACATGCGCGAGGACCATGTGCTCGACGACGACCTGCCGGTCTGGGTGCCGATCCCGCCGCTCGCCGAGGTGCAGGTGGCGCTGGAGGAGGCGGTGGCCGAGGTGACGGGCCTCGAGGGCTACGAGCTGAAGAAGATCATGCGGACCGGCACGGTGGCGACGATCGACAACCGCAACTGGGAGCTCGTCGACCAGTCCGGGCCGGTGGCGCGGCTTTCCCAGGCGCGCGCCGTGGCGCTCGATATGGAGAGCGCGACGATCGCCGCGAACGGCTTCCGGTTCCGGGTGCCCTACGGCACGCTGCTCTGCGTCAGCGACAAGCCGCTGCATGGCGAGCTGAAGCTGCCCGGCATGGCGACGGATTTCTACAAGCGGCAGGTCGCACAGCATCTCAGGATCGGCATCCGGGCGATGGAGTCGCTGCGTGACATGCCCCTGGAGAAACTGCACTCCCGCAAGCTGCGCAGCTTCGACGAAACGGCGTTTCTGTGACGCCGCCGGCGGCCCTTTGCGAACCGACTGCGACGATTCAATCGCAAGGCGACAAATCCGCCGCATTTTTGCAACACTCGGCTGGCGGTGGCCAATTTCTTGAGGAAATCGCCGGATCCCGCCGCAATCTGCGATTGAGTTTCCGGTTTCGGAGGTCTTAAGTTCCGGCGTGCCGGGGAGAAGCAGAGATGCCGGCCGGATCGTCAGCAGGACAGGAAGAACCGGATGACACAAAAGCCGATGACGAAGACGCAGCTTGTGGCGGCGATCGCCGAGCAGGCTTCGCTCGACAAGGCCGCGGCCAATCGGGCGCTGGAGGCGCTGACCGAGGTTGTGACGAAGGAAGTTGCCCATGGCGGCGCGGTGACGCTGCCGGGCCTTGGCAAGTTCGCCTGCCGCGCCCGTCCCGAGCGGATCGTCCGCAACCCGTCGACTGGCGAGCAGATGACCAAGCCCGCCGACCGCGTGGCCAAGGTCACGATCGCCAAGCAGCTGAAGGACGTGATCAACGCCTGACGAACGCACGCCGGGAACGGCGCGCGGATACGGACATCGGGCAGGTCGCACGGGTCGTGCGGCCTGCCTGAAGCATTTTGGGGGAACCGGGGTGGAGACGCAGCGCATCGACTGGCGCGGGCTGGCGCTCGGCATCGCCTTTGCGATGATGTGGAGCTCGGCGTTCACCTCGTCGCGGATCGTCGTCATGTACTGGCCGCCGTTCCTCGTGCTGACGGTGCGGTTCGCCGTGTCGGGTCTGATCGCGCTCGGGCTGGGCTTCGCGCTCGGCCAGCGGATCGCGCTGACGCGGGCGCAGTGGCGGGCGGTGGTGGTGTTCGGCATCTGCCAGAACGCGCTCTACCTAGGGCTCTTCCACTTCGCGATGCGCACCGTCGAAGCCGGGCTCGCCGCGATCATCGCCAGCGCGCTGCCGCTCTGCGTTGCGGCGCTGGGCTGGACCTTCATGGGGCAGCGGCTCGGGCGGATGGCGATCGCCGGGCTGGCGGCCGGATTCGCGGGCGTCATCGTCATCATGGCGTCGCGCCTCGGGCATGGCATCGATCCGGCGGGGATCGCGGTCTGCATCGTCGGCGTCCTGGCGCTGGCGGTCGCGACCCTGACGCTGCGAGGGGCGGCGGCCGGCGGCAACCTCTGGATCATCGTCGGCCTGCAGATGCTCGTGGGTGCGGCGGCGCTGTTTCCGGTCAGCCTGATCGCGGAGACATGGACGGTGCGGGTGACGCCGGCGTTCGTCGGCGCCTTCATCTATTCGGTGCTGATATCGGGGCTGACGGCGACGATGACGTGGTTCCTGCTGGTGCGTCGGGTCGGCGCGACGCGGGCGGCGACCTTCCACTTCCTGAACCCCTTCTTCGGCGTCGCCGTTGCGGCGCTGGTGCTGGGCGAGCATGTCACCGGGCGCGACCTCGTCGGCGTCGCGATCATCATGGCCGGGATTCTCGCGGTCCAGCTCGACGCGGCGACGCCGCGCCGGGTGGCCGCGCGTTGACATCACCGTCCGCGGAGGGCAGGCAGCGGCGGGGTGTCGGCCGGGAGTGAGCGCGCGTGAACGAGATCGCGGCAATCAGCACAAGCCAGATCGCGCAGCCGTTCCCGGCTCTGGAGATCCTCGCCGGACTGGTGGGGATGGTGCTGATGATCTTTGTGCACGGGCTGGGGATCCGCCGGATCACCCGCCGCTTTGCCGCGAGCTGGGTCCACGTGAAGCCGAACACGCCGTACTGGCGAGTGGACGTCTACCTCGTGCGGGCCGTCGGATCGCTCGCCACGCTGCACCTTGTCGAGACGCTGGTCTGGGCGGTGCCGATCCAGATGCTCGGGATCATCCCCAGCCTGCGCGACAGCTACTATTACGTCCTGGAGAGCTATACGACCCTGGGCGAGGGGACGATCCAGCTGCCGTCGCACTGGCGCCTGCTCGGCCCGATCATTGCCATGTCGGGCGTGTTCGCCTTTGGATGGACGGGGAGCGTGCTCGTCAGCATCATGGCCGACTTCGCGAAATACGACCGGTCCCGCGCCGCCTCCCGCCAGCGGGGTGGCAGCAAGGGCAGGGACGCCGGCGGCTAGGCCGGGCTCAGCGCCAGAGGAGGCCGGCCTGCGGCGGTTTGCCCCACGGGCCGGTGACGACGTTCTGGCGCGCGAGTTCCGCCTTGGCCGTGCTGCTGCCGGCGCGGGCCCGGTCGACCAGCACACGCGTGTCCTCCGGGGCATCGTCCCGTGCCGCCGCGCTCGCCATCACGTCGCGCATGTGGACGAAGCCGTACGCCTGTTCGGTCAGGTCGGCGGCGTCGTAGCTCATCTGCCCGAGGCCGACATAGTGGCGGATCGTGCCGGCCCGGCGCAGGCGCCCCTCGAAGAAGGCGCAGGCGATCAGGCATTCGTCGGCGAGGGTGCGGAGGATGTCGCGGGGGGCGTTCTCGTCGAGCGCGCGGGCGACGCGGACCGTAAGGAGGTCAACCGTGATCGTCTTGCCGATGAAGCGGGCGAAGGTGATCGAGAGGTAGGCTTCGAGGGTCTGGGTGAGCGGGATGCCGGCCTTCTCGATGCCGGTCTTCACGAAGTCCGAGGCGATGCCGAGGGTGGCGGGGGTCATGGCCGGCCCTCCCGCTGGTCCCGTGCCTGCCGCGTCCGTGCGGCTGGCGGGGAGGGGTCCGGCCCGGAGGGCGGTGCCGGCTGGCGTCCTGCTCGATCTTTCCCACGCACGCGGTCGACCATTGTCACCTCTTGCTCATCGTCCTGGCGGACCTTTCACCTTGAAAACATGGGCGTTAATTCTTAATGCTCCTACACCGGCGGCGAGCGGCGCGCGCATAACTCGCGCGAAAGACGCAATCGAGGCGGCCGAGTGGGTTGCGAATGCGAACAAATTGAGCGGGTGCAGCGTCGCGCTGGAAAGTCCGGACTGTACAGCGACGCGTGCGGCCATCTGGTTCCAGGGGCAAGGGCTCACTCTTTCCATGACGCTACCATGAATCGGTGCCGTGGACCAATACTTCGGTGTGATCGGCGGTTGCAGGCCGCTGCGTGAGGAGAAAAATGATCGAGACTGAACTCAAGCTGACCCTGGATGCGGCGGCGCTGGAGCGGGCGGGGGCGCATCCGGCGCTCGGCGGAATGCGGGCCATGCCGCGCCGCAGCGAGAATCTGGTGTCGGTGTACTATGACACGCCGGACCTGGCGTTGAAGGCGGCGGGCGTGTCGCTCCGCCTGCGCAAGGTCGGGCGGCGCTGGGTTCAGACGATCAAGCGCAAGGCTGCGGCGGAGGCAGAGGCTGCGAACGGCCTCTTCGCCAACCGCGAGAGCGAGCGTCCGGCGCCCGGCGGCCGGCTGGTGCTGACCGGCCCGGACGAGGACGGCGCGCTCGCCGCCGTGACCGAGGCGGCGGGCGAGGCCCCGCTCGCGCCGGTTTTCGAGACGGCGGTGCGACGGATCAGCGAGCGGCTGACGGCTCCGGGCGGCGGCGAGGTCGAGATGGCGCTCGACGAGGGCGAGATCCGCGCCGGTGCCGCGCGTGCGCCGATCCGCGAGGCGGAGTTCGAGCTGGTGTCGGGTGAGGTTGGCGCGGTCTATGACGTCGCCCGTGTGATCTTCGACGGCGCGCCGGTTCGCTTTGCCGGGTCGAACAAGGCGGCCCGCGGCTATCGGCTGCTGAAGGGCGACGGACCGGAGCCGGCGCCGGGGCCGCGCAAGGCCGGGATCATCCCGGTCGACCCGGAGGCGACCGCCGAGCTGGTCGCCCGCGACATCCTGCGCGACTGCCTCGCCCAGATCGCGGCCAACATGGCCGAGGTGATGGAGAGCGACGCGATCGAGGGGCCGCACCAGCTGCGCATCGGACTCCGCCGGCTGCGCACCGCCTTCGGGCTCTTTTCGCCGACGCTCGGGCCGGAGGCGATCGATCCGCTGGCGGCGGTGGCGCAGCGGCTCGGGCAGGTGGTCGGCCACCTGCGCGACGCCGACGTGCTGCTTGACGAGGTGGTGGCCGGCGCCTCGAACGGTCTCGACGACACGGCGGTCGCCGCGCTCGCGGCAGCCCTGCAGGCAGCCCGCGTCGAGGCGCGGCGTTCGGTCCGGGCGGCGCTGGCCGGGCCGGAGGCAGCGGGCTTTCCCTTCTCGCTCGGCCGGTTCGTCGAGGGCCGCGGCTGGCTCGCGCCCGCCGACTTCTCTCAGAGCGCCCGGCTCGCGACGCCGATCGGCGAGCTGGCGCCGCGTCTCCTCGACGCCCGCCGCGCCAAGGTGATGAAGCGCGGACGCAGGATCCGCAGGCTCGACGCCGAGGGCCTGCACGCGCTCCGCAAGGAGCTGAAGAAGCTGCGCTACGCCGTCGAGATGCTGGGGCCGATCTATCCCGATGCGAAGGTCGCCGCCTATCTCGCACCGCTGAAGGAGCTGCAGGACAGCTTCGGCAGCCTGAACGACGCCGCGATGGCGTCCGAGGCGCTGTCCGGGTCCGGGGCACCGGCCAAAAACGATCCCGCCGCCCAGCGCGGCGTCGGCTGGGTGCTCGGCGTCCTGTCGGTGCGCGTGGCGGACGACCGGCCGCGGCTCTACGACCGATGGCGCCACCTGGAGAACGCGAAGCCCTTCTGGCGTTGAAGCGGCCGTGCTATGGCCGCGGTGACGGGTTCAGGAGGGGCAATGAAGCGGTCCGAGATCAACGACATCATCCGGTCGGGCGAGGCGTTCATCCGCTCGTTCGGCTATACGCTCCCGCCCTTCGCCTACTGGTCGCCCGGCCAGATGCAGGACCGCCGGCCGGAGATCGGCGGGATCCTCGGCGCCCGCCTCGGCTGGGACATCACCGACTACGGGCAGGGGAACTTCTCCGAGCTCGGCCTCTTCCTCTTCACCGTGCGGAACGGACTGGAGGAGGATCTGCGGCGCGGCATGGGCATGTGCTATGCCGAGAAGATCATGATCTCCCGGCAGGACCAGATCTCGCCGATGCACCGGCACATCATCAAGGCCGAGGACATCATCAACCGGGGCGGCGGCGTCCTGGCGCTGAAGCTCTACGGCTCCGACGATGCCGGCCACATCGACTATCGCAGCGAGGTGAAGGTCGCGACGGACGGCGTGCTGCGCCGGCAGGACGCCGGCGCGGTGCTGCGGCTTCACCCGGGCGAGAGCGTGACGCTGCTCCCAGGCAACTGGCACGCCTTCTGGGGCGAGGGCGGAGACGTGCTGATCGGCGAGGTCTCGACCGTCAACAACGACCTGACCGACAACATCTTTGCCGAGCCGATCGGCCGGTTCGCGCATATCGACGAGGACGAGGATCCGCTGCACCTGCTCGTCTCGGACTACCCCAAGTGGTTCGAGTGACGATGTGACCGCCCCGTCGGTTGCCCGGACCGGCGCGGTCTGGCCGCTGCAGCTCGTCTTTGCGCTGAACGCCGTGGGCCTCGCCGTCTGGCTGCCGCGGATTCCCGACGTCAAGGAGGCGCTGGGCCTCGACGTCCTGAGGCTGGCCTTCTGCCTGTTCGCGATGCCCGCGGGCACGATGCTGGGCTTCCTCGTCGTCGCACGGGTCATCGCGGCGCTGGGCACCCGGCGGACGGTCATGGTCGGCGGGGCGGGGTTCCTTGTCATTTTCATCCTGCCCGGCCTGGCGTGGAGCCCCGTCTCGCTCGGGCTGGCGCTGTTCCTCTGCGGCCTGTCGATCGCCACCATCGAGGTCTCGATGAATGCCAAGGCGAGCCAGACCGAGCAGGCGCTGGGCCGGCGGATCATGACCCGCTGTCACGCCTTCTGGAGCTTCGGCACCGTCGCCGGTGGCCTCATCGGCGGCCTTTTCTCGCAGGCGGAGATCAGTCTCCTCGCGCAGCAGCTGATGCTGCAGCCGCTGTTCGCCGTCCTCACCGTCTGGTCGGGGGCACGGGTGATCGCCGACGGGCCGGAACCCGAGGCGGAGGAGGTGCGGCGCGGCTTCTTCCTGCCGCCGCTGGCGCTGGTCCTGATCTGCGTGGTGCCGATCGGCGCGCTGCTGGTCGAGGGGGCGATGCTCGAATGGTCGGCGCTCCTGATGCGCGAGGACAAGGGTGCGAGCCCGCTCGTCGCCGGCGTCACCTTCGCCGCCTTCGCCCTCGGCATGGCCGGCGCCCGCCTGTCGGGCGACGGGCTTGCCGAACGGTTCGGCGCCTACCGCGTGATGGTTGTGTCGGGTCTTGCGATGGGAACGGGGGTCGCGCTTTTCGGGCTTGCCCCGGCGCTCGCGGTGTCGCTGCCCTCGGCGGCGCTGGTCGGGATAGGCTGCGGCAACATCTATCCGCTGACGATGTCGATGGTCGGCCGCATCCCTTCGCCCCGGCCCGAACGCAACGTCGCGACACTCGCACTCGTCGCCTTCACCGCCATCCTGATCGGCCCGCCGCTGATCGGCTCGCTCGCCCACGCCGTCGGCCTGCCGGTGGCGCTCGCGGTGCTGGCGCCGCTCGGGGTGCTGCCCCTGCTCCTGCTCCGGCGCGAGGGGGAGCTCCGCGCTTCGGGATGACGCGGGTCGCGCCCGCGGCCTGCCGGTTGCCGGCGCCCGTGCGATCGGCAAGATCGGCGGTGGAGGAATCGCCGACCCATGCCTGAATCCGAGCTCCTGAAGGGCGGTGCGCTGGCGCCGCTCGGTCATCCCGTGTTCCGGGCCATCTGGCTCGCCAGCCTCGTGTCGAACTTCGGCGGGCTCGTGCAGATGGTCGGGGCCGCGTGGATGATGACCTCGATCACACCCTCGGCCCACATGGTCGCGCTGGTCCAGGCCTCGACGACGCTGCCGGTGATGCTGTTCTCGCTCGCCTCCGGCGCGATCGCCGACAATTTCAACCGCCGCCAGGTGATGCTGGCGGCGCAGACCTTCATGCTGGCGATCTCCATCCTGCTGACGCTCGCAGCCTGGTACGACCTCTTGACGCCCTGGACGCTGCTGACCTTCACCTTCCTGATCGGCTGCGGCACCGCGCTCAACAACCCCTCCTGGCAGGCGTCGGTCGGCGACATGGTTCCGCGCACCGACCTGCCGGCCGCGGTCGCCCTCAACAGCGTCGGCTTCAACCTGACGCGCAGCGTCGGCCCGGCGATCGGTGGCCTGATCGTTGCGGCAGCCGGCGCCGCCGCGGCGTTCGCGGTCAATGCCGCCAGCTACCTTGCCCTCATCGCCGTGCTGTTCCGCTGGCGCCCGCCGGCGCGGGTCAGTCCGCTGCCGCGCGAGACGCTGGGCGCCGCGATGGGCGCGGGGCTGCGCTACGTCGCGATGTCGCCCAATCTCATCAAGGTCGTCCTGCGCGCGTTCCTCTTCGGCCTCACCAGCGTCGCGGTCCTGGCGCTTCTGCCGCTCGTCGCCCGCGACGTGGTGAAAGGGGGGCCGCTCACCTATGGCCTGCTCCTCGGCACCTTCGGCATCGGCGCGATCGGCGGCGCCTTCCTCGCCGGCCGCCTGCGCCGGCGTTTCTCCAGCGAGACGACCACAAGGCTCGCCTTCGCGGGCTTCGCCGCCGCCGCCGCGACCCTTGCCGTCAGCCCCTCCGCCTGGCTCGGGGCGGTGGCGACGGCGGTCGGGGGGGCGTCCTGGGTGCTGGCGCTGTCGCTCTTCAACGTCACCGTGCAGCTGAGCGCGCCGCGCTGGGTGCTCGGCCGGGCGCTGGCGCTCTACCAGACCGCGGCGTTCGGCGGCATGGCCGTCGGCAGCTGGACCTGGGGCGACGTGGCCGAGGCGCATGGCGCACCAATGGCGCTCCTCGCAGCGGCATGCGCAATGCTGGCGTCCGGCGCCATCGGCCTGTGGCTGCCGCTGCCCGACCGCGCGACGCTGGACCTCGACCCGCTCGGCCGCTGGGTGGAGCCGAAGGTCGAGCTTGATCTCAAGCCGCGCAGCGGCCCCATCGCGATCGCCGTCGAGTACCGGATCGATCCCGGGGACGTGCCGGCGTTTCTCGAGGTGATGGCCGAGCGCCACCGGATCCGCGCCCGCGACGGCGCCCGGCACTGGACGCTGATGCGCGACCTGGAGGACATCACGCTCTGGCTGGAGAGCTACCAGACGCCGACCTGGGTCGACTACGTTCGCCACAACCTCCGGCGGACCAAGGCTGACGCCGACGTCTCGGACCGCCTCTTTGCCCTGCACCGAGGCGACGGCACCCCCCGTGTCACCCGTCGTATCGTCCGCCAGGTCTGGTGGGATCCGCTGGCGACCGCCCCGAAGGCGCCGATCGACCACCATTGACGGTGGTCACGCGGGCACGGGTGCCCACCGCGACGCGCCCCCCCGGCCGGCGGTCAGCTGAGACCGGCGGGCCGCTGTCGCAAGAGGTTCGTGCCAACGACATCGAATCGTCCGACCGGGACGGGATCGTCCGATCTGAGAAAGCCCCCTCAGGAGGACAGACCGATGCGACTTCTCCCGCTGCTCGCGACCCTTCTGGCCGGTGCCGCCGCGGTCCATGCGGAGGACACCCGGCCCGCGACGCTCGCGGCCTTCGCGGAGATCCCGGCCCTGGCGCTGGACACGCCGCCCGCCGATGCGCCGCGCGATGCCTGGATCAGCGGCAAGTTCACCGGCCCGGCGCGGGTCGACGCGCCGATGTCGGTTCCGGGCGACACCGGCCCGTCGCAGGGCAGCCGGCCGACCGGCCTGTCGCTGCCGTTCATCGGCCAGCCGTTCCAGGGTCTCTCCGGCCTCGCGATGGAGCGCGCGCCGGATGGCAGCTTCTATGTGCTGACCGACAACGGCTTCGGGGCCAAGAAGAACAGCGGGGACGCGCTGCTCGTGTTCCACCGCCTGGCGCCGGACTGGGCCACGGGCACGGTCGAGCGCCGGGAAGCGGTCTACCTGCGCGACCCCGACCGGGTCGTTCCGTTCCGCATCGCCAACGAGGGCACGGACGCCCGCTATCTGACCGGCGGGGACTTCGATCCCGAGAGCATCCAGGTCATCGGTGACAGCGTCTGGATCGGCGACGAGTTCGGTCCGTTCCTGATCGAGGCGACGCTCGACGGCCGGGTGCGCGCGGTCTATCCGACGCTGATGGACGGCAAGCCGGTCAGGAGCCCGGACAATCCCGCGCTGCAGGTGCCCGCCCAGCCGGTCAAGGACTGGCAGTCGGCGCGTTCCGGCGGCTTCGAGGGAATGGGGCTGAACCCGGAAACCGGCATGCTCTGGGCGCTGATGGAAAAGCCGCTGGTCGGAGAGGACGGCCAGCCCGCCGGCCGCATCCTGCCGCTGCTGGAGTTCGATCCCAAGGCCGGCGCGTGGACCGGGCGGAAGCTCGGCTTCCCGCTCGGCGAGGGGGCCGTCGCCATCGGTGACATGAACTTCATCGACGCGACGCGCGCGCTCATCATCGAGCGCGACAACGGCGAGGGCGATCCGGCCATGGCCTGCGCCGATCCCAAGGCCCCGGCGCCCGACTGCTACCCCGATCCGGCGCGGGTGAAGCGGATCGTGCTCGTCGATACCGCGAAGGTCGATGCCGACGGGAATGTCGACCGTGTCGCGAGCATCGACCTGATGGCGATCGGCGATCCCGATGGCAAGGGCGCCGGCGTCGCGGCCGGAGAGGCGTCCTCCTCCACCTTCACCTTCCCGTTCGTGACGATCGAGGACGTCGTCCGCGTCGACGACAGCCACATCCTCGTCATCAACGACAACAACCTGCCCTTCTCGACCGGTCGCGCGCCGGACCGGGCCGCGGACAACGAGTTCCTGCTGCTGTCCGTGCCGGAACTGCTCGGCGTGCCGAACGGCTGACGACAACACCCACTGACGTCGCGCCCGGCCCCTGGGGCCGGGCGCGTGCGTTCAGGCGAGTTCGCGGACGTCCGTCAGCCGCCCGGTGATAGCCGCGGCCGCCGCCATCGCGGGCGAGAGAAGGTGCGTGCGGCCACCGCGGCCCTGACGGCCCTCGAAGTTGCGGTTCGAGGTCGAGGCGCAGCGCTCGCCGGGGCTGAGCTGGTCGGGATTCATCGCGAGGCACATCGAGCAGCCGGCCATCCGCCAGTCGAAGCCGGCCTCGATGAGCTTCTGGGCGATGCCCTCCTCCTCGGCCTGCGCCCGGACGAGGCCGGAGCCGGGGACGATCATCGCGCGGATGCCCTCCTTGACCCGGCGGCCCTCCATGACCTTGGCCACCTCGCGCAGGTCCTCGATCCGGCCATTGGTGCAGGAGCCGATGAACACCGTGTCGATGGCGATGTCCTGCAGCCGGGTTCCCGGCGTCAGGCCCATGTATTCGAGGCTGCGGCGGGCGGCGTCGACCTTGCCGCCCTTGAAGTCCTCGGGGGCCGGCACCACGCCGGTGATCGGCAGGACGTCCTCCGGGCTGGTGCCCCAGGTGACGACCGGGGCGATGCTGGCGCCGTCGAGCGTCACCACCCGGTCAAAACGCGCGCCCTCGTCGGTGAAGAGTTGCTGCCACCAGGCCTCGGCCATTTCCCAGGCGCCGCCCTTGGGGGCCTGCGGCCGGCCCTTTACGTAGGCGAAGGTCTTTTCGTCCGGCGCGATCAGGCCGGCGCGGGCGCCGCCCTCGATCGCCATGTTGCAGACCGTCATCCGACCTTCCATGCTGAGGCCGCGGATCGCCTCGCCGCAATATTCGATGACGTGGCCGGTGCCGCCGGCGGTGCCGGTGGCGCCGATAATCGACAGCGTGATGTCCTTCGCGGTCACGCCGGTGCCGAGGCTGCCCGTCACCTCGACCTTCATGTTCTTCGACTTCTTCTGGATGAGGGTCTGGGTCGCCAGCACATGCTCGACCTCGGACGTGCCGATGCCGTGCGCGAGCGCGCCGAAGGCGCCGTGCGTCGCGGTGTGGCTGTCGCCGCAGACGATCGTCATGCCGGGCTGGGTCCAGCCCTGCTCCGGCCCGATGATGTGGACGATGCCCTGCCGCACGTCGTTGACGCCGTAATATTCGATGCCGAAGTCGGCGGCGTTCTTTTCCAGCGCCTCGACCTGGGTGCGGCTCTCGGGGTTGTCGATGCCCCTGGCGCGGTCGAGGTCGGTCGGCACGTTGTGGTCGGGCACCGCCACCGTCTTGCCCGGCGCGCGCACCGTGCGACCCGCCATGCGCAGGCCCTCGAAGGCCTGCGGGCTCGTCACCTCATGGACGAGGTGACGGTCGATGTAGATGAGACAGGTTCCGTCGGGCGCCTCGTGGACGAGGTGCGCGTCCCAGATCTTGTCATAGAGGGTCTTCGGGCTGGACATGGTTTCCTCCGGGCGAGGATGGCTGCGGCTGGACGGGTGTCTGGCGGGGACGGGACGGCGGGGTCACGCCCCGGCGCATCGTCCCACGACCTCGCCGTGGAACCGCCACGGCAGGCGCGCCCGGTCGTCCATGTCGAAGATCCGTCGCATGGGGGGCGGCTTTACTGCCGAATCGCGCCGGCGACAAGATCGTCGCGCCGCAGGTCGGCTGGCTGGTCGCGCGGCGGGTCGATGCTGCGCGCCGCGCGCAGCGCCGCGGCCATGCCCCAGAACTGTACCTGCGGGCCGCGCAGCGCCGGGTCCGCGAGCACGGCGAGAAAGGCGGCGTGCTCCGGGTGGCGCGGCGAGCCGATGTCGTGCGCGGCGAACTCGGCCGGGGTCCAGGTGTTCCAGTTGCGGATCATCTGGAACTTCACGACGTCCATTCCGAGCCGGGCGCCGATCGCGACGAGCGCCGGCATCTCGCGGAAGTTCGCCGCCTGCACCACGCAGTCGAGGCGGAACTCGCCGATCTCGCCGGCCCGCCGCCGCCCGGCGAGGAAGGCGAGGTTCGCCATCAGCCGCCGGAACGATCCGCCCCGCCGCACCACCGCGTAAGTCTCCGGTTCGGCCGCGTCGAGCGACACCGCGACCAGCGCCACCCGGCCGGCGAGATCGAACTCGTCCCAAGCCGCCGGCGTGAAGAGGACGCCGTTGGTCTGGATTTCGAGTTTCAGCCGAGGGTAGCCCGCGCGCGTCAGGCCCCTCAGCAGGTGGCGGAAGTGCCGGCTGCCGAAAGGGTCGCCGCTCGACGTCACCCGCACCGCCCGCGCGTCACGCGCGAGCGGCAGCAGCACGGCGTCCGCCATCCGGTTCAGCACCGCCGCATCCGCCGCGTTGGCGGCGATGACCTTCGTGCGGCAGGACGGGCAGCTCAGCGTGCAGCTCCGGTCATGGGCGAGCACGAGCTTTTCCGGCCGGCGGTCGAGGACCACGGCAAGCGTGGCGGCGTCGGCCTTCAGCCGGGCGTGGGTGAGGTCGGCCGTGCGGGGCAGCGACCGCGAGGAGAGGTGCGCGCAATGGGTGCGGCTGCAGAACCGATAGCTGCCGTCGTGAATAGAGGCGCGGATCGCCTGCGCCGCGGGCGAGTTCCAGATTTCGTCGGGGCTCGCGCGGTTGAGGTTGCCGATCGGCACCGGCAGCCAGGCCGGGCAGCAGAAATGCACGTCGGCGCCCGGCGCCGTCTCCAGCGACTGGAACGGCGCGCGGCAGAAGCGGTCGGCGAGGTCGAGGGCAGGCCGCCGCTCGGCCCGGCGGAGCAGCTCCTGGATGAAGAGGTCGTTCGTCAGCCGCGCTGCCGCTGCCCGGGCCCGGTCGGACGCGCGGGCATGGTCGCCGGCTGCAAGGGCGTCGAGGCAGCCGAGCACCAGTCCGAAGATGTCCGGCGCAGGCTGCGCGGCGAGCGCGTCGAAGAACCGCGTCCGCTCCGCCGCCGTCCAGACCGTATCGGCGAAGACTTCGGAAAGCGTCCGGCGGGCAAAGCCTTCGGCATCGCCGTCAATCCGGCGGTTGCGCGTCACATAGTCCATGCGGGCGGCCGCGATCGCCGCCCCGGCCGCGCGATGATGCGGCGCGGCCGGGGGGGCGGCGGAGTCTGGCTGGCGGGTCCGGACGTTCACCTGTCCTTGTGGCCCCAATGCCGGAGGCGAGTCCATCACTCGCGTTACAACTGGCCGTGAGAGTGCGGTGTCGCGCGGCTTCGACCGGAGCGCGGCACCGTGTCATACGGGCCGGTGCGACCGCCAGGCCGAGTCCCCTGTCAGAGCGGCGTGCCGTCCGCGAAGAAGGCCGGGTCCGGCCGGATGCCGCCGGCCGGGATGCCGCGCCGGCTGGAGATCGGCGGAGTGAGGCGGCGGGCGGCGGCCGGGTGGTCGGCGGCGATCGCCCCGAGGCGGACGAGCAGGGCGGTGATCGCGCATTCCGAGCCGCGGGTCGTTCCGTCCTCGATCTTCAGCGCGATGCCGAGGCCACGCTCCGGAAGGATGGCGGTATAGACGGCCTCCGCCCCGGTCTTGACCGCGACCGCGCCGCCCATCGCCTCCATGAGCTCGCTGCAGGCCCGACCTTCGCCGGCGACCAGCAGCGGGTGCTCGACCATCGCCGCGACGAGGCGGCGCGCCGCGGCGCCACGGGCGGATCCGAGGCCCCGCGGATCCGCCATGCGCGCCATCGCGAGCGCGAGGCCGTGGACCGTGGTGCCGAAGTTCGGTGCCGAGCAGCCGTCGATCCCCCAGACCGGCGCCTCCGCGCCGCACATCTCCTCGAAGGCCGCACGCACCGCCCGCTGCACCGGATGGTCGATCTCGCCATAGTCCGGCCCGCCGCCGAGCCGCTGGTTCAGCATCAGGAAGCCCGCGTGCTTGCCGGAGCAGTTGTTGTGCAGCTGACAGGGCGTCTCGCCCGCGGCGCGGAGCCGGTGCCGCTCGGCCGCATCATCAGGCACCTGAACGCCGCAGCGCAGGTCGGGCTCGCCGAGGCCGAGGTCGGCCAGCCAGCGTGCGACCCGGCTCGTGTGCATGGCCGCGCCCTGATGCGAGGCGCAGGCGAGCGCGAGCTGCTCGGTCGTGAGCTCGGCGCCGCTCTCGACCAGCGGCAGCGCCTGCAGCATCTTGCACGACGAGCGCGGTAGGATCACCGCGTCCGGATCGCCCCAGGCCGCGACGATGCCCCCGGAAGCGTCGCAGATGACCGCGTGGCCGCGGTGCCGGGATTCGGCGAGCCCGCCGCGCCAGACCTCGACCATCGACACCGGATCACTCATCGCCGAACTCCTCCCCCAGATCCGCTCCCAATACCGCATGGAGCCGGCGAAAGGCGAGCCTGATCCGCGACTTGACCGTGCCGAGCGGAAGCCCCTCGCGCGCGGCGATCTCGGTGTGGCTGAGGCCCTCGTAGAAGGCGGCGACGAGGACGCGCCGTTGGTCGTCGCCGAGGTCGGCGACCGCCGCCCGGAGCCGCGCCTCGCGCTCCGCCGCGTCCAGCAGGTGGTAGCCGTCCGGTTCCGGATCGGGCTGGAACAGCGGCTCCTCCGGGTCGGGCAGGGGGCGCACCCGCCGGACCATGTCGATGCGCCGGTTGCGCGCGATGGCGAAGATCCAGGTCGAGGCCGCCGCCCGGTCCGGGTCGAACCGAGCGGCGTTGCGCCAGACGGCAACCATCACGTCCTGGGCGATCTCGTCGGCGTCGGAGGCGCTGGCGCCAGTGCGCATGAGATACCCCTTGATGCGGCCGGCATAGCGGTCGAACAGGGTGATGAACGCGTCCCGGTCGCTGGCGGCGATGGCCCGCAGCAGCGCGGCGTCGCTCGGGTCCGGGGGCAGAGCGGCTGACATCGAACGACACAGATCCGAAAGGCGGCGCAGGCTCCGCCGAAAGGCATTGCAGCGCATCGAATTCCGAGGAAGGGACTGGAAAATCCCCTGCCCGTCGCGGTAGAGTAGTGCCGGGGCCGAGACAAACACAAGCTCGACGGCGATCGTGACCGCAAGGACTGGCGGCGTCCCGCCGAAACGAGCCCGCGAACGAGCAGGAGATTTTGTCTGATGCTATTCGACCTGTGCAAGCCGACAGCGACGGCTTTCTGTCTTGCCGCGTGCGCCTCGGGCGCGGCATTTGCCCAGGGGGCCGAGCGGGTGGCCGCGCATACGGACTGGAGCGTCTTCGTCGCCAGCAACCCGAAGGAATGCTACATCGTCGCCCCGCCGTCGAAGTCGGTCGCGACGCGCGACGGCAAGCCGGCGGACGTGACGCGCGGCGACATCCGCCTCTTCGTGTCGTTCCGGCCCGGCGAGGGTGTGTCGAACGAGGTGAGCTTCACCGGCGGCTATCCGTTCAAGCCGGGCAGCACGGTCACGATGGCGATCGGGTCGTCGAGCTTCGACCTCGGGCCGGGCACCGGCGCCGACACCGCCGAGTGGGCCTGGACCGACCCGTCCGACGACTCGCGCGCCGTAGCCGCGCTGCGCAAGGGCGCTGACGCCAAGCTGACCGGCGTCTCGTCGCGCGGCACCAAGACCGAGGATACCTTCTCGCTGGCGGGCTTCACCGCCGCGGTCGAGGATGCCGAGGCGCGCTGCCGCTGAGCGGCGTCAGAGCAGCAGGCCCGCGACCACCAGCGCCAGCCCGAGCGCCGCGAGGCCGACCGAGCCGAGGTTGACGGCGAGGAGCCTGTGCAGCCGTCGGTGAATCTCCTCCGCCGGCAGTCCGGCGCGGCGGATGCGCAGTCCCTCCAGCACGCAGTAGCCGAGCCCGGCGAGGCCGGCGGCGGTCATCAGGATTCCGGGGAAGGTCAGGTACTGCATCGCCGGGCGCGTACGCGATGCGCGCGGTGCGCGCAAGTGGCTTGCCCCGGCGGAGGGGCGCCGCTAGGTTCCGCGCTCCAATCGGACAGGGCAGGACGGCAATGCAGGACATCCTCGAAGACGAGGCGCAGGATGGCGCCCGTGACCAGTACCGGGTCACCGCCGGCGAATTGCGCCAGTTCGTCGAGCGTTACGAGCGTCTGGAGGCCGAGCGCCGCGACCTCGGCGAGCAGATGAAGGAGGTCATGGCCGAGGCCCGCGCCCGCGGCTATGACGTCAGGGTGCTGAAGAAGCTGATCGCGCTGCGCAAGCGCGACTCCTCGGAGGTGAGCGAGGAGGAGGCGATCCTCGAGCTCTACAAGGAAGCGCTCGGCATGGGGTGAGGGCATTCTGGCCTTGGCCGTTTGCGCTTGCCTTACGGTCACCGCAAGGGCGTCAGCGTGCCTGCCAGTCGCAGGTTGGCGCTGCCGACGCTGACGCATCGGCGGGAGTATCTGCCCGGGCGCTCCGCCGAAGCGGGGTGATCCGACGGAGCCCCGATCAGTCCTCGACGGCTGCCATCGCCTCCAGGAACGCTTCGCCGAACCGTTCCACCCGCGCGGTGTCCATCCCCGGCACGCGGGCGAGCGCGTCGAGGCTGCCGGGCCGGGCCTCGGCGATGCGGGCGAGCAGGCCCGCGGGGCAGTCGAGCGGCTTGTCGAGACCGGCGGGGCCGCGGGCCAGCGCCACCTGCGCCGCCTGCAGCCGGTCGAAGGCGCTGCCGGACGGCGCGCCGGCCAGTCTGCGGCGCGCCGGGTGCACCGGCGGCGGCGTCTCGCCCGTGAGCACGGCGAGGAACTCGACGCCGAAGCGT
This sequence comes from Amaricoccus sp., assembly GCA_044223585.1. Lineage (GTDB taxonomy): Bacteria > Pseudomonadota > Alphaproteobacteria > Rhodobacterales > Rhodobacteraceae > Amaricoccus. Next base: position 30,046 of record JBGALW010000004.1, read on the forward strand.
TCCAGCTTGACCGCCCCGACGCCGGTGATACCGGCGAGCGCGTCGAGCGTCGCAGGGCGTCGGGTCGCCATCTCGATCAGGGTGCGGTCGGGGAAGACCACATAGGCCGGCACCCCGAGCGCGTCGGCGAGGGTGCGGCGCTTCGCCTTGAGCGCCGACAGCAGGCCCTCGTCCTCGGCCGCGACGAGGGCAGCGGGCTCGGCGCGGGTCGCGCGCTGGCCGGCGCGGGCCACGCTGTCGAGGCGCAGCTCCAGCGCCGCCTCACCGCGCAGGACCGGCCGCGCCTCCTCGGTCAGCCGGAGGGCGCCGTGACGCGCCGGGTCCGGGCGCACGAGGTCGAGGCCCATCAGCTGCCGGAAGATCGCCTGCCACTCGCCCTTGCCGTGTGCGCGGCCGACGCCGAAGGTCGGCAGCCGGTCGTGGCCGCGCTGCAGCACCTTCTCGCTGCGCTCGCCCCGCAGGATGGCGACCAGATGTTCGACGCCGAAGCTCTCGCCGGTGCGCAGCATGGCGGAAAACGCCATCCGCGCCGCCTCGGTCGCGTCGAAGAGCTGCGGGGCGTCGCGGCAGAGGTCGCAGTTGCCGCAGGGCTGCGCCAGCGCCTCGCCGAAATAGCCGAGCAGTGTCTGGCGGCGGCAGCGCTTCGCCTCGGCGAGCCCGAGAAGCGCGTTCAGCCGCTTGTGGTCGGCCTGCTTGCGCTCCATCGGCGCGGCGCTCTCGTCGATCTGGCTGCGGCGCAGGCGGATGTCGTCGGGACCGTAGAGCGTCAGGGTCTCGGCCGGCGCGCCGTCGCGACCGGCGCGGCCGATCTCCTGATAGTAGCTTTCGATCGACTTCGGCAGGTCGGCATGCGCGACATAGCGGATGTCCGGCTTGTCGATGCCCATGCCGAACGCGATCGTCGCGCAGACGACGAGTCCGTCCTCGCGCTGGAACCGCGTCTCGGCTAGCCGGCGGTCATCGGCACCGAGGCCGGCGTGATAGGCAAGGGCGCTGTGTCCGGCTTCGTTGAGCGCGGCGGCGAGTGACTCGGTGCGGGCGCGGCTGGCGCAGTAGACGATGCCGGACCGGCCGCGGCGCGCGGCGACGTAGGCCGTCACCTGCCTGCGGGGGTTGTCCTTCGGCTGGAAGGCGAGGAACAGGTTGGGCCGGTCGAAGCCGCGCAGGAAGGTTTCCGGCGCGCCGCCGTCGAACAGCCGGGTGACGATCTCCGCCCGCGTCTCGGCGTCGGCCGTCGCAGTCAGCGCCACGGTCTGCACCCCGCCGAGGTCGCGCCGGAGCGCGCCGATCCGCAGGTAGTCCGGGCGGAAGTCGTGGCCCCACTGGCTGACGCAATGCGCCTCGTCGACGGCAAGGAGCGCCACGCCGATCCGCTTCAGGAGCGCCGCCGTCCCGGCCAGCGCAAGCCGTTCCGGCGCCATGTAGAGGAGCTTCAGCTGCCGCCGGTCGAGGGCAGCGAACACCTCTTCGGTCTCTTCCGGGCCCGACTGCGAGGTGAGCGCCCCGGCGGCGACGCCGGTCGCGCGGAGGGCGCGGACCTGATCGCGCATCAGGGCGATCAGCGGCGAGATCACCACCGTCACGCCCGGCCGGAGCAGGGCGGGCAGCTGGTAGCAGAGCGACTTGCCCCCGCCGGTCGGCATGATGGCGAGCACGTCGCGGCCGGCCTCGACCGCACGGACGATCTCTTCCTGTCCCGGCCGGAAGCCCTGGAAGCCGAAGACCTGCGCCAGCAGGCGCCCGGCAGCGTCGGGTGTGGCGTCGGATGCGTCCGGGACGGTCATGGGGCAAGCGGCGGCAGCGGCGGCACGCTGCGAAAAATGGCGATCATCGTGTCCCCATACCGACGCGAGTCCCGGAGGGTCAAGCCGGGCGGCGCGGCCGGCATCGCCGCTTCCTCCCAGACGATGAGCGCCCCCGGCTCGACCCAACCGCCTGCCAGCGCCGAGGCGATCGCCCGCTCGCCGAGGCCCTTGCCGTACGGAGGATCGAGGAACACGAGACCGAAGGCCGGATCCGGGTTCGTCCCGAGCCGCGTGGCGTCACGGGTCATGACCGTCGCGCGGTCGTCGGCACGCAGCAGGCCGATGTTCCTGCGCAGCAAGGAGTGCGCCCGCGGCCCGTTGTCGACGAAGGTCGCGTGGGCGGCGCCGCGGGACAACGCCTCCAGGCCGAGCGCGCCGGTGCCGCCGAAGAGGTCCAGCACGCGCATCCCCTCCGGCGGCGGCGGATCGCCATAGTCGCCGTGGGCAAGCAGGTTGAACAGGCTCTCGCGCACCCGGTCCGAGGTCGGCCTGAGGTGCGCCGCAGGGTCGCCGGGTCCGAGCGCGGTCAGGTGCAGGCCGCGGAACGCGCCCCCGATGATCCGCATCAGGCCCGCGCCTTCAGGTCGGCGGCAGGGTCGGCCACCCCGTCCGGGCCCGGCGGGATGCCGAACGCGACCCAGCCGGTCGGGGTGGGCGGTCCGAAGTGGCCGAGGGCGCGCAGCCCTGCGACGAGCGAGGCGACGGCGTGTCCACCGCCCGCCACCACGATCCGCGCCACTTCCGGATCCATGCCGCCCTCCGCTGGCCTTTCGTCCAGCCGGTCTATATGGGCGCAAAAGGGAACCGCAACCGACGAAGGACCTGTCCCATGACGATTTCCACCGGCGATCGCCTTCCGGCCGCCGAACTCCTGGAAAAGACCGACGACGGTATAGCGCCGGTCAGCACCGAGTCCCTGACCGCCGGGCGCAAGGTGGTGATCTTCGGCCTGCCCGGCGCCTTCACCGGCGTGTGCTCGACCCAGCATCTGCCGAGCTTCATCCGCGTTGCGGAGGACCTCCGCGGCAAGGGGGTGGACGACATTGCCTGCGTTGCCGTCAACGACCCGCATGTCATGAAGGCCTGGGGCGAGGGGGCCGGGGCGCAGGCGGCCGGGGTCAGGATGCTGGCGGACGCGGCGTCCGAGCTCACGAAGGCGCTGGGCCTTGCCTTCACCAATCCCAAGGCGGGGATGTTCGACCGGTCGAAGCGCTACGCGATGCTGGTCGACGATGGCGTCGTGTCGGTCCTGAACCTGGAGGAGAGTCCGGGCCAGTGCGACATCTCCGGCGGCGAGACGATGCTGGCGGCGGTGTAACCGTCAGGCCGGCAGCGTCTCCGGGGCACGGGCGCCGAGAGCGGCGAGGATGGCGTCGGCGACCGCCGCCTGCGGTTCGGCGACGCCGCCCGGTCCCTGCCACATCGCTTCCAGCCGCACGGCGCCGGTGATGAGCGCCGAGATGACGAAGAGCTGGCGCTCGAGCGGCGCCTGCGGGATGGTGCCGTCGGTCACGCCCCAGTCGATGAGGCCGGCGAGGAGGTCGAGGATGCGGGCGTCGGCCTCGGCCAGCATTGCACGCGTCTCTGGGGCGAGGCGGCTGAGGAAATCCGGGTTCTGGACGTGGCGGATCAGCCGGGCATGCACCCGGTCTTCGGTCTGCCGCTGCCAGAGCACACCGACGACGGCGCGGAGCACCGCCTCGAAGGGCTGGTCGGCGTCGACCGCCTCCAGCGCCGCGCAGGTGCCGGCGTTCCATGCGGCGGCCAGTCGGGCGTGGAGGTCGTCCTTCGAGGCGAAGTGCCGGTAGACCGTGCCCTTGGCGTATTCCGCGCGGTCGGCGATCTGCTCGACGGTCACGGCCTGCCAGTCGTCGCAGTCGAGCAGCGCCACTGCGGCCGACAGCAGGCGGTCCTCGCGCTCGCGCAGCTCCCGCAGCCTGCGTTCCGCCGTGCTCATGCTGCTCTCCTTTTGGTTGTTCCGGCCACGATGAACCAATCGCGGCCGAGGGTCAACCTATGGGCGAGCGTCCTTCATCGAGCCGCCGGTCCGCCGACGCCCTGCGCGTGCTCGATCCGGCAAAGGCATTCAACGGGTTCGGTCTGGTCCCGCTGGACTTCCGCCGCGCCGGCAAGTCTGTCCATCCGTTTCGCGAGCTCGACGTCGAGTGCGCTCAGCCCGTCGCAGGCATGGGTCGTCAGGGTGACGTCGACGACGTTGTAGACGTTGCTCCATTCCGGATGGTGGTTGAGCTTCTCCGCCGCCAGCGCGGCGCGGGCCATGAAGCCCCAGGCTTCGGAGAAGCTGCGGAACTTCCAGATCTTGCGGATCGCGTCGCGGCCCGGGACCGCGCCCCAGCCGGTTTCCCCGAGGCCGGGCAGCGCCGCCGCGCGGCCGGCCTCATCGAGCCGGTCGGTCACGCCAGAACCCCGGCCTTTGCCGCCTCGTCCTTGGCGGCCGCCGCCAGCATCGCGGGCCGGGTCTTCAGCCCGTCCCAGTAGGTGACGAAGGCGGGCCGTTTCGGAATGCCGCCGAACATCATGCCCCAGCCGATGTGCGAGCCGACGTAGACATCGGCCGCGGTGAAACGGTCGGCGGCGATGTAGGTCCGCCCCGCCACCGCCGTCTCCAGTGCGTCGAGAACAAGTTCCAGCCGCCCGCCGTAGCCGACGAAGGCGCGCTTCTCGTCCGGCACCTCGACCCCGAGCGCGGTGTTGACCACGGCCTGCTCCAGCGGCCCGGCCGCAAAGAACAGCCAGCGGTAGTAGTCCGCCCGCTCGGCCGGCGGCGGCGCCAGCCCAGCCTCCGGAAAGACGTCGGCGAGGTAGGCGCAGATCGCCGCCACCTCCGTGACCACATGGCCGCGGTGCACGATCGCCGGCACCTTGCCCATCGGGTTGATCGCGAGATATTCGGCGGACTTCATCGGCGGGCCGTAGGCCAGGACCTCGGCCCGGTAGGGCACGCCCACTTCCTCCAGCATCCAGCGGACCATGCGGGCCCGCGACATCGGGTTGCAGTAGAAGACGATCTCGTCAGACATAACGCTGCTCCCTCCGGCGTCGTCGGGAAGGATATAGTGCAGTGGCGGCGCCCAAGCGAGGGGCGCGCGGCAGAGGGAGATCGACGTGACCGGGACTTCACTCGGCGGAGACGACGCGCCTACCGATCTGTCCGGGCTCGCCGACCGGCTGGTGGCGACGCAGGAGGGCCGCCGCCGGATCGTCGCGGTCGCCGGTCCGCCGGCTGCGGGCAAGAGCACGTTCGCCGACGCGCTGCGCGATGCCCTCGCCGGCCGGGTCGCGGCGGAGGTCCTGGCGATGGACGGGTTTCATTTCGACGACCGGGTGCTGGTGCCGCGCGGCGACCGGCCCCGCAAGGGGGCGCCGCACACCTTCGACGTCGACGGCCTTGCGGTGACGCTCGCCCGGTTGGCCGCCGACGACGGCCGGGCGGTCGCGGTGCCGGAGTTCGACCGGGCGATCGAGATTGCGCGGGCCGGCGCCCGGATCATCGGTCCCGAAGTCCGGCTTGTCATCGCCGAGGGAAACTACCTGCTGCTCGATGATCCGGCCTGGGCGCCCCTGCGGCAGTTCTTCGACTGCACGGTATTCCTGCCGATCCCCGAGCCGGTGCTGGAGGCGCGGCTGGCCGCACGCTGGGCCGGGTACGGCCTCACGCAGGAGCAGATCGCGGCGAAGCTCGGGGAAAATGACCTGCCGAACGGACGGCTGGTGCTGCGCCAGTCTGTCCCGGCCGACGTGGTGATCCGTGACGAGAGCACCTCTTGAACCTGCCGGGGGTCTGGCACCTTATCTTGAGGCCGGCCCAAGGAGGCGGACGAATGGACGACATCCCTGCGGAGACGCTGAGCTGGAATGTCAGCGGCATGGACTGCGCAAGTTGCGCCAGCAGGATCCGCGGCGCCGTGGAGCGGCTGCCGGGCGTCAGGGACGTCGCCGTGTCGGTCATGTCCGAGCGCCTGACCCTGACGGTTGACGCCGGGTCCACGGCGCCCGCTTCCATCGAGCGGATGGTGACGGAGCTCGGGTACACCGTCGCCCGCGAGGGTGCGCCCGCGTCTCTCCAAGGTCCGGATGTACGTCAGCACGGCCCCGATCATGCGCCGGGACATGCCGACGGTGCCGCACGGGACCTGCCCTGGTTCCGCACCGCCAGGGGCCGGCTGGTGGTGGGTACGGGGGCGTTGCTTGCGGCGGCGTGGCTCCTGCACCTGCTGCTCCCCGGTGCCGCGGCGCCATGGCTCTTCTCCGCTGCCTGTCTGGTCGGACTTGTGCCGATTGCGAGCCGGGCCTTCGCGGCCGCGCGCCGCGGCATGCCGTTCACGATCGAGATGCTGATGACGATCTCTGCCACCGGTGCGCTGGTCATCGGCGCGGCGGAGGAGGCGGCGGTCGTCGTCTTCCTGTTCGCCGTCGGCGAGCTGCTGGAGGGCGTCGCGGCCGGCCGGGCCCGCGCCTCGATCAGCGCGCTCGGTGCGCTTGTCCCGAGCTCGGCGGTTCTCGTTTCACCCGACGGACTGCGCAGCGTCGACGCCGCCGCCCTCGGGATCGGAGACAGCGTGCTGGTCCGTCCCGGCGACCGCGTTCCTGCCGATGGGGAAATCCTCGAGGGCGTCTCCGGCGTCGACGAAAGCCCGGTCACGGGAGAGTCGGTGCCGAAGGCGAAGGGGCCGGGCGACCCAGTGTTCGCCGGGTCGATCAACACCGAGGCGGCGCTGCTCGTCCGGGTCGACCGGGCCGCCGAGGACAACACGATTGCCCGCATCATCCGGCTGGTCGAGGAGGCGCAGGAGGCACGGGCGCCGACCGAGCGGTTCATTGACCGATTCAGCCGCGGCTACATGCCGGCTATCGTCGGGCTCGCGGTGCTGGTCGCGGTTCTGCCGCCGCTGCTGGCCGGAGGCGCCTGGGAGACCTGGATCTACCGCGCGCTGGCGCTCCTGCTGATCGGCTGCCCCTGCGCCCTCGTGATCTCCGTGCCGGCCTCCATCGCCTCGTCGCTGTCCTCCGGCGCGCGGCGCGGGCTGCTGATGAAGGGCGGCACGGTGATCGAGACCGCGGCCCGGACGCGCGTCGTCGTCTTCGACAAGACCGGCACGCTGACCGCCGGCCGTCCCGTCGTCACCGATGTCATCGCGCTGGCCGGCGACGCCGCGATGGTGCTCGCAACCGCTTCGGGGGTCGAGGCCGGCTCCTCGCATCCGCTGGCCCAGGCGGTGCGGGCCGAGGCCGAGGCCCGCGGCGTGACGCCGGAAGCGATGACCGCCTCGCGGGTCATCCCCGGCCACGGCGTCGAGGCGACCACGGCTGCCGGTGCGCGTGCTTTCGTCGGGGCGTCGCGGGCGCTGGAGGGCGTGCCACCGGGCGCCGCCGCCCGCATCGACTTGCTCGAGGCCGAGGGAAAGACGGTCGCCGCCGTCGTCGAGGCAGGCAACCTGATCGGCCTCGTCGCCCTGCGCGACGAGCCGCGTCCTGACGCCGCGGAGGCGGTTGCCGCGCTCGCGGCGCTCGGCGTCGGGTCGGTGATGCTGACCGGCGACAATGCGCGGACCGCGGAAGCGGTCGCCGGCGCGCTCGGTCTCGTCGCCCGCGCCGAACTGATGCCGGACGACAAGGTTGCGGCGCTTGGCGAACTCGGGGCCGGGCTGATGATGGTGGGTGACGGCATCAACGACGCGCCGGCGCTCGCGGCGGCGGATGTCGGCGTCGCGATGGGCTCCGGCACCGACGTGGCGCTGGAGACCGCCGACGCCGCGCTGCTCCGCAGCCGGGTCAGCGACGTGCCCGCGCTGATCCGGCTGGCGCGCGCCACGATGGCCAACATCCGCCAGAACATCGCCGTCGCGCTCGGCCTCAAGGCCGTGTTCCTCGTCACGACCGTGATCGGCGTCACCGGCCTCTGGATCGCCATCATGGCCGACACCGGCGCCACGGTGCTCGTGACGCTGAATGCGCTGAGGCTGCTCGGCTACGACCCGACGAAGGCCGGCTGAGCGGTCCTCTTTCGCCAAGGCTCAGATCAGGATGCCCCACCAGCGGAGCGTGGTGCGGAAGTGCGCTCCGATCGCCGTCACCGCGGCGTCGGCGTCGCCGATCTGGAGCGCGTCGATGATGGCGAGATGCTCGCGCATCGCCGGGACGATGCGGTCCGGCAGGAAGGGGCGGGTGTTCTGGATCACCGCGATCCGGTCGCGGTTGACGGCATAGGCCGACGCGGCGAGCGGATTGTCGAGGCCCGTCGCGAGGGCGTCATGCAGCGAGAGGTCGACGCGGATCGCCTCGGCCGGCAGCGCCGGCGACATCGCCCGCTCGGCGGCGTCAATCATCTCCAGGTGGCTTTCGCGCAGCGTATCGAGCGGCAGAGCCGTGCCGGAGGCGACGAGACGCCGCGCTCCCTCTGCGTCCAGCATCGCCCGCAGGTCCATGCAGTCGCGCGTGACCTTGGCCGACGCATCCATGACAAGCACGCCCCGCTTCGGCCGTATGGCGACGAGGCCATTGACCTCGGCGCGCTTCACCGCCTCGCGGGTCGCGGCGATCGGCAGCTCCAGCAGGCTGACGAGACCGGGCATGGACACGAACTGCCCGGAATTCAGCGCGCCATCGTGGAGAAGTGCGCGCAGGCGTCCGTATGCCTGCTCGGCCTGCAGCGCGTCGGCCACGGGTGCTTGTCCAGTCATGCGGCCTCCGCCTCTGCTTCATCTTCAGGAAACGCCTGAAGGTCTTTCTGCCAGACGCATAGTGTGCGCCGGAGCGAATTTCATCTAACAGTTCACGTGGGGGTTCACAAGTCCGGGCCGCGAGGCACCCGTGCGGACAAGACCCTACCCTTTGTCGAGGGCGGACCCAGCCGCCCCGGACTTCAGGGGAAACGACCGTCCACAACCAGGAGGTTCACTTGTCGCACATCTCACCTGCAGTCGCCGGCGCTCCGGCCGACGAGACCCATTTTGTCGGCGGCGTCGCCGCCGATCCCAGGCTCTACAACGAAGACCTTGCCCCGGTGCCGATGGAGAAGCGCACCTGGACCGGCTACTCGATCTTCGCCATGTGGATGTCGGACGTCCACTCGGTCGGTGGCTACACCTTCGCCGCATCCCTGTTCCTGTTCGGGCTGACCGGCTGGCAGGTGCTGCTGTCGATGACCGTCGGCATCCTCATCGTCTACGTGCTGATGAACCTGATCGGACGGCCGTCGCTGCGCGAAGGCATCCCGTTCCCGGTGATGGCGCGCGTCTCGATGGGAGTCATGGGCGCGAACCTCGCGGCCCTGATCCGCGGCGTGGTCGGCATCGTCTGGTACGGCGTGCAGACCTACTTCGCCTCGAAGGCGGTCGCGACGATCATCCTGCTCTTCATCCCCTCCGCGGCGGCGCTCGCCAGCGGCAGCTTCATGGGGCTGGACGGGCTCGGCTGGGTCTCCTTCCTCATCATGTGGGTCGGCCAGCTCCTGATCTTCCAGCGCGGTATGGAGACGATCCGCAGGTTCATCGATTTCTGCGGTCCGGCGGTCTACGTCGTGATGTTCGGGCTGATGGGCTGGATCCTCTATCACGCCGGCTTCGACTCGCTGAACCTGACGCTCGGCGACGTGCAGCTGACCGGCGGCGAGACGATCGGGCACATGATCAACGCGATGCTGCTCGTCGTCGCCTATTTCGCCGCCCTGCTTCTCAACTTCGGTGACTTCTCCCGCTTCGGAAAGTCGGAGCGGCAGATGAAGGTCGGCAACTTCCTCGGGCTGCCGGTGAACTTCATCGTGTTCGCGATCGTTGTCGTCATCGTGACCGCGGGATCGGTTTCCGTCTTCGGCGAGATGATCATGGACCCGGTCGAGATTGTCGCCCGCATCGACAACAAGGTGGCGGTGTTCATCGGGTCGGTGACCTTCATCATCGCAACGATGGGCATCAACATCGTGGCGAACTTCGTCTCGCCGGCCTACGACTTCGCGAACCTCTTCCCGAAGTACGTGGACTTCAAGCGGGGCGGGCTCATCACCTCGGTCCTCGCCGTCCTGGTCTGCCCGTGGATCTTCGTCGACTCCCCGCATGCGATCACGGTCTTCGTGTCGGTGTTCGGCGCCATCCTTTCGCCGCTCTACGGGGTCATGGTCGCGGACTATTATCTGGTGAAGCGGGAGAAAGTCACCGCGCCCGAACTCTACACGATGGATGCGAACGGCCGGTACCACTACGACGGCGGATGGAACCATGTCGGCCTGAAGGCGCTTGCCGTCTCCGGCGCCATCGCCATCGGCTGGGAGTTCTCCACGCAGCTGTTCGGCGTCCTGCCGGCAAACAATCTCGGCTGGGTCATCGGAGCGGTCTCCGGCGCCGTCGCCTACACGGTGATGATGCGCCGCGCCAACCGCACCTGACAGCGACGGCGGACGGCCCGGCGGGGCCGTCCTGTTCCGCCCGTCGGTGTTGCAGCCTAGACTAGAACTTCAGGCTCGCTCCGGCGCGCACCAGTACGCGGTAGAAGAGCACGGTCGCGATCAGTGCCACGATCAGCGCCCCCGCGGTGCCCCAGCCGGGGCCCTCGAACGGCAGGCCGCTGGTGTTCATCCCGAAGATGCCGACGATCAGCGTCCCCGGCATCAGCAGCGCCGTCATCACGGTCAGCGCCCGCAGGCTGCGGTTCGAATCCTCCGCAAGCTGGGCGGCGATCTCCTCCTGCAGCAGCTTCGCGCGGTCGCCGGTGTGCACCACCATCTGATCCAGTGCCTCCAGCCGCCCTGCCATGTCGCCGAAGGCCTCGGCGCCCGGCAGCTCCTCCTCGTCCTCGCCGACCTCGGCGCGGAGCTGCACGACCATCGCCGCAACCGGCCGGTGAAGGGCGAGGGCGAGGCGCCGCACTTCCTTCAGCCGCGCACGGTCCTCGTCCGAGCCGGCCTCCAGCAGCCGGTCCTCGACCGTGTCGAGCTCGGCCTCCGCGCTTCGCAGCTGCCCGACTGCGGCCCGGCAGAATTCCGCGACGATCGCCGCCAGCACGTCGAACCCGCTGGCAAAGCGGACGCCCCGCGTCAGCTTTCCGTACTGGTCGTAAAGGCTCGACAGCGGCCGGCGCCGACCGGTGACGAGCAGGCGCTCGCTGGCGGAGAAGGCGAACCGTCCGACGCTGTTCGAGATGCGGGCGGTGTCGGTGCCGAAGTCGGGGCAGAAACCGTGCAGTTCGCCATCCTCGTACTCGAACACGAGGCCCGCGTCCTTCCCGCCCATCAGGTCGACGGCCGCCGGCGGCAGGTCGCACAGCGGCACCAGCCACTCCTGGATTCGCTGGTCGATCAGGTCGACATGGATCCAGACCCAGTCGAACGTGGCGATGGCGAGGGCCAGGTCGCTGCCCTCGAGCCGCTGGGTCGGTCCGCCGGCACGGCCGCCAAATGCCCAGAGGAGACCCGGCGTTGCGTCCGTGGCATCCGATCCGATCGAAGTTGCAGGCATACCAACCCTCCGCCGGCCGCGTGGCCGGACCAGAACCCGTGAGCGCGGCGGATTGTGCGAGACGCACGCACCCGCAGCAAGCGGCCCGGCCGCCGGGGCGTCAGAAACCGAGCAGCCCGGGCAGCAGCGGTGCCAGCTGCGCCGCCACGAGAATCTGGCGCGCCTCGCTCGGATGGGTGCCGTCGCCGGTCGCCCAGTTGGTCGTGCCGTTGACCGGCCAGCGGCCATCCGTCGTCCCGCCGAGCGCCGAATAGAGGTCAAAGGCGGCGTCGGGCTGCCCAACTGCGCCGTACACGACGTCGGCGTAGGCCCCCCGGCGCATGATGAGGTCGTTCAGCTTGAACTGGTCCCCCGTTGCCGCGGTCGCATAGTCTGCCGCCCATACGCCGTCGTCATTCTTGCCCGATTGACCGGTCGTGGTCGTCCAGCCGTCGGTGGAGCTTGTGTGCGGCGCGAGCGTGCAGCGCACGATCCGTGCGCCGGTGCCGAGCTTCGTCCGCAGCCAGTCGTTGTGCCATTCGTACCGGGTGCGGAGCCCGGTCAGCGCCCAGTTGGCCGGCGTCGCCGGCGTCCAGTCGGACTTCGCGGTGAAGGCGACGCCGGTGCGGCGGTCGTTGTGCAGGTGGTCGGTCACCACGGCGGCGCCGTACTGCATCAGGCTTGCCCGCACCCCGTTGAGGCCGAAGCCGGCCATGAAGTTCCCGACATTGGTGCCGGAGACGCTGACGTCGAGGAACGCATAGCCGCGCGCGTTCAGCGCCCGCTTCGCGAAGCCCTTCACCCCCATCGAGTCGCCCACGTCGGTGCCGTTGGTCCCGGTCCCGGGTGTCGCCGCCTCGCAGATGATCGAGTCGCCGTCGACGATTACCACGGGCGCGGTCCCGGTCCCGAGCACCGCGACCGGACCCATGGCCGACCCGGCGGTGGCGTTGGCGGCGCTCGACCAGTTCTTCGAATAAACCAGCTCGGTCGTGCTGGCTGCCGCGAGGTTGACGTTGTTGTCGCCGAGCGCGGGGACGCAGTAGCGGCCGCGCGGGTTGGACGCGACCGAGCCGTCGGCGGCGAGGCATTCCGTCTGGATGAAGTATTCCTGCCCGGCCGCCAGCGACAGCGCGAAGCGGTCGGTCCGGAACCGGGTCGCATTCGGTACCTTCACCGTCAGGCCGTCGGCAGAAACCGTGCCGCCGGCAGCGACGAACCCCGGATCGGACAGCATTCCGAAGAAGGTCGCCCGCGTCAGCGTCGCCGCGCTCTGGTCCTTCCCGGTGCCGGAAATGCCCGTCAGGATCGCGACGCGATAGTTGCTGGTGACGCCCGCGGCGATGGCAGTCTCCAGCTCGAAGCCGGTGCCTCCGGTCGAGATGACCCGGCCGTGGAAATACTCGAACCACGGCCGCTCGACCGCGACGTTCGTGCGGTCCCGCTGGCGGTGGATCGCCCGCTCGCCGCCGGTGAAGGTTCCGCCGTGCCCGGACGGCAGCTTGGAGCGGACCGAGCCGGAGGTGATCCGCTCGACCGGCGCCGCGCCCCGCGCCGCGACGTCCTCGATCGCGGCGATCGACCGGCGGAAGCCGCCGGAGCCGCCTTGCTGCCGGTTGATGGCGTTGAGCGCGGCGAGCATCGTGCGGTGCCTGCCGGTGGCGCCGGCGAGACCCGCCCATTCGGCCATTGCCCGCAGGATCAGCGCGTGACCGCCGGTGCCGCCCAGCTGGCGGCAGATCTCGTTCAGTGCCTTGATCGTGCGCCGGTGCCCGCCGGTGCCGCCCAGCTGGACGCAGTAGGCGTTCAGGGCGTCGACGGTATAGCGGTAAGCCGGCATGGACGCTGCCTCCTCCTTGTGGCGCCGCAGGCGCCCGCCCGGACCGCCGGGCTTCCGCCGGCGGACGGGTTGCCGGCGGGGCGGACCCTATACCTGTCCATGCCCGCGTTGCCGCGACGCGCGCACCGCCGTGCGCCGGTTGACCGGCCGCACACGCCGAAGCGCGGCGCCGACGCATTCGATGTTTCGAAGGTGCTGGAATGCCGGGGATTGGTGGGCCGGGAGGGGATCGACATATTATTGAATGCACTCGGATAATCGCCCTCGGTAACCTGGCGCGACCGGATCACTCCCACCTGCCCAGCTCATCCGGCTGCCAGGAGACGACCGTCTTGCATCCGAGCGACCGCCCGATGGGCGGTGCAGCCCGCCTTTCGCGCGGGCAGCGGCCCGTGCACCCAGCACGCCGGCCCGGCGACCTGTCTGGCACGAATGTTCACTTCGAGTTGGCGGGCCGACGCTGCGGAATCCAGACCATGCGACCGGCTTCAAGCGTCTCGGGTTTCAGTGGGTCGAGGCGGACGCGCAGTGTGTTGAGGTCGTGGTCGCCGGCGGCTCGGGCGGCACGCCAAGTCGCGAACTCGCCAAGCGGCCGGAGTTCGACGACCCGAGCCGGGATCGGGTCACCATCGGCCGGGGAGAGCGCGACCTCGGTGCCGACGTCGATCCCTTCGAGCCGGTCCTCACGCAGGGTGAAGGCGAACCATCCCTCACCGTCCGGGATGAGCGTTGCCAACGGCGCGCCGGGCGCGAGAGTCTCGCCGGGCTCGGCGACACGGACGGCGATCGTGCCCGCCTCCGGGGCAATGATGCGGGCCTTGGCGAGGTGGGCCGCCTTCTCGGCGACCTTGGCGTCCGCAAGCGCGACCTGACGCTGTGCAAGCTCGCGCTCCTCGCGGGTCGGGCCAAGGCGCGCGACTGCCAGCTGCGCCGCGCGGAGTGCGAGATCGGCCTCGGCCTTGGCCAGTGCGGCGTCCGCGTCGTCCAGCCGGGCGCGACTCTCGACGCTGTTCGCGGCGAGCGCGGCGATGCGCGCCTGCACTTGCCGGGCGAGCGTGAGTTGGGCGCCTCCGCGGCGCTGACCGCCTCGGCGGCGGTGTCGACCTCCTCCGGGCGGGCACCAGCGAAGACACGGTCGCGTTCCGCCGCCGCGGAGGCCGCTGCCGCACGCGCCTCGCCGAGCGCCGCCACAATCTCTGGCACGTCGAGTTCGGCGATGGCCTCGCCTTTCGCGACATGCGTGCCGGGCTCGGCCGCGATCGTCGCGAGCCTGCCGGAGATCTCGGCACTGATGCTGACCTCCGTGGCGCGGACCATGCCGGCCTGCGGCGAGAGGGGCTGCGGCCGGTTCCACCAGACGAAGCCGGCGACGGCGAGCGCCACGAGTGCGGAGAGCAGCAGTCCCCTACGCATGGGCAAGCCTTCTTCCCTGCAGGCGCGGCAGGATCACGGCGAGCGTGCCATAGATCGCCACGAGCAGCCAGAGGTGCAACAACTGGGGTCCGACCTCGGACAGCGACGAGCCGGTCTGGTTGACCCGGAGGATAGCGTCGATGCCGGCGCTCGAGGGGATCAACTGCGCGAGCGCACGGATCGCCGGCGGGATCGCCTCGGGCAGCCAGGCGACGCCGGCGAGGAAGAAGAGCGGCAGCCCGAGCGCAAGGAGAAGCCCAACCGCCGTCTCGCGTCGGCGGAAGAGGCCGCCGAAGATCTGGCCGATGAGGCTCGCCGCGAGGATGAAGGGGACGGCGATCGCGAGGAGCGCGAAGACGTCGGTGCTGGCGGCAAAGCGGTAGAAGCGCGGCAGGACGACGAGGTAGAACGCCCAGGCCGGCAGCGCCAATGTGAGGTGTGCCAGCGACTGGCCGGCGATCGCGACCGGCGCCCCGCGGAGACGGCGAGCGGCAGCGCCGCCCGCCTCGTGCGCGACGCCGCCGAGGGTCGCGACCCCCATGATCAGCGTCTGTTGCAGGATGAGGACGAAGGCGGCCGGCACGACATAGCTGCCGTAGGCGCCGGTCGGGTTGTAGAGGGGCTGGGAAAGCAACTCGACAGGTGCGGCGCGGGCGTAGGCCGCATGGGCGAGGCTGCCGTCGGGGCGCGCGGAGCCGGCGGCCGTGTCGGCGTTGAGGGCAGCGGTCGCTTCGGCGATCCCCTGGGTGACGCGGCTGTTGAGCAGGAGGTAGGTGGCATCGACGTAGGCCGGGATGCGGCCCGGCCCGCCGCGCAGGATCTCGCGCTCGGTGCCGACGGGAATGCCGACGACTCCGTAGACGCGGCGTGCGGCGATCGCCGCCTCCGCGTCGGCGAGCGTCGCCGGGCGGTCAGCGACGGCGAGCGACTCGTGAGCGTCGAGGGCCTGGGTCAGCTGGCGGCTAAACTCGGTGCGGTCTTCGTCGACCACTGCGATCGGCACGTCGCGGATCAGTTGTCCGAGATAGGGCTGCGGGTAGAAGACGGCGTAGACCAAGGGCGCCACGACGATAAGGCCGAGGGCGCCGCTGTCGCTCAGAATGCGGCGGCACTCGAAGGCGAAGGCCCCGTAGAGGCCGGGGCGGCGAGGCGCCTCCGGGACCGGCGTCGGGCGGGCGGGAGGTGCCTTGGCGACCACGCGAAGCCGCCACCAGGCGAGCGTACCAAATACGAGCGCGAGCGCGGCGAGGGCAAAGAAGGAGGGCAGCGACAGGCGGGGTGCGGCGCCGTGCGCCGCCTGGTCGAAGAGCAGGCGGAGGTACCAGCGCAGCGGCAGGACCCGCCCCCCATGCGCTCGGAAGCCCGCCCATCCCGAGGATCGGGAATCCGACACCGGCGAAGCCGAAGGCGGGCGAACAGACGATGCCGACGAGCGTGAGGCCGACGGCGAGGTTGCGTGTCAGCAGGACAAGGAGGGCGCCGAGGGAGAGATAGGCCACGAGGAAGAGGACGGCGGCCGCGGCAGTGACTAACGGGTCGCCGCGGAACGGGACGCCAAGCAGGCCGTGCAGGATCACCAGCGCCAGTGACATCATGACCGCGAAGACCGCGAAATACGGGGCGAGCTTGCCGATGAGCGCGGCGAGCGGGCTGCCACCTGCCGTAGCCCATCCACCGACCGACGCCGCGGCTCCGGCCGAACTCGGAGCCGATCGCGACCGCCCCGGCGATCGCGGCGACCACGTGGAGAACGGTCGGCAGCAGTGCGCGCAGCAGGAACTGGGCATAATTGAACGCAGGATTGGACAGGACGTAACGCTCGACGACGAGGTTGCCGGGGGCGTGCGCGCCTGAACGGCGGCTGCGCGGCAACTCGGCGGCGGCCGCAGCCACCGCGCCCTGGACGCTGCTTGCGGCAATGTTACCGGGGGTGAAGAACTGACGGTTGTAGAAGGCGACGATCTGGGGGCGCCTGCCGGCGATGACGTCGCGCTCGAAATGCTCCGGGACGTAGACCGCCGCGATCGCCGCGCCTGAGCGGACGGCGTGCATCGCCTCGGCGAGATCGGACGAGCGGCGCTCCACCGAGACCCCCGGCGAGGCGTCGATCGCCTGGATGAACTCTTCCGAAACCGGCGAGCGATCGGAGTCCACCACATCGATCCGCAGGTCGGGGATCACCGCCGTCGAGAAGGTTGCGGCGAGGAGCGTGAAGGCGAGGAGCGGCACGACGAGCAGCAGGACGAGAACCGCCGGCTCGCTGCGGATCCAGGCGACCTCGCGGGCCGCGACGGCGTTGACGCCTTGCGGCCTCATCGGCCGGCCATGTCGAGATACGCGCTCATGCCGGGTCGGAGCCCCTCGACCGGGGAGAGCGGGTAGGCGCGGACCTCGAAGGTGCGCAGGTCGAAGTCGCCGGTCGCCCGCGTTGCCCGCCAGCCGGAGTATTCGCCGCGGGTGGCGATGTCGCGGATCTCGACCTCCACCGACCGGTCGCCGAGCGCCGGCACGTCGACGGTGAGCCGGTCGCCGACCTTTCGCCCGGCGAGCAGATCCTCGCGCAGGTCGAAGCTGATCCACACGTCCGAGAGATCGACGAGGGAGAGGAGCGGCACACCGGGCGAAACGTATTCGCCGACTTCGACCCCGACCTGGTAGACCTCCGCGGCGGCGGGGGCGTCGACCTCCAGCTCCTTCGCCTGCGTTTCAAGGGTGACGATCGCGGCGGCGGCCTTGTCGAGGCTGGCCCTGGCGACGCCGCGCTCCTCTGGTGTGTATCCGGCCTCGGCCACCGTGAGCGCGAGGCGCGCCTGGGCGAACTGCCGCTCGGCCACGTCCAGCGACGCCGTCGCCTCATCGACCTTCTGGACGGAGGCGACGTCCCGGGCGGTCAGGGTCGCGGTACGCTCGTACTGCTTGCGCTGAAGCACGGCCTCGGCCTCGGCCGCGGCTGCGGCCGCGCGCTTCTCGGCGATCACTTCGGGTCGGGTTCCGGCGAGGATACGGGCGAGATCGGCCTCCGCCACCGCCGCGGCCGCCCGGGCGGTGTCGAGTTTTCAGAGAAGCTCCGGGTTGTCGATGGTGACGAGCACGTCGCCCGCCGCCACGCTTGCCCCGCGCTCGGCGGGCCTAGCTGCGACCCGCCCGTCGACTCGCGCAGCGATGTCGATGCGCCGGGCGTCAGCTTCGCCCTGCACCAGCAGCGGCTGGGGCTGGACGAGATACCAGAGCGAGAGGCCGACGATCGCGACCACCGCCAGCGCCACCCGGTGCGTCAGGTTCGGGGGACGTGCTCATCGTTCTGCCTCCGCCAGCTGCCTCTCGCTCCGTGACGTCCCGCCCATGCCATGGCCGATCCGCCATAACGACAGTGCTCACTTCCCGGCGGCAGTATGCCCGAATTCCGCGTGCTGGGTCACCGCCACCCGTCCTGGGCCGCGACTGCTGCGGCACCGACTCGATGCGCCGCACGAAGGTCGCGCCGGTCTACAAGGACCGGCAGCCTGCGGGTAGTCCAGCTTCTTCTCGACCACGGAAGAACGGCACGGTCCGCCACCTTGGCATTCAGACTCGTCAATCGGCGCATTTCACCGCCCGGTTCACAAGAGAGGTCCGGCGCGGCCGGCCCGTCCCGCCCGGCCGATCCGTGGCTCGCTGCGATTGGACGAGCTCAGCGCCATCCCGCGCAAAGCGCTCGGACGCGGTCATGGCGGCCTCGCGCGGCGGCTTCGTGCAGCCGCCCGTTGGTCCGGCGTCGGCCGGCAACCTGCTGAGTTTTCCGCCGACGGTGCGAAGCCCACGGCCGCTGGCCCGGCTGCGGGGACTCAGGTGCTCCTCTTGATGAGGGCCAGACCGAAGCGCGTCGGTATGCGTATTTCGTCCAGGACGATCCTTCTGTCCGGACCTCGGCGGTAGAGAAGCCGGAAGGGGCATTCCGGGGGGTCGATCGGCGTCAACGGTTCGCCGCCAAGGCGCGTGTAGAAACCGTCGCAGGCGATGCCGTCGTCGGCGGCCAGCGGGGCGCCAAGGTCGAGGCGGACGAGGCGGGAGCCGTCGAAGATGTCGAGGTGTGTGCCGCAGGCGGTGTCGGTGCGGAGCGGAGAACCGATTTCGAGCAGGGCGGAGGCTGGATCGACCGACCCAGCCGTTTCCGGGGCGTCGACCGACTCCGCGCGCGGGGGGTCGACCGCAACGAACGAAGGCGTGCCATCGGTCCATTCGATTCGGGTGCGACGTCTGGCGCGTGGCGACTCGCTCCGGCCTGTGAAGAGGACGGGCGCCCGCGCGCCACCCTTCTCCACCGTGCCGGTCGCCGAGCCCGCTAGGGCATAGTCAAGAAGACCCGCCAGTCCACTGGTGCGGAACTCGATTGCGGCTTTGTAGGAGCCGCCCGATTCCTCCCCGTCCAGGGTGAAGGCGCCCACACGGAGTCCGGCGAGTGTCAGAGCATACTGCGCCGGAGCCGGGAGGGCAGGTGCCGCGGCGGAAACGGCTAGAGCGGCGAGAAGCGCCAGGCGCATGTTGGAACTCCGGTCTTTTCGAGCCCCATGCCCGCGGCAACTTAGCGCGGAGTTAGGGCCGGGGAGGCCAGCCCTAATTCGGGCCTAATTCTATCGGGCTATCGCCTCCTGCAGCAAAAGGATGCGCATGGTCGATGGATCGTGTCACCCTTGGGGCACGGGGAAACGGTGATGCTGGCGGATAATCTGTTCTCGCCCATCGCGGTCGCGGGATGCCTGCTCGACAGCCACGACGCCCGCGTCGACGCATGGGAGACCCCGGTGTCCGCCGCCCGAGTGGTCCTCCTCGTCCTCTTCTGGTACCTTGCCCACCTTGTGCATGTCGGGCGGGCGTGAGCAGAAATGCGGATCCTGATCGTCGAGGACGACCGGATGATCGCCGACGCGCTCTCCCGCGCGCTCGCCGCCGCCGGGATGGAGGTGGACTGGGCGCGCGACGGCGAGGAAGGCGAGGCTGCCCTCCGCGACGCGACCCATGCGCTCGTGCTCCTCGATCTCGGCCTGCCGCTTCGCGACGGCTTCGACCTGCTCGCCGCCCTTCGCCGCCGGGGCGACCGGGTGCCGCTGATGGTGGTAAGCGCCCGGGACGACCTCGACAGCAGGTTGCGCGGTCTCGACCTCGGCGCTGACGACTATCTGGTGAAGCCCTTCGAGATGACTGAGCTCCTGGCGAGGATGCGCGCCCTCCTCCGCCGGCAGGCGGGCCACGCGAGCTCGCTCATCGGGACCGACGAGGTGGGGCTCGATCTCGCGACCCGACGGCTTGCCTTTCGCGGTACCTCCGAGATCCTTCCGGCGCGAGAGTTCGCGCTGATGCGCGCGCTCCTCGAGCGGCCGGGCCAGATCCTCTCCCGCGCCCAGCTGGAGGACAGGATCTATGGCTGGGGCAACGAGGTCGAGAGCAATGCCGTCGACGTGCTCATCCACTACGTCCGGCGCAAGTTCGGGACGGAGGTGATCCGCAACGTCCGGGGCGTGGGGTGGCTGGTGACGGCCTGATGTCGCTGCGCCGGACCACACTCTTCGCGCTTGCCGTATTCCTGTCGATCGTCGGGTTGATCGCAGCAATGGCGTCCTACTGGATCGCCGGGCAGGAGGCGAACGAGTTCCTGGACCTCCAGCTCCGTCAGGTCGCGGGCTTTGTCGCTGAGCGGGAGACGGGCATCGCTGGAAACGGCACGCTTCCGCCCCACGACAACGAAGACGATTTCGTCGTCGAGCTCCGCTTCGCCGATCATCGTGCGGCCGTCTGTCGGCCTGCGCCGTGCCTCTTTCCCGAGACGCCCCAGGCCGGCTTTACGGGACTGCGCGCAGGCGGGCACGACTGGCGGGTGTTTGCGCTGATCCTGCCGGATCGCACCGTGCAGGTCGGCCAGCAGCAGGAGGTGCGGCGCGAGATGGCCTCGGGCGCCGCCGCGGCTGCGCTCCTGCCCGTGCTACTCGCCATCCCAGTGGTCTGGCTCGTCGTCGAAGCGGTTCTGCGACGCGCCTTCCGCCGGCTTGCCCTTGTCACCGAGGAAATTACCGAGCGCGACGCGGCAGACACCACCGCAATCCCGCTGGAGCACGTGCCGTTCGAAATCCGCCCGCTCGTCCGTGCGATGAACGGGCTCCTTGCGCGGCTGCGCGGCCTCATGGACCAGCAGCGGGCCTTCGTCGCCGACGCCGCGCATCAGCTCCGCACCCCGCTCACCGCCTTGACGCTTGAGGTGGGCAACCTCCGCGCAAACGCAGGCGGCACGGACGATCGGCTCTCGTTCGTCGAGGCGGCGGTGCGGCGGGCCTCGCGGGTCGCAAGCCAGCTGCTCCGTCTCGCCCGGCAGGAGGCCGGACCGCCGTCGGCGCGGGTACCGGTCGCCATCCGGCCGGTTGTCGCCGAGGCGCTCGGGGGCCTCGCGCCGATGGCAATTGCCCGGGACATCGATCTCGGGCTGGTCGCCGGCCTCGACGCGGAGGCGCTGGGCGACCGGGACGACTTTCGCACCCTTCTCGACATCGTGCTTGAGAACGCGCTCCGCTACACGCCGGCAGGAGGCACGGTCGACGTGGACATGCGGACAGCGCCCGGCGCGACGGAGGTCTGCGTCCGCGACACCGGCCCCGGCATTCCGCCGGAGGCACTGCCGCGGGTCTTCGAACGGTTCTTTCGTGTCGAGGGTCAGGAGGCGGAGGGGAGTGGCCTCGGTCTTGCCATCGCCGAGATCGTCGCCCGCCGTCACGGCATCGCGCTGTCGCTTTGCAACCGGGCAGACCGGTCAGGCCTGGAGGTAGTCCTGGCGTTTCCAGCTCTCTTCCGGCCCGCCGCCGGCCCGACCTAAGCGTCCCCTAATTCCGCGATCCCACGGTCCGGCCCGTTGCGGCAGGCCGATGGGAGTTAACGATGAAAGGACGGGGATGGCGTGCACTGGCGCTGGCGCTTGCCCTCGGGGCCGGCCTCGGATCACCGGTTCAGGCCGGTGACGCCCTGACCGGTGCCGGCGACGTCCTGCAGGTCGCCCTGCCGCTCGCGGCCGCAGCCTGCGCCGCCGGGCAGCACCGACTGGCGAGCTATGCGACCGGTTTCCTCGCCCAGACTGCGGTGACGCAGGGCCTGAAGCACGGCCTCGGGGATGCGCCGATCAACGAGCGTCCGGACGGAACCGGGCAGGGCTTTCCCTCGGGCCACACCGCTGCCGCGGCCTCTGGCGCGACGGACCTCGCGGTGCATTGCGCCGCGGGCAATCCCGCCGTCGCGATTGGCGGTGCGGCGGCCGTCGCGCTCGTTGCCGCGTCGCGCGTCGCCGCGGACAAGCACACGGCGCTCCAGGTCCTCGCCGGTGCGGTCCTCGGGGCAACGTCGACGGGCATCGGGGTCTACACTACCCCGCGCGGTGGCATCGGCTTTTCATATACTTTTCCCTGTTGACGCGAGTCCGGTCTAAGTCTGCCCTCATTCGCGCCCGTTACCGCCTTCCCTAGCCATCAAGGCAAGAGAGGGACACTCATGACGACAAGCGACTTCACGGCAGGCGGCGACTACAGGACTGCCGGCGGCATGGAACTGGCAACCAAGGTGCCGGCCGTCACGCTCGGCTTCTGGATCATCAAGATCCTCGCCACCACTCTGGGTGAAACCGGGGGCGACACGCTCAGCATGACCTGGGACCTCGGCTATCTTGCCTCTACGGCGATCCTCGTCGCCCCGCTGATTGTGCTTGCGACCCTGCAGATCCGTGCCGACCGCTTCAGCCCGGCGCTCTACTGGCTGACGATCATCGCCTCGACGATGGCGGGAACCACCATGGCCGACTTCGCCACGCGGTCGCTCGGGATCGGCTATCCGGGTGGGTCGCTCCTGCTTCTCGCCTGCGTCGTCGCAAGCCTTGCGCTCTGGTACTCACGCCTCGGCTCGATCTCCGTCGAGACGGTCCACGAGCCTCGCGCCGAACTCTTCTACTGGATCACCATCACCTTCTCGCAGACCCTCGGCACCGCGCTCGGCGACTGGGCGGCCGACGGCGGACTCGGGTACACCGGCGCGGCGTTGGTCTTCGCCGGCGCCCTCGCTGTCCTGCCCGTGCTCTACCACACCACCAGCGTCAGCCGGGTCTTCCTGTTCTGGGCTGCCTTCATCCTGACCCGCCCGCTCGGTGCGGCGGTCGGCGACTTCCTCGACAAGCCGCTCGACCACGGGGGCCTCGCGCTCAGCCGGCCGCTCGCTTCGCTGGTCCTCGCGGCGGCGATCGCCCTGCTTGTCACCCTGCGTCTCCAGTGCGGGCCCCACGTCGGCGACCTTCAGACCGAATAGCAGACTTGCGCCGGCGCCTGCCGCGCCGGCGCTACGGCTTCGCCAGAACTACCGTGAGGTTTGTATGAGACAGTTCCTGCTGGCATCGGCACTGATCCTGGTGCCGGTCGCTGGCTTCACAGCGGTCGAGCTCCTGCTGCCGGGCGCACGGCACTTGGCTTCCGCCACCGCACCTGCGCCGCTTGGCGACCTCTCGGCCTACGAGGGCATCGTCGCGGACACGCAGGCGCTGGTGAAGGCTGGCGACCTCGGCGCCGCGGAAAGGCGGATCACCGACTTCGAGACCCGTTGGGACGAGGCCGAGGCCACCATGCGCCCGATGGCAGCTGTCTCGTGGGGCAATGTCGATGCCGCGGCCGACGAGAGCTTCTCAGCGCTCAGGGCCGCTCATCCCGACCCGAAGGCGGTGGATCAGGCGCTCGCGGCGCTGGCACTTGTCCTCACCGACCCGGCAGGCGGTGCGCTGCCGGGCGGGGCCATTGCCACGGCTTCCGGCATCGCCGTCACCGACGAAAGCGGTCACCCGATCCCATGCGAGACGATGCTCGGGAACCTGCGCCGGGCGTTGAGCGACGGATCGGTCGAACCCGTGCGGCAGGCGGAGGCGATCGCGCTCCAGGCCAAGGCGACCGAGCGGTGCAATGCCGATGACGACAGGCGATCGGATGCCTTCACGGCGAAGGCCCTCGCGCTCGTCAGAAACTGAGAGGACACGGAGATGATGACAGTCGAACCCTTCGCGGAGCAGGAGCTTCCGCCCCAGAGCTCTCTGCCGAACCGGGTGCCGCAGGTCACGGCCGACTTCTGGCTCATCAAGCTGATGGCGGTAACGATGGGCGAGACGGCGGCCGACTACCTCGCCGTCAATCTCGGTCTCGGACTTCCGGCGACCTCGGCGATCATGGCCGCGGTCCTCGTCCTCGCCCTCGCGCTCCAGTTCTCGCGCCGCCGCTATGTCCCGTGGACCTACTGGCTCGCGGTCGTGTTGATCTCGATCGTCGGAACACTCGTCACCGACAACCTCGTCGACGATCTCGGCGTCAGCCTCGTGACCTGCACGATTGGCTTCAGCGCCGCGCTCGCGCTGACGTTCTCGCTTTGGCGCCGAATCGAGGGCACCCTGTCGATCCACACGATCGTCACGCCGCGGCGCGAAACCTTCTACTGGCTGGCGATCCTCTTCACCTTCGCCCTCGGCACCGCCGTCGGGGATCTGATCGCCGAAAAATTCGGTCTCGGCTACCTGGCGACCGGGATTCTCTTCGGTCTCGTGATCACTTCGCTCGGGATAGGATACTTCCGGTTGGGTCTCGACCCGGTTCTCGCCTTCTGGCTCGGCTACATCTTCACCCGCCCGCTCGGGGCTTCCTTCGGCGACCTGCTCTCCCAGCCGGCCGCGTACGGAGGAATGGGCTTCGGAACCATCATCACGAGCACCGTTTTCCTTGGCGTAATCGTCATCACGGTCGCATGGATGACCCTGAACCACAGCGGCGGCAAATTCGCGGGCGTCGAGTGATCGTCGCGGCACCAGGGATCACCGACCGTGGCACGGCCGCGCTCTGACTGCCCGATGCTCGTCCATGGCGGTGCGCGCGGGCGCGGTGCATGTGCCGGTCGAAAAAGACCTGACCTGGATTGGTCCTGCGGCGGAGAAACGACGTTCATCCAGAGCGGCTGGGCAGGGCCCAAGATGCGCTCCATCTCCGGTCCGCCGGAAGGACCGCACCCGGCGATCGAGCCGGAAGGTGGATGGGTGGAGGGAATTATCGACTCGCGGCTGTTCTTGTATTGTTCGACACGATCCCGCGGGCGCAGATGACCTTCCTGCAGACCCGAGACGGTCAGGTTCTCAGCGAGATCGGGCTGACCACCCACATGGCGAAGTGGGTCGCGGCCGTCCCAGGGCTAGGTGCTGAGGATGTGGGTGGCGTGCTGCGCTTTCTGCCGGACCGGTACGGCCGGCACCTGAACATGCACGGGCTGCGCAAGGCGATCGGCCGGCGGCTCGCCGAGGCCGGTGCTCGCCCGGCGAGGTGGCGTCAGTGCTGGGGCACTGCTCGGTCAAGTCGAGCGGGGTCTACACGCGGGCCCACGACCGCGCGAGAAGCGCCGACAGCGCCGCAACGAAGCTGAACGAATCCGCGACAGAAGGCGAACGGAGCGTGAGAACATTTCGCCCCCGTGAGGGGACGAAACCTATCCGCAAGCCATTGAAATAAGGGGACATTGGTGGGCCGGGAGGGGATCGAACCCCCGACCGACGGCGTGTAAAACCGCTGCTCTACCGCTGAGCTACCGGCCCGTCCCCGAGCGCGGATCGACCGACGGCCTGACGGCTTTCGCCAGGGCTGTCAAGCCGTTCAATCTTCGCGTCGCGGCCGGGTGCGCCCCTGTCTCCGCCCGCGGCAATCGTCTAGCGTCACGCCTGCCAAACGATCCGGACCATCCATGCGCCGCCTCACCCTGCTCGCTGGCCTCCTCCTCCTGCTCCTCGCGGCCGTTCGCCTCGCGGTGCTTCCCGCGGCCGCAGCGGAGCCCGTCGCTGCTCCTCCGGTCTTTGCCTCGCCGCTGGCGCCGATCGACACGTCGAGTCCGCGGGCCACCGTCGCCGCGCTCTCGGCGCTCGGTGCGGATCTCGATGCGGCGTATGAAGCCTACCGGGAGGTTCCGAGCTTCTCCCGGCAGCTGGTGATGCGGCGCATCCTCGGCCGAACCGACCGCCTCTTCGATCTCAGCCAGACGCCGCCCGCCACGCGGTCGGAGACGGGGGAGGCTTCCTTCGGCTACCTGAAGGACATCCTGATGCGGATCCCGGCGATCGACCCGGCCAGTCTGCCGGGCGATGGCGCCGCCGCGCCCGATCGCGCCTGGCTGCCGGGAACCGACATCGAGATCGTGCGGATACCCGCCGGGCCCGACGCGGGATCCTTCCTCATCTCGGCGGACTCGGTCTCCCGCCTGCCGGACCTGCACGCGCTCATCATCGATCTCCCGGTCATCAATCCGGCGCCGTACGACAGCTGGCGGGAGGCGCTCGTCCAGTTTACCGGACCGATGGTCCCCGGCTTCGTCGTCAGGGCGGTGCCGGAGCCGCTGCAGATCCTGGTGCTGGGCACGCCGGTGTGGAAGATCCTCGCGACCGCGATCCTCTCCGCGGTCGCGATCTGGCTCGGAGTGGCCTGGACGCGCTTCGCCTCCAGCCGGGCCCGGGCCACGGGGCCGATTGCAGCGCAAGCGTGGCACCTTTCGGTGCCGGTGATCGCGAGCCTCATCGCCCTCGCCCTGCGCGCCTATGTCGTCGGCCAGCTGAACCTCTCGGGCGTCGCCTTCCGGATCTTCCAGGTCAGCACCCTGATGGCGGTCATCCTCGGCGTCGCGCTGGCGGCCCGGCAGTTCCTGACGCTGGTTGGCGAGGTCGCGGCGGGGTCGCCCGGCGCGATCCGGCACGGCTACGACGTGCATCTGCTGCGCCTCGTCGCCCGGGTGTCCGGCCTTGCCGTGGCCGCCGCGGTGATCGTCTACGGCGCCAACATGCTTGGCCTGCCGGTCCTCGGGCTGGTGGCCGGCGTCGGCGTCGGCGGCCTTGCGCTGGCGCTCGCCGCGCAGTCGACGATCGAGAACCTCTTCGGCGGCGTCTCGATCTTCGCCGACCGGCCGTTCCGGGTCGGCGACTTCATCATCTTCGACGGGGGCCAGGGCTACGTGGAGTCGATCGGGCCGCGCTCGACGCGGATCCGGGCGCTCGACGGGATGCAGATCAGCGTGCCGAACGCCGACCTCGCGAAGATGCAGGTCACGAACAAGAGCTGTCGCGACGCGACGCTGTTCGAGCATGTCCTGCGCTTCACCATCGACGCGACGTCCGAACAGCTGGCCGCGTTCGCCCGGCGCGCGATGGCCGCGCTCGAGACGTTTCCCCTCGATCCGGACGCGCCGCTGCCGCCACGGGTGCGGGTGGTCGCGCTCGGTGACTTCTCGGTGGACGTGCAGGTCCACGCCGAGTTGCTGGCCGAGGATGAGGACGACTTCTACCGCCTGCAGGAGAAGCTGCTGCTCGACATCAGGGCCATCGCGTCGACCTGCGGCCTCACCTTCGCGCTCCCGACACAGACCCTGACGGTTGCCTCCAGCGCCGTGCCGGCCCCTGCCTGAAACCGCAATGAATTCAGGGCGCTGACGAGCGCCGCCGCGGCGCGGAAGGCTTGCGGCCGCGGGGGTGGCGGCCTATAGTTCCTGACCCGTCCAGCTACCCCGGATCCCCCTTGGCCGATACTCCCGAAGACGACGACGCCCCGGACGACGACGCGACGCCGCGGATGGCGCACGCCGGTCCTGCGGTGGCGATCGAGTCGGAGATGCGCACATCGTATCTCGACTACGCGATGAGCGTGATCGTCAGCCGCGCGATCCCCGACCTCCGCGACGGGCTGAAGCCGGTCCACCGCCGCATCCTCTACGCGATGCACGAGACGGGGAACACGTTCGACAAGCCCTATCGCAAGAGCGCGCGCCCGGTCGGCGACGTCATGGGTAAGTATCACCCGCACGGCGACAGCGCGATCTATGACGCGCTGGTCCGGATGGCGCAGGACTTTTCCATGTCGCTGCCGCTGCTCGACGGGCAGGGCAACTTCGGCTCGATGGACGGCGACAAACCGGCGGCCATGCGCTACACCGAGGTGCGGATGGCGAAGGCGGCGAACTTCCTGCTCGCCGACATCGACAAGGAGACGGTCGACTTCGCGCCGAACTACGACGGCAAGGATCTGGAACCGACGGTCCTGCCCGCGCGCTTCCCGAACATGCTGGTCAACGGCGCCGGCGGCATCGCCGTCGGCATGGCGACGAACATCCCGCCGCACAATCTCGGCGAGGTCGTCGACGCGACGCTGGCGCTGATCGAGAATCCGGACCTTTCGGTCGCCGAACTCATGGAGTTCGTCCCCGCGCCGGACTTCCCGACCGGCGCCCTGATCCTCGGCCGCTCCGGTGCGCGCAAGGCGTATCACGAGGGACGCGGCTCCGTGCTCATCCGGGCCCGCACCCGGATCGAGGAGGTGCGCAGCGGCCGGACGGCGATCATCGTCTCCGAGATCCCCTACCAGGTGAACAAGGCGGTGATGATCGAGCGCATCGCCGAGCTGGCGCGCGAGAAGAAGATCGACGGCATCGCCCACGTCCAGGACGAGAGCGACCGCTTCGGCGTCCGCGTGGTGGTGGAACTGCGCCGCGACGCGACGCCGGACGTGGTGCTGAACCAGCTCTACCGCTTCACGCCGATGCAGACGAGCTTCGGCTGCAACATGCTGGCGCTGAACGGTGGCCGGCCGGAGCAGCTCGACCTGCGCGCCTTCTTCACCAACTTCGTCGCCTTCCGCGAGGAGGTGGTCGCGCGCCGGACCGCGTTCGAGCTGCGCAAGGCGCGGGAGCGGGCGCACATCCTCTGCGGCCTCGCGGTCGCCGTCTCGAACGTCGACGAGGTGGTGGCGACGATCCGGGCCTCCGCCGACCCCGCCGAAGCGCGCGAGCGGCTGATGACGCGGCCCTGGCCGGCGGCGGACATCGCGCCCTACATCGCGCTGATCGACGACCCGACACACCGCGTTCATGAGAATGGCACCTACCTGCTCTCCGAGACGCAGGCCCGCGCCATCCTCGACCTGCGCCTGCAGCGGCTGACCGCGCTCGGCGTCAAGGAGGTGACCGACGAGCTGGAGGAGCTTGCCGGCAGGATCAACGACTATCTCGACATCCTGCGCTCGCGCAGCCGGATCATGGGGATCATCTCGGACGAGCTGCGCGAGGTGAAGGAGCTTTTCGCGGTGCCGCGGCGGTCCGAGATCGTCGAGTGGGACAGCGACCTCGACGACGAGGACCTGATCGAGCGCGAGGACATGGCCGTCACGGTCACCGCCGGCGGCTACATCAAGCGCACGCCGCTGACCGAATACCGGGCACAGCGCCGCGGCGGCAAGGGCACGACCGGGATGGCGACGAAGGACGAGGATTTCGTCACTCGCCTCTTCGTCGCCAACACCCACACCGCGCTCCTCGTCTTCACCACCGACGGCATGGTCTACATGCTGAAGACCTGGCGCCTGCCGCTCGCCGGGCGGAACGGGCGCGGCAAGGCGATCGTCAACATCCTGCCGATCCCGCAGGGCGTGTCCGCCGCCGCGATCCTGCCGGTCGACGTGCCGGAGGAGGAATGGTCCGCCCTTCAGATCATGTTCGCGACCTCCGACGGCGACGTCCGGCGCAACGCGCTCGACGACTTCACCAACGTCAAGGCCAACGGCAAGATCGCGATGAAGCTGCCGGAGGGAACGCGGCTGATCGCGGCCGGCATCTGCTCCGAGGACGAGGATGTGCTGCTGACCACCAAGGGCGGGCGGGCGATCCGCTTCGCCGTTGGCGACGTGCGGGTGTTCAAGGGGCGGGATTCCACCGGCGTCCGCGGCATCCGGCTGGGCGAGAGCGACGAGGTCGTGTCGATGGCGATCGTCCGCCATTTCGAGGCGACGCCGGACGAACGGGCGGCCTATCTCAAGATGCGCCGGGCGGTTGCCGGGGCGCTTGAGGAGGAGGCGGAGGCCGACGACGAGGAGGAGGCGGCCGGCGAGGGCGTCGAGCCCTCGTTCGAACTGGGGCAGGCCCGCTATGTCGAGATGTCGGAGGCGGAGGACCTGCTCCTCACCATCACCGAGCGGGGCGCCGGCAAGCTGTCGTCGAGCCACGACTATCCGGTGCGCGGCCGTGGCGGGCAGGGCGTGGCGGCGATGGACCGCGCGATGCGGGGCGGACCGCTGGTCGTGCTCTTCCCCGTGGAGCAGGACGACCAGATCATGCTCGCGACCGACGCCGGCCAGTCGATCCGCGTGCCGGTCGGCGACATCCCGTTCCGCTCGCGCGGCGCCGGCGGCGTCCGGGTGTTCAACACCGCCGCCGACGAGCGTGTGGTGTCGGTCGCACTGATCGCGGAAAACGGCGAGGACGAGGAAGGCTGAGCCTGTCGGCCGCCGCCGGCTCAGTTTCCGCCGCGGGGGCCGACAAACAGTCCGGCATCGCGCGCGGCCTGGATCAGGGCCTTGGACTTGTTCACCGTCTCCTGGTGCTCCGCTTCCGGGTCGCTGTCATAGACGACGCCCCCGCCGGCCTGCACGTAGAGCGTGCCGTCCTTCACCACGCCGGTGCGCAGCGCGATGCAGATGTCCATGTCGCCGCCGGCGCTGAAATAGCCGACGCCGCCGCCATAGACGCCGCGCTTCTCGGTCTCCAGCTCGTCGATGATCTGCATCGCCCGCACCTTCGGCGCGCCCGACACCGTGCCCGCCGGCAGCCCGGCGAGCAGCGCCGAGAGCGCGTCCTGCCCTTCGGCAAGCTCGCCATCGACGTTGGAGACGATGTGCATCACGTGGCTGTAGCGCTCGATGATGAACTGCTCGTTCGGATCGACGCTGCCGATCTTCGCGACGCGTCCGACATCGTTGCGCCCGAGATCGAGCAGCATCAGGTGCTCCGCCCGCTCCTTGGGGTCGGCCAGCAGGTCGGCCTCCAGCGCCAGATCCTCGACCGCCGTGGCGCCGCGTGGCCGGGTGCCGGCGATCGGGCGGATTGTCACCGTGCCGTTCTTGACACGGACGAGGATCTCCGGGCTGGCGCCGACGACCTGGAAGCCGCCGAAGTTGAAGTAGAACATGTAGGGGCTAGGGTTCGTCCGCCTCAGCGCCCGATAGAGCGCGAAGGGGGGCAGTGTGAAGGGTTGCGCCCACCGCTGCGACGGCACGACCTGAAAGATGTCGCCGGCGCGGATGTATTCCTTCGCCTTCTCGACGATCTCCAGATAGCGCGCATGGCTGGTGTTGGAGACCGGAGTGCCCGGCGCCGCGTCGCCCGGGTCACGGGTCGCCTGCGGCGGGGTCCGGTCGAGGTCGCGCACCGCGTCCATCACCCGCTCCGCAGCCTGGGCATAGGCCGCGCGCGGCGACAGGCCCGATCCGGTCCAGGCCGGACTGATGACCGTGACCTCGCCCTTCACACCGTCGACGACCAGCACCACGGAGGGCCGCAGCATCACCGCGTCGGGCAGGCCGAGCGGGTCCGGGTTGACGTCCGGCAGCCGCTCGACGAGCCGCACCATGTCGTAGCCGAGATAGCCGAAAAGCCCCGCCGCCATCGCGGGCAGTTCGTCCGGCAGGTCGATATGGCTCTCCGCGATCAGCGCGCGCAGGCTCGCGAGCGGGTCGGTTCCGGCGTCCGTCCAGCCGTCGGGATCGAAGCGTGCCGCGCGGTTCAGCCGCGCGGCGGGGCCGCGGCATTCCCAGACGAGGTCCGGCTTCATTCCCATGATCGAGTAACGGCCGCGGATCTCGCCGCCGGTGACGCTCTCCAGGAGGAAGCTGTCCTTGCGCGCCTCGGTCAGCTTCAGCATCAGCGAGACGGGCGTGTCGAGGTCGGCAATCAGCCGGGTCCACACCACCTGGTTCCGGCCAGC
>JBGALW010000140.1:0-10780 GCA_044223585.1 Amaricoccus sp.
TGAAGCGCGCACCCTCCAGCCCGATCTCGCCGAGAAAGCTGCCGAACCGTGGGCGCAGCTCGGCGAGATAGTCCTCCGCGTCCATCCGGGCGATGGCGGCGGCGCGGTCGGTCGCCTCGGTCCAGACGATCGACGAACGGTTGCCGGGCAGCGGCAGGATGGCCAGCGGCCCCTCGGGCATGAAGAACTGGTGCGCCGTCCCGCGGTGCGGCGCCTCGTGGGTGATGGCGCAGACGAGCGAGGTCTGGCCATAGTCCCAGCCGCGCCGCCGGATGCCGCAGCGGGCCGCTACCGGACTGGCGCGCCCGTCGCAGGCGACGAGCAGCGCGGCGGAAATGCTCGCGCCGTCCGCGAGGGTCGCGGTGACGCCCCCCGGCGCCACGACATGCCCCGTCACCGTTGCGGGCGACCGCAGCGTCACCTTCGGCGCCGCCGCCATCGCCGCCTGCAGCGCGCGGCGCAGGAAGCGGTCCTCGAGAACGTGGCCCATCGGGCCGTCGTCGATCTCGTGCTGGTCGAAGTGCAGGAAGGCCCGGGCGGCCCCCTCGCCGGCGCGTCCGTCGCTGATGCGGATCGACTCGATCGGCTGGGCGTGCGCCGCGACCCGTGCCCACAGGCCGAGGGCGGTCAGCATCCGCCGCGAGGCGAGGGCGAGGGCATAGGCGCGGCCGTCGAAGGCGGGGTCCGCCTGCACCTCCGGCGGGCTCGCGTCGACGACGACCGTCGTCAGCCCGGCTTCCGCCAGCGCCAGCGCGAGGACCGGGCCGTTCAGCCCGCCCCCGACGATCAGCACGTCGCAATCCCGCTCCATGGCCGCCACTATCGGCCGCCGGTGGCGATTGTCCAGCCGCCGCGGCGCGGCTAGCGTCGCCGCGGGCAGGGCGGGAGCGACGGCATGGCGGACGAGTGGCGGGCGATGACGGCGGCGGCGCTGGGCCGGGGGATCGGCAAGGGGACGATCGACCCGCGGGATCTGGCGGAAGCCTACCTGGCGGCGATCGCGGCGCATCCGGACGGCGGACGGATCTATGCCCGCGCGACCCCGGAGCGCGCGCGTGCGGAGGCGGCGGACGCGGCGGTGCGCGCGCGGACCGGGATGCGGCGCGGGCCGCTCGACGGGGTGCCGCTGGCCTGGAAGGACCTCTTCGACAGCGCCGGCACCGCCACCGAGGCCGGTTCGGCCTTCCTTGCCGGGCGGGTGCCGGCCGCGGATGCGGCGGTCTTGGCGCGGGCGACGCGGGCCGGGCTGGTCTGCCTCGGCAAGACCCACATGACCGAACTCGCCTTCTCGGGGCTCGGCGTGAACCCGGTGGCGGCGACGCCGCCGAATGCCCTCGACGCCCCGCTCGCACCCGGCGGGTCGTCGTCCGGCACCGGCGTCGCCGTGGCGCTCGGCCTCGCTGCGGCCGGCGTCGGCTCGGACACCGGCGGATCGGTCCGCGTCCCGGCGGCCTGGAACGGGATCGTCGGTTTCAAGACCAGTCCGGGCAGCCTGCCGATGGCGGGCACGCTGCCGCTCTGTCCCAGCTTCGACACCATCGGGCCGATGGTGCGGACGGTCGAGGACGCGGGGCTTCTCCTGTCCGCGCTGGCCGGGACGCCCGCCGTCGATCTCCGGGGCGCGGCGGTCGCCGGGATGCGGTTCCGTGTCGCCGACGACTCGATCGGGTTGACCCGTCCTGAACCGGCGGCCGCCTTCGCGGCGGCGGTGGACCGGCTGGCTGTGGCGGGCGCGGTCATCGTCCGCGGTCCAACCCCGGCGTTCGCCGAGGCGCTGGCGCTCGCCGGGGTGCTGTTCGGCGGCGAGGCCTATGGCGTCTGGCGCGACGAGATCGAGGCGCGGCCCGATCTCATGTATCCGCTGATCCGCGACCGCTTCCGCAGCGGCGCCGGCGTCCGGGCGGCGGACTTCGTCGCGGCCTGGCGCAAGCTCGACGGCCTGCGGGATGCCTGGGCCGGCTGGATGGCCGACTGCGACGCGCTGCTGATGCCGACGACGGCCAACCTGCCGCCGCCGGTGGACCGGCTGCTGGCGGACGCCGACTTCTTCGTGGAGGAGAATCTGCTGGCGCTGCGCAACACCCGGCTCATCAACCTGATGGGCGGCTGTGCCGTCACCCTGCCGACCGGCGCGCCGCATCTCGGCCTGATGGCGTCGGCCCCGGCGGGCGGCGATGCGCGCCTGCTGCGTGTCGCAGCGGCACTGGAGCGGGCGCTCGCCTGACGGGTGCGCCGCAAAATACTGGACCGAAACGGGCATCGCGGCTACATTTCGCGGCAACGGGGCCTCGAGACCCCGACGATGAGGCTTGAGCATGGACTTCCCCGCGCGCTTCTCCGGCTTGCCGGAGTACGCCTTTCCGCGATTGCGACGCCTGCTCGACGGCGTGCCGCCGGGCGGGCCGGAGATCGTCATGACGATCGGCGAGCCGAAGCATGCGCTGCCGCCGGTCGTCGCCGCGGCGATCGCCGCCCATGCCGGAGAATTCGCGCTCTATCCCCCGAATGACGGCACGCCGGGGCTGCGCCAGGGAATCGCCGGCTGGATCGGGCGGCGGCACGGGGTCGCGGTGGATCCCGATACGCAGGTCATCCCGCTGAACGGCACGCGGGAGGGGCTGTTCGCCGCGGCGCTCGCCCTGTCGCCCGAGGAGAAGGCCGGCGGGCGGCCGGCGATCCTGATGCCGAACCCCTTCTACCAGGCCTACGGCGCGGCGGCGCTCGCCGTGGGGGCGGAGCCGGTGCCGGTCCCGGCGACGGCGGAGACCGGCTTCCTGCCGGACTACGCCGCCCTCCCGCCGGCGCTGCTCGACCGGGTGACGCTCGCCTACATCTGCTCGCCGTCCAATCCGCAGGGCGCGGTGGCGGACGAGGCATGGCTCCGGGCTCTGCTGGCGCTGGCCGACAGGCACGATTTCCGTGTCCTCGCGGACGAGTGCTACTCCGACATCTACCGCGACAGCCCGCCGCCCGGTGTGCTGGCGGTCGCGGCGGCAACCGGCGCGGACCCCGAGCGGGTGGTGATGTTCCATTCGCTTTCCAAACGGTCGAACGCGCCGGGGCTCCGTTCGGGCTTTGCCGCCGGGGGGCGGGCATCGATCGCCGCGATGAAGCAGCTTCGGGCCTATGGCGGCGCACCGTTGCCGCTGCCGATCCAGCGGGCCTCCGAGGCGCTCTGGCAGGATGACGCGCACGTGGCGGCAAGCCTCTCGCTCTATCGCGAGAAGTTCGCGCTGGCGGACCGGCTGCTGGGTGACATGGCCGGCTACCGGGCGCCGGACGGCGGCTTCTTCCTCTGGCTGGAGGTCGGCGACGGCGAGGCGGCCGCGCTCCGGCTCTGGCGCGAGGCGGGCGTCCGGGTGCTGCCCGGCGGCTATCTCGGTCGGGCTGGCGAGGACGGCGTGAACCCGGGGGCGGGATTTATCCGCGTGGCGCTGGTCGCGCCGGCGGGAGAGGTGGAACGCGGGCTGCGGGCGATCCGCGCCACGCTCGGACGGTGAGCAGGAAAGGGACGGATCGCATGGCAGCACGCACCAAGGGGAAGCGCCGGGCGCCGCTGATGGAACGCGACACCGAGGTCGCGCTGCGCCGCCGGGGCACCGAGCTCGTCGGGATCGTGCTCTTGGGCGTCGCCGTGCTGGCGACGCTGATGATCCGCACCTATTCGCCGGACGACCCGAGCCTGTTCAGCGCGACCGACGAGGCGCCGCGCAATGCGCTCGGCCTCATCGGCGCCTCGCTGGCCGATCCGTTGCATCGCGCACTCGGCTGGGCCGCCTACGGCATCCCCGCGATCCTGGCCGCCTGGGGGCCAGGCTGGTCGCGCATGTCGGCGATGGCCGGGTGGTGGCGCGCACCATCCTCGCGCCCGTCGCGCTCTTGATCGCCGCCACCTTTGCCGCGACGCACGTCCCCCCCGCGGCGTGGCCGGAGGATTACGGCCTCGGCGGGCTGCTGGGCGATGCCGCCCTCGGTGCCCTGCTGTCGCTGTCGCCGCTCTCCGTCACCCTGTCGCTGCAGATCGCCACTCTTGCGCTGGCGGTCGGGTTCGTCCTGTCCGCGGGCTACGTCCTCGGTGTCACCTGGGCCGAGTTCACCGGATTCGTGCGGTTCTCGCGCAGGGCTCGGTCGTGCTCTACGCCGGCGCGCACGGGCCTGACTGGCAAGGCCGCCAGCGGCGCGGCCGAGGTGCGCGGGTCGCGCGGGCACGGGCGGCCGAGCGTCGCGCCGCCGCGCGGCCGAGCCGGTGGTTGCCTCCGGACCGCGCTTCAATCCCGTGGCGCGCGCGACGGCGACAGCGTGATGGCAAAGATCACCGCGGCGGTCCGGGCCCGCAACGAGGCCGAGGCCGCGCCCCGGCCGCTGGCGCAGCGGGCGATCCCGCCACTGACCGCCGCCGTGGGCGACATCGACGTGATCGAGCGGGAGCCGGTCGCGGAGCTCGCGGGGCCTGTCGATTCCGCTGCCGCGGCGCCGGAGCCGCGGGTCCAGCAGCCGCCGCGCCGGACGCTGACCAAGAGCGTGCGCGCCCAGCTGGAGGAGCAGCCCGAGCTGGCGCTCGACCCGGACGGCGGTGAGGGCTTCGTCATGCCGGCTCTGTCACTGCTGCAGAACCCGTCCACCATCGTCCGCCACCACCTCTCCAGCGACGCGCTGGAGGAGAACGCGCGGATGCTGGAATCGGTGCTCGACGACTATGGCGTGCGGGGCGAGATCGTCTCGATCCGGCCGGGGCCGGTCGTCACCATGTACGAGCTCGAGCCCGCGGCGGGGTTGAAGGCGAGCCGGGTCATCGGCCTGTCGGACGACATTGCGCGGTCGATGTCGGCGCTCGCCTGCCGCTGCTCGACGATTCCCGGCCGGTCGGTCATCGGCATCGAGCTGCCGAACGAGCTGCGCGAGAAGGTGCTGCTTCGCGAGATCCTCGCGGCGAAGGCCTATGGCGACACCGGGCACGCGCTGCCGCTGGCGCTCGGCAAGGACATCGGCGGCGAGCCGGTGGTGGCGAACCTCGCGCGGATGCCGCACCTCCTGATCGCCGGCACCACCGGGTCGGGCAAGTCGGTCGCGATCAACACGATGATCCTGTCGCTGCTCTACAAGCTGACCCCGGACGAATGCCGGCTCATCATGATCGACCCGAAGATGCTGGAGCTCAGCGTCTATGACGGCATCCCCCACCTGCTCTCCCCCGTGGTCACCGACCCAAAGAAGGCGGTCGTCGCCCTGAAGTGGGTGGTGGCGGAGATGGAGGAGCGCTATCGCAAGATGTCGAAGATGGGCGTCCGCAACATCGACGGGTACAACGCCCGGGTGAAGGACGCGCAGGAGAAGGGCGAGGCCTTCACCCGCACGGTGCAGACCGGCTTCGACGAGGAAACCGGCGAGCCGGTGTTCGAGACCGAAGAGTTCCACCCGCAGTCAATGCCGTTCATCGTCGTCATCGTCGACGAGATGGCAGACCTCATGATGGTCGCCGGCAAGGAGATCGAGGCCTGCATCCAGCGCCTCGCCCAGATGGCGCGCGCCTCCGGCATCCACCTCATCATGGCGACGCAGCGCCGAGCAGCTGCTAGGCCAGGGCGACATGCTCTACATGGCCGGGGGCGGGCGGATCACCCGCGTGCATGGGCCTTTCGTGTCGGACGAGGAGGTCGAGGAGGTGGTCAGGCACCTGAAACGCCACGGCTCTCCGCAATACGAGGACAGCATCGTCGACGGGCCGGACCCGGAGGACGAGAGCGAGATCGATCTGGTGCTCGGGCTCGGCGGCGGGCAGAGCGACGATGTGCTCTACGACCAGGCGGTGGCAATCGTCGCGAAGGACCGCAAGTGCTCGACCTCGTACATCCAGCGCAAGCTCGGGGTCGGCTACAACAAGGCCGCGAAGCTCGTCGAGCAGATGGAAGACCAAGGCGTCGTCAGTCACGCCAACCATGTCGGCAAGCGTGAGGTGCTGGTTCCCGAGCGGTAGGGCGGAGGCGTCGCCCGGCGGGTCAGAGCTGGTCGACCTTGGCGTTCTCGCCCATGTCGGCCTTGATGCCGGTCGCCGCAGCGGTCAGGAGCTTGGCGGCGAGGATCATGCGGTTCTGGCCCTTCCAGAGCTCCGCATCCTCCGGTCGAACGGTCACGACCCTTATTGCCGGATCCTCCGGTCCGTCCCACCATGCCTTGTCGGCTGCGGTCCACAGCGCATCGACCTCCGCGCGTTCGTCGCTGACGCTCGCCGTGCCGGTGATCGCCACGTAGTCATGCTTTCCGATGTCCGCGAAGGCGAGCGTCACCTTCGGGAACTTCGCGATCTGCTCGTCGACCTTGCCGGAGGCGTCGACGAGGAAATGGATCAGGCCCTGATCGCGGAACACCCGCGCGGACAGCGGCCGGGCGCGCTGCCGCTCGCCGTCCCAGGTCACGAACATGCAGAAATCGATGGATTTGGCGAGGCTCCAGATCGCGTCGATGGCCTCCGCCTCGGTCATGGTTCTGTCGGTCATCAGCATCCTCCTGCCGGCCTTCGAGGGGTCAACCGCCGGCAGCGGCGTTCGTTCCGGTGGAAGGTCACTGCTCGCGTCGGCGGTTGCACCCGGATCATGCAACCGGTGCAATAGGGCGTCGGCGGGATAATCAGGGTCGGAGTCGCATCGGCCGAAGCGATCGACCGCAGGCGTATGGCCGCGGCCGCCGCCCCGGCGGTCAGGGCGCCTTCACATAGATTCCCGGCGCATCCCCGAGAACCGGATAGCCGCGGGCGGGCGCCCCGAGGCCGGGTGGCGACGCCGCAGGTCCGGACCGGTCGCCGAACCAGGCGGTCCAGGCCGGCCACCATGAGCCGTCGTGGACCGGTGCCGCGGCCGCCCAGGCCTCCGGCCCGCGGTAGGCCTGATGGGCGGGCGTGGTGAGCAGGCGGAAGTGGCGGCCGGGGTGGCCGGGTTCGGAGACGACGCCGGCATTGTGCCCGCCGTTCGTCAGCACGAAGGTCACGTCCGCGTCGAGCATGAGGTGCACCTTGAAGACCGAGTGCCAGGGCGCGACGTGGTCTGTCTCGGTCCCGACGGCGAAGACCGGGATGCGGATGTCCGACAGCGCCACGGCGGCGCCATCGACGAGATAGCGCCCTTCAGCGAGGTCGTTGTCGAGAAACAGCCGCCGCAGGTATTCCGAATGCATCCGGTAGGGCAGGCGGGTCGCGTCGGCGTTCCACGCCATCATGTCATTCGGCCGGGCGCGGTCGCCCATCAGGTAGTCGCGGGTCAGCCGCGACCAGATGAGATCGTTCGAGCGCAGCAGCTGGAAGGTGCCCGCCATCTGCCAGGTGTCGAGATAGCCCTGTTCCCACATCATGTCTTCGAGGAAGGCGACCTGGCTCTCGTTGATGAACAGCGTCAGCTCGCCCGCTTCGGTGAAGTCGGACTGGGCGGCGAAGAGGGTGAGGCTCGCCAGCCGGTCGTCGCTGTCGCGCGCCATCGCCGCGGCGGCAATGGTGAGCAGCGTGCCGCCGAGGCAGTAGCCGCAGGCATGGATCCGCGGGCTGCCGGTGATGGCCTGAACCGCTTCGATCGCCGACATCTGCCCGTCGCGCAGATAGTCGTCCATGCCGAGATCGCGGTCCGCCGGCCCGGGGTTGCGCCAGGAGATCATGAAGACGGTGTAGCCGGCCGCGACCAGATGGCGCACGAGACTGTTCGCCGGACTGAGGTCGAGGATGTAGTACTTCATGATCCAGGCTGGGGTGATCAGGATCGGCTCCGGCCGCACCGTGCCGGTGGACGGGGCATACTGGATGAGCTCCATCAGCCGGTTGCGCCAGACGACCTTGCCTGGCGTCGTCGCGACGTCCTCGCCGACGGTGAAGCCCTCGGGGCGTGCCCCGAAGGTTCCGGTCAGCGCCCGCGCCAGATCCTCGCTCCAGTTCCGGGCGCCGCGCACGAAGTTCATCCCGCCGCTCTGCCGGGCCCGCTCCAGCACCTCGGGGTTGGTGAGGACGAAATTCGCGGGCGAGAACACGTCGAGCAGCTGCCGGGCGGCGAATTCCATCACCTGCTCGTGCTGCCGGGTCACGCCCCTGATGCCGGTGGTGGCGTGCGACCACCATTCCTGCTGCAGCAGGAAGGCCTGGTGGATCAGGTTGAACGGCGGCTGGCACCACGCCTCGCCGGTGAAGCGCCGGTCCTGCGCCAGCGGCTCGATGCAGCGTTCGCACCCGCCCTGCAGGGCCAGCATCTGCAGCCGGAGCATCTGGCGCGCGGCCTTGCGGGCAAGGTCCGCCTGCTTGCCCGGGGACGCCGCGAGGTGGGAGGCCCAGTCGGCCCAGGCCGCCCGCAGCGCCGCCGGCGACAGGCCGAGCGTGAGCCGGGCGGCGAGCGCGTTCACGGCGCGATCGAACACGTCTCCCGAGTGGTCGTCGGGCGGAACCGGCAGCGGCTCCAGGTCGGAACCCACGGGCAGTTCGCGGTTCAAGCGGTCTCTCCCTGTCGGCCGGTGGCGCATGTCGCCGCTCTCTTATCTCGTTCGGGCCACGGCGCCACGCAAGATCTTGGGGGGACCGAAGGCGCGGATCGCGCTCACTCCCCCGAACGGCGCCGGCGCAACCCCTCGCAGTCGGCGATCCGGAGCTGGCGGTATCCGCCGGTGACGAGGCCATCGGCCTCGAACGCCTGCAGGATGCGTCCGGTGCTGGAGCGCGAGAGGTTCGCCATACGGGCGAGATCGTCCTGGCTGATCTCGATCTCCACCGCCCCTGTCTCTTCTGGCGCCCGGCTCTGGCCGCAGAGCAGCAGCAGCACCGCCGCCAGCCTCTGGATCGCGCCCGGTATCATCAGCGCCTCGGCCACCGCGAGCGCGGTCAGCTCGTTGCGCAGCGCGAGGTGGGCGATCCAGCGCCAGGCCGCGGGATCGCCCTGCACGATCGCATCCCACTGTGACAGGGGCAGGTACGCGAGCAGGCTGTCGCGCGTCGCCCGGATGCCGATGAACCGCGGCCCGCGCGTCAGCAGCGACCCCTCGCCGATCCAGAATCCCGGCCGGGCGAAGCTGCCGATGAACGGTGCGCGGTCGCTCGGCGAAAGCTCGACCCCGACGCCGGCGAAAGCTCGACCCCGACGCCGCCCCGGATCAGGCCATAAAGCCCGCCGGGCGGATCGCCGGCGCGATAGATGGCGTCGCCGCGAAGGAACCGCCTCAGCAGGCAGCGGTCCAGCACCGCATCCCGGAACGGCGCGGGCGTCTCGGCGAGCCAACCGGCGGTGGCGAGCGCGTCGAGTTCACGCGGCCGTGCCTGTGCCATCGCTTTCCCCCCGAAGTGCGGAATTCTGCGCAGTCTCCGCGCCGCCGGGCAACTATGCAAGGCGCCGGCGGGGAATGCTCCCCCGCGCTTGCGCACCAGACTGGAGAAGACATCAGCATGCCGACGCGCCGCGATTTCATGACGGCCCTGCCCGCGGCGGGCGCCGCCTTTGCCGTTGCCGGTACCAGCCTGCTGGAGGGTGGCGCCGCGCTGGCCCAGACCCCGCCGGCACCGCTGAAGGGCCACTTCCACCCGAAGGGCAAGGCGCCGTCGCCGCACACGATCGAGGTCCTCAAGGCTGCGCGCGCCGGCCTTCCCTTCGACGATACCCGCGACTTCGACGAGCAGTCCAAGGGGCTGATCGCCAGGATGCCGGAGATGGTGATCAGGTCCGACGCGGGCCACGTCGCCTGGGACATGGAAAGCTTCCAGTTCCTCGACCAGGAGACGGAGTTCGACTCGATCCATCCGTCGCTGCACCGGATCGGCAGGCTCAACAACAATTACGGGCTCTACGAGGTCATCCCCGGCATCTACCAGGTGCGCGGCTTCGATCTCTCCGACATCACCTTCATCCGCGGCAGGACCGGCTGGATCGTCTTCGATCCGCTCGTTTCCACCGAGACGGCGCGGGCGGCGTGGGAGCTGTTCCAGCAGCACAGGGGCGAGGGGCTGCCGATCACCGCGGTCATCTACTCGCACACCCACGGCGACCACTGGGGCGGCGTGCGTGGCATCATCGACGAGGCGGACGTCCGCGCCGGCAAGGTCGAGGTGATCGCCCCCGTCGACTTCATGGGCTTCACGGTCTCGGAGAATGTCTACGCGGGCAACGCCATGAACCGGCGGCTGTTCTACCAGTATGGCCTGCTGCTGCCGGCTGCTCCGCACGGCTATGTCGGGCAGGGGCTCGGGCCGCGCGTCTCGGCCGGCGGGACAGGGCTCATCGCGCCGACCCGGTTCGTCAGCGACCCGATCGAGACCTTCGAGGTCGACGGCCTCGGGATGGTGTTCCAGAACACGCCGAACACCGAGGCGCCGCGGGAGATGAACACGTACAT
Source organism: Amaricoccus sp. (assembly GCA_044223585.1). GTDB lineage: Bacteria > Pseudomonadota > Alphaproteobacteria > Rhodobacterales > Rhodobacteraceae > Amaricoccus. The sequence goes on from JBGALW010000140.1 coordinate 10,345, forward strand.
CCCCTCGATGAAGGCGCTCTGGATGGCGGAGAACGTCACCGCCACGCTCCACAACATCTACACGCTCCGCGGTGCGCAGGTGCGGGATCCGCTCGCCTGGTCGAAATACATCGCCGACGCGCTCTACCGCTTCGGGCTCGAGGCCGAGGTGATGTTCGCCTCGCACCACTGGCCGCGCTGGGGCAACGACCGCATCCAGGAGATCCTGCGCGGCCAGCGCGATCTCTACGCCAACATGAACAACCAGGTCCTGCATCTCGCGAACCAGGGCGTGACGATCAACCAGATCCACAATGTCTACGAGGTGCCGAAGGGCCTTCAGGCGAAGTGGGACTGCCGCGGATATCACGGCTCGCCCGAGCACAATTCCCGCGGCGTGATCCAGCGCTATCTCGGTTTCTGGGACTGCAACCCGGCGACGCTGATCCCGCTGTCG
>JBGALW010000141.1:0-10255 GCA_044223585.1 Amaricoccus sp.
GGGTCGCTTTCCTGTTCTGGCTGAAGAGCGTGCTGCTCGCCGACCATGACCTGCCGATGCTGGCGAGCATCGGCGCGAGCAAGCTCGCGGGCGTCGGCTATGCCGTCGGCACAACACTCGACAACATCCCGCTCTGGTTCCTGCCGGGGCTGTTCGTTGCGCAGCTGACGGCGCTGGGGCTGATCGCCTCCGGCCTGCTGCGCCGACCGCTGCCGGCCTTCGCGCTCATCGTCGCGCTGATGGCGCTCGGCTTCTGGGTCATGAAGCGCTTCGCAACACCGTTCGACCTGGAGCTGGGGCCGGTGCGCCTCCTCGGCGTCATCGGCCTGCCCTGGAGCATCGACCTTGCGCTCGTCACCGGGGCCTTCGTTGCCCTCGGCCATTGCTGCCGGGACCGGGCCATCGGATTCCGTCCGGCGCTGGTGCCGGTGCTCGCCTGTGCGACGGCCTTCGCGATCCTGCACGTCGCGTTTCCGACGGTCCTCGACTTCAACACCCGGGTCGGCGGGGCGATTCCCGTGGTGATCGGGCTGGCGCTGACCGGCATCTACCTCGCGCTCGCCATCGCCTGGGCGATCGGGCGGACAGGCTGGCCCGCCGCCGCGCTGTCGGCCTGCGGCAGGGCCTCGCTCTTCATCCTGCTGTTCCATTTCCTGCCGCAGCAGGAGGTCTATCGCGCGCTGCATGAAGCGACCGGGAACGTGCCGCTCGCCGGGGCCGTCGGGCTGGCGGCGGGGGTTGCCGTGCCGCTCGCCCTGCGGGCCGTGATCCTGCGGGTCTGGCTGTTCCGGAGCCTGCTGTTGCCGTCGCCCTCGCCCGCCCTGCGTTGAGGATCCATCACGTCGCCTCTCCTCCACGCGCCACGGTCGTGGTATCGTTCGCTCCGCCGTGTGCGGAGTGTCGATGGTGTCAGTGGTGCGGGCGGGTGGCAGGGACCGGACGGTCGATGTCGCGAAGGGGATCGGGATCCTGCTGGTCGTGCTGGGGCACAACGCGGCGATCCTGGACACGTCGCTCCAGACAGCGATCTTTTCCTTTCACATGCCGTTGTTCCTGTTCCTGTCAGGGGTCTACCTGAAGCCGGAGGCCGATGGTTTCGTGCGGTCCCGTGCGAACGCCATCATCAAGCCCTATCTGGTGGTCGGTTTCGGCTTCGCCCTGCTCCTGTGGCTGAAGAGCCTGCTGCTCGCGCACCATGGCGCCGCGACGCTGGAGGGCATCGCCGCCAGCAAGGCGGTCGGCGTGCTCTATGCGGTCGGCCGCACGCTCGACGATGTGCCGCTGTGGTTCCTGCCGGCGCTGTTCACCGGTCAGGCCGCGGCGGTGGCGCTGATCGGCACCGGGATTGTCCGCCGGCCGGTGCTGGCGGCGCTGCTGGTCGGGCTGATGCTCGTCACCGGCGTCGCGCTGATGGCGGTGTTCTTCCGGCCGTTCGACCTCCGGCTCGGGCCGGTCCTGCTGCCCAACGTCGTCGGCCTGCCGTGGAGCCTCGACCTCGTGCCGGTCACGGCGGGACTGGTGCTCGCCGGTTACTCCCTCCGCGGCAGGGTTGCGGGCTTCCGGCCCCGGGTGCCGCTGGTGCTGCTGGCCGCCGCGGCATTCGTCGCCGCGAACCGGTGGTTCCCGATCGGACTGGATCTCAACTCGCGTTATGTCAGCGCCGCCCCGGCGGTCTTCGTCACCGCCGCCGCCGGCACCTACCTGACGCTTTCCGCCGCGTCGGTGCTGGCGCGCCGCGACAGGCTGGCGGACATCCTCGCCGCCCTCGGCCGGGCGACGCTGTTCCTGCTGATGTTCCATTTCCTGCCGCAGCAGGCGACGTTCCGCCTGCTTGCGCCGCGCATCGACAATGCCGCCGTCGCGGGGCTCGCGGCATTCGCCGCCGGACTTGCGGTTCCGCTGGCGCTGCTCGCCCTGACCCGACGGATCGGGGTGTTGCGGACCCTGCTGCTTCCGCCCCGCCCGCCGATGCCGGGCAACGCCTGACGGCGTCGGCGACCACCCGGCTCCGGCGTCAAAGGATGCGGTAGGGCTGGATTCCGCGCTCGTTCGGATCCACCACGACCGGCCGCTCCAGCGGCGGCACCGCGCGCTGGTGACAGGTGCGGCGCTCGCAGATCCGGCAGGCGATGCCGATCGGCTGGAAAGCCGTCTCGTTGCGGAGGTCGAGGTCGTCGGCATAGACCAGCGCGCCGGCATGGGCGATCTCGCAGCCAAGGCCGATCGCATAGCGGCGGACGGGCGCGCGAAAGCTGCCGCCGGGTTTCGACACGTCCCGCGCGAGGCAGAAATACCGCACCCCGTCCGGCGTCTCCGCGAGCTGGCGCAGGAAGCGGCCGGGCGTCTCGAAGGCGCGGTGGACGTTCCAGAGCGGGCAGGCGCCACCGAAGCGCGCGAACTGCAGCCGCGTCGCCGAGTGCCGCTTGGTGATCGTGCCCGCCTGGTCGACGCGGACGAAGTAGAAGGGGACGCCCTTCGCGCCGATCCGTTGCCGCCGCGGCCTGCTCGAGGAAGCGGGCGTAGGGCATCATCGCCGCGGCGGAGAAATAGTTGCAGAGCCCGGTCTTGCAGATCGCCCGCGCCGCGTCGGTCCGAAAGCGGGCGAGGTCGAGCGTCGCCTCGATCAGCTCGCCATGCTCCAGCAGCGCCACCTGGCTCAGGATCTGGAAGGCCTGGGTCGAGGCGGCGGCATGGGCGGCGATGGTCAGGCGCCGGGCTGCCGGGTCGTAGCGGCGCAGCGTCCCGGTCTCCTCCGCCGCCACCGTGACACCGTGCCGCGCCTCCAGCCACCGGGCCAGCGCGGCGCGGAGGTCGCCGTCGCCGAGGCTCGCCGCGAAGCGCTCGGCCGCGCGGTCGATCGGGTCGATGTAGTTGTCGCAATAGTGGAAGAAGTCGCGCACCTCCTCCCACGGCAGCACCGCGTGGCCGGTCTCCTCGCGGCCCAGCGCCTCGTTGAGCTGCGCCAGCCGCTCCTGCGTCTCGCGATGGGCGCGGTAGAGGGTGAGGAAGGCGCGTCCGAGAGCGGGCGCGTTCGAGGCGACGAGCTGCACGTCGCCAAGCGGCGGCGACGCCGGCTCGAACAGCGGATCGGCCAGCGCCTCGCGCATGTCGGCGACGACGCGTTCGGTCGACCCCGGCGCGAGCTCGACCACGTCGACCCCGAACTCCTGGGCGAGGCCGAGTACGACGCGGGCCGACACCGGCCGGTGGTTGTTCTCCATCTGGTTGAGGTAGGACAGCGACACCCCGAGCTTTGCCGCGTACTCGGCCTGCTTCAGCCGCAGGCGGGTGCGGATTTCCCGGAGCTTGACCCCGGCATAGAGCTTGCTCGTCGCGGGCATGGCTTCGCAAATCTGCAATTTGCAGCGAGCATTTGCAAGCGGGTTTGCAAATCCACGGAACTGTTGTTGCACCGCGGCGACCCACTTATTACGGAGACATGACACGAGCGCGGGGGGAAACGTGAAGCACATTCTCGATCAACTCGAAGTCAGGCGCGCCGCCGCCCGTCTCGGGGGCGGGCAGAAGCGCATCGACGCGCAGCACGCCAAGGGCAAGCTGACCGCCCGCGAGCGGATCGAGGTCCTGCTCGACGAAGGCAGCTTCGAGGAATTCGACATGTTCGTGGCGCACCGCAGCCACGACTTCGGCATGGAGGAGACGCGCTTCCCCGGCGACGGCGTCGTCACCGGCTGGGGCACGATCAACGGCCGGCAGGTCTATGTCTTCAGCCAGGACTTCACGGTGTTCGGCGGCTCGCTCTCCGAGACGCACGCCGAGAAGATCTGCAAGATCATGGACATGGCGATGCAGAACCGCGCGCCGGTGATCGGGCTCAACGATTCCGGCGGCGCGCGCATCCAGGAGGGCGTCGCCTCGCTCGCCGGCTATGCCGACGTGTTCCAGCGCAACATCATGGCGTCGGGGGTGATCCCGCAGATCAGCGTCATCATGGGCCCGTGCGCCGGCGGCGCTGTCTACAGCCCGGCGATGACCGACTTCATCTTCATGGTCCGCGACTCGTCCTACATGTTCGTCACCGGCCCGGACGTGGTGAAGACCGTAACGAACGAGATCGTCACGGCCGAGGAACTCGGCGGGGCCAAGACGCACACCTCGAAGTCGAGCGTTGCCGACGGCGCCTACGAGAACGACCTGACGGCGCTCGTCGAGGTGCGGCGGCTGATCGACCTCCTGCCGCTCGCCAGCAACGAGCGCCCGCCGGTCCGGCCGTTCTTCGACGACCCGGCACGGGTCGAGCACAGTCTCGACACGCTGATCCCGACGAACGTGAACGCACCCTACGACATGAAGGAGCTGATCCTGAAGATCGCCGACGAGGGCGACTTCTTCGAGATTCAGTCCGACTTCGCCAAGAACATCCTGACCGGCTTCATCCGTCTGGAAGGCTCGACGGTCGGGGTGGTCGCGAACCAGCCGATGGTGCTGGCCGGGTGCCTCGACATCGACAGCTCGCGCAAGGCGGCGCGGTTCGTCCGCTTCTGCGATGCCTTCGAGATTCCGATCCTGACGCTCGTCGACGTGCCGGGCTTCCTGCCGGGGACCGGGCAGGAATACGGCGGCATCATCAAGCACGGCGCCAAGCTGCTCTTTGCCTTCGGCGAGGCGACGGTGCCGAAGGTGACGGTCATCACCCGCAAGGCCTATGGCGGCGCGTATGACGTGATGAGCTCCAAGCATCTGCGGGGCGACTTCAACTATGCCTGGCCGACGGCGCAGATCGCGGTGATGGGCGCGAAGGGGGCGACCGAGATCCTCTATCGCTCCGAACTGGGCGACCCCGAGAAGATCGCCGCGCGGACCGCCGACTACGAGGAGCGTTTCGCGAATCCGTTCGTGGCCGCGGAGCGCGGGTTCGTCGACGAGGTCATCATGCCGCACTCGACCCGCCGACGGGTGGCGCGGGCCTTCGCCTCGCTCCGGTCGAAGCGGCTGACGAACCCGGCGAAGAAGCACGACAACATCCCGCTGTGACGGCGATGGGGGACCGGCAGGCATCCTCGGGCGAGCAGTCGTCATGTCGGCGGGCTGTCGCGGTTGCTTGCAGCCGCGGGGCCGCGGACTCCCCTTATGGACGCCTCCTGCTCGCGGGACTAACATCCCGGGCAGGAGGGTCCGACCATGATCCGGCGACTCTGGATGCGGCTGCCGAAGCTCATCCGCTTCATGCTGGTGCACATCGCGAACGGCATGGTGCTCGGCTGCCTGTTCCTGTTTGCGCTCATCTGGTTCGACGTCGCCGGGCTGTCGCGCCTGCTGGCGCAGGACGAAAGCGGGCTCGCCACCTTCCTTCTGTTCTTCCAGACCGCGCTCACCTTCGGCGCCGTGTCGATGGGCGTTGCGGTGATGCACCTCGGGGAAGACTGACCGCGGGGGCGGGGCCATGCTGAAGCATCGCGGCTTTCCCGGTCGCCTCCCCGGCAGCGACCTGCAGTTCGTGATCCGACGCGCCAACCCGCGCGCCGTCACGCCGCTGAAGGCGCGCGAGCGCTTCGCCGACCGGGCGCCGCTCGACCGGGCCGCCGACGAGGCTTTCCTCGCGGCGCTCTGGGAGCATTTCGGCGACGGGCCGTTCGAGCGCGGCAACCTCGACGCCGGCCGGCTCGGCTGGCTGCTCGGCCGCGAGGTGGTGCCGGCGGAGGACCCGTTCGACCCCGAGAGCTACGAGGCCCTGCTGCGTGTCGATCCCGACCGGGCGCGGCAGGCCTTTCCCGACATTTTCGACGACGCCTGACAGAACGCCGCCGGAAAAGGCGGCCCCATGAGGAGAGGACGGATGAAGCTCGTGCCCGTTGCTGCGGCCCTGACCGCCATGGCGATGCTCGCTGCCTGCGCCGACACCGGCGGAACGGCGATGAGCGCAGACCCGATCGCCGGTGCGGCCGACGACACGCTGACCGACCAGGTGGACGGCGCGCCGCCCTCCGCCGGCGACATCGACGACTCGACCGGCAGCCAGATGAACTGATCGACCGAGCCGCATTTCCTTCAGGCCGCCCGTTGGGAGTCCCCATGTTCAAGAAGATCCTGATTGCCAACCGCGGCGAGATCGCCTGCCGGGTCATCAAGACCGCCCGCAGGATGGGCATCGCCACCGTCGCGGTCTATTCCGACGCCGATGCCGGGGCGCTGCATGTCCGCATGGCCGACGAGGCGGTGCGGGTCGGCCCGCCGCCGGTCGGCCAGAGCTATATCGTCATCGACAACATCCTCGCGGCGGTGAAGCAGACCGGCGCGGAGGCGGTGCATCCCGGGTACGGCTTCCTGAGCGAGCGGGCGGAGTTCGCGCAGGCGCTGGAAGCGGCGGGCGTCGCCTTCATCGGGCCGCCGGTCGGCGCGATCGAGGCGATGGGCGACAAGATCACCTCGAAGAAGCTCGCGGCCGAAGCGGGCGTGTCGACGGTTCCGGGCTTCATGGGGCTGATCGACGACGCCGAGCACGCGGTGACCATCGCGAAGCAGATCGGCTACCCGGTGATGATCAAGGCCTCGGCCGGCGGCGGCGGCAAGGGCATGCGCATCGCCTGGAATGATGCCGAGGCGCGCGAGGGCTTCGAGCGGTCGAAGTCGGAGGCGGCTTCCTCGTTCGGCGACGACCGGATCTTCATCGAGAAGTTCGTGACGCAGCCGCGTCACATCGAGATCCAGGTGCTGGGCGACAAGCACGGCAACTGCCTCTACCTGCACGAGCGCGAATGCTCGATCCAGCGGCGGAACCAGAAGGTGATCGAGGAGGCGCCGTCGCCGTTCCTCGACCCGGCAACGCGCAAGGCGATGGGCGAGCAGGCGGTCGCGCTGGCCAAGGCGGTGGACTACTGCTCGGCCGGGACCGTGGAATTCATCGTCGACGGGGAGCGGAACTTCTACTTCCTGGAGATGAACACCCGTCTGCAGGTGGAGCATCCGGTGACGGAGCTCATCACCGGCCTCGACCTCGTCGAGCAGATGATCCGGGTCGCGGCGGGCGAGAAGCTGTCGTTCGGGCAGGCCGACGTGAAGCTTGACGGCTGGGCGGTGGAGAGCCGGCTCTATGCCGAGGATCCTTACCGCAACTTCCTGCCGTCGATCGGCCGGCTGACCCGCTATCGCCCGCCTGAGGAGCGGCGGACGGCCACGGCGGCGGTGCGGAACGATACCGGCGTCTTCGAGGGCGGCGAGATCTCGATGTTCTACGACCCGATGATCGCCAAGCTCTGCACCTGGGCGCCGGATCGGCACGCTGCGATCGGAGCGATGCGCACCGCGCTCGACAGTTTCGAGGTCGAGGGGATCGGGCACAACCTGCCGTTCCTGAGCGCGGTGATGGATCATCCGCGCTTCATCGAAGGGGCGATGACCACGGCGTTCATCGCCGAGGAATATCCCGACGGCTTCCAGGGCGTGACCCTGCCGGAGCCGATGCTGAAGCGGATCGCGGCGGCCGCCGCGGCGATGCACCGGGTTGCGGAGATCCGCCGCGCGCGGATCTCGGGCCGGATGGACAATCACGAGCGCAAGGTCGGGGCCGACTGGGTGGTGGCGCTGCAGAAGCAGGCCTTCCCGGTGACGATCGACGCCGACCGGACCGGCGCGACGGTCACCTTCGGGGGCGGCGAGAAGATGCGGGTCGTGTCCGACTGGCAGCCGGGCCAGCCGCTGGTGCGGCTCGACATCGACGGCGAGCTTCTGGTGCTGAAGGCGAACCGCATCACCAGCGGCTACCGCATCCGGGTGCGGGGCGCCGAGCTCGACGTCATGGTGATGTCGCCGCGGATGCACGCCCTGGCGCAGCACATGCCGGAGAAGCTGCCGCCGGATACCTCGAAGTTCCTGCTCTGCCCGATGCCGGGCCTCGTGGTGCGGATCGACGTCAAGGAGGGCGACGAGGTGTTCGACGGCCAGGCGCTCGCCATGGTCGAGGCGATGAAGATGGAGAACGTGCTGCGCGCCGAGAAGAAGGGAAAGGTCGCAAAGGTGGTCGCGAAGCCGGGCGACAGCCTCGCGGTCGACGCGGTGATCCTGGAGTTCGAGTGAGGCGCGCGTCGGCAGAGGGCGCCGGGCGGGCGTCAGGGGCGGCGCGAGCCGGTCTCCTGCCGGCGCGACGGCATCCGGTCGATCATGTTGGTCAGTTCGCGGACCGTCGCGGGCAGCGGCCGGCGGTGGGCGACGCGGCCGTCGGTGTCGATGAGCACGAGCTCGAACCCGCGCGGGCGCAACTGCTGGCGGAGCGGCCCGTTGGCCGCGGGGTCGGTGTCGGTCAGCACCACGACGAGACGGTCGGCCAGCGGGTCCGGCTCGGCCTCGAGGCGGGCGATCTGCTGGACGAAGCGCGGGTCTTCCGGCGTGTCGGCGAAGACGACGAGCGGGCGGGCGACCCACTTCAGGCTTTCGAGGTCTGGCGCGGGTTCGGCGGCGCTGGCCAGTCCCGCGAGAATGAGGACGGCGAGCGCCGGAAATAGCTTGGTCATGCAGTCCTCCCGTTGCGCGATCCTAGCCGCGCGGGAGGTTAGAGGGAAAGACGGAGCGGGCGATGGCGGATGATCTGGAGACCTGGAAGGCGCTGGCGGAGAAGGAACTGCGCGGCAAGCCGGCCGAGAGCCTGAACTGGCAGACGCCGGAGGGCATCGAGGTCCGGCCGCTCTACACCGAGCGCGACCTCGCCGGGCTGGAGCATCTCGGCAGCCTTCCGGGCATGGCGCCGTACACGCGCGGCCCGCGGGCTACGATGTATGCCGGCCGGCCCTGGACGATCCGGCAGTATGCCGGCTTCTCGACGGCGGAGGAGAGCAACGCCTTCTACCGGCGCAACCTCGCGGCCGGGCAGCAGGGGGTGTCGGTCGCCTTCGACCTTGCCACGCATCGCGGCTATGACAGCGACCACCCGCGCGTGGTGGGCGACGTCGGCAAGGCGGGGGTGGCGATCGACTCCGTCGAGGACATGAAGATCCTGTTCGACGGCATTCCCCTGGAGAAGATCTCCGTCTCGATGACGATGAACGGCGCGGTGATCCCGATCCTCGCCAACTTCATCGTCGCCGGCGAGGAGCAGGGGGTGCCACGGGCCGAACTGTCGGGGACCATCCAGAACGACATCCTGAAGGAGTTCATGGTCCGCAACACCTACATCTTCCCGCCCGAGCCGAGCATGCGGATCATCTCCGACATCATCGGCTACACCGCGAAGGAGATGCCGAAGTTCAATTCGATCTCGATCTCCGGCTATCACATGCAGGAGGCCGGGGCGAACCTCGTGCAGGAGCTCGGCTTCACCATTGCCGACGGCAAGGAATACGTGAAGGCGGCGATCGCGGCGGGGATGGATGTCGACGCCTTCGCCGGGCGGCTGAGCTTCTTCTTCGCCATCGGCATGAATTTCTTCATGGAGGCGGCGAAGCTCCGCGCCGCGCGGCTGCTCTGGCACCGGGTGATGACCGAGTTCGGGGCGAAGAAGCCCGGCAGCAAGATGCTCCGCACCCACTGCCAGACCTCGGGGGTCAGCCTGCAGGAGCAGGACCCCTACAACAACGTCGTGCGGACCGCCTACGAGGCGATGGCCGCGGCGCTCGGGGGGACGCAGAGCCTGCACACCAACGCGCTCGACGAGGCGATCGCGCTGCCGACCGAGTTCTCGGCGCGTATCGCGCGCAACACGCAACTCATCATCCAGGAGGAGACGCACATCACCAACGTGATCGACCCGTGGGCGGGCTCCTACATGATGGAGAAGCTGACGCAGGACATGGCCGACGCGGCCTGGAAGATCATCGAGGAAGTCGAGGCGATGGGTGGCATGACCAAGGCGGTCGACTCCGGCTGGGCCAAGCTCAAGATCGAGGCCGCGGCGGCCGAGAAGCAGGCGCGCATCGATTCGGGCAAGGACGTGATCGTGGGCGTCAACAAGTACAAACTCGCCAAGGAAGACCCGATCGACATTCTCGACGTGGACAATGTGGCGGTGCGGGAAGCACAGATCGAGCGCCTGTCGCGCATCCGCGCGACGCGCGACCGGAAGGCGGTCGAAGCCGCACTTGCCGCCCTGAACGAATGCGCCATGCATGAAGGGACGAACGCCCAGGGCAACCTGCTCGACCTGGCCGTCAAGGCGATCCGTCTGCGCGCGACGGTGGGCGAAGTTTCCGATGCACTCGAGACGGCCTGGGGCCGTTACCGCGCGGATTCGCAGCGCGTCTCGGGCGTCTATGGCGCCGGATTCGAGGCCGATGCGAACTGGAAGGATCTGCAGGCCGAGATCGAC
>JBGALW010000142.1:0-10249 GCA_044223585.1 Amaricoccus sp.
GCCAATGTCGGCATCCGGCACCTGCCGGGCTGCGTCGAGTGCATCGGCCGGGTCTGCCGCCGGTCCTGCAAGATGGACGGACGCAGCGCCGGCGTCGAACCCGCGCTCGCCACCGGCCGGGCGGCGATCGCCGACCGCTGCATCGTGCGCCGGCTCCATGCGCGGGGCGACCGGGTCACCGAGGTGGAGGCGGTGCGGGATGGCGTGCCGCTGCACTTCCGCGGCCGCTGCGTCATCCTGGCGGCGGGCGGCCTCGGCACCCCGCGGCTCTTGCTCGCGTCCGCGTCGGAGGCGTGGCCGGATGGCCTCGCCAACCGCTCGGGCCTTGTCGGCCGGAACCTGATGTTCCACCTCAGCGAGCGCATCGCCATCTGGCCGGCGCAGCAGGGCGACTTCACCGGTTTCTCCAAGTCGCTGTGCCTGCGCGACTTCTACCGTGCGGACGGCGAACGGTACGGCCTCTTCCAGTCGATGGGCTTGCCGGCCTCGTACGGCAATGTCGTCCAGTTCCTGAACGACCGCTTCGACCGCTCCGCCCTTCATCGCCTGCGCCCGTTGCGCGAGCTTCTGCGCATCCCGGCCTTCGCGGCGGCCCGCCTCTTCGGCGACGCGCGGATCTTCGTCGGGATCCTCGAGGATCTGCCCTACGAGCGGAACCGCGTGGTGCTGCACCCGGACCATCCCGACCGCCCGAGCTTCGAGTATCATATTCCGCCGGAACTGGCGGCGCGGCGCCGCGCCTTCCGCGCGCTCATCAAACGCGGCCTCCGCGGCCAGCGCAGCTTCTTCCTGACCTTCGAGCCGGAACTCAACTTCGGACACCCCTGCGGCACCACCCGCTTCGGCACCGACGAGGCGCGCAGCGTGCTGGACCCCGCCTGCCGCGCGCACGGCATCGCCAACCTCTGGGTCGCCGATCCGTCCTTCATGCCGACCTCGAACGGCGTCAACCCGAGCCTCACCATCGCCGCCAACGCGCTCCGCGTCGCCGACGCGATCCTTGCGGCCCAGGGCGTCATGCCTCCGGGTGAGGGCGGTCAGGCCGGCTGATGCGAGATCAGGTGGTCGCCACGGTACCGCCGGGGCGCCTTCGGCGGCGAGATCCCCGCCGATGCGTCAGCATCGGTGGCGCCTGCCTGCGCCCCTGGCAGGCGCTTTGCGCCAGCCGAGGCAGGCGCGCCCATGCCCTGTCGGGATGGCAGCGAAAGCAGTGCCGCCGCCGGCGCCAGAGGCCCGGTGCGGCGCTGGTCCGGGGGGCCACCAACCCTCCGTCAGGCCGTCGGGCCAGTCTCCGCGAGCCGTCCACCCACCCTTACGGGCAGCGCCCGCAGCGCCTTGCCGCTGGCGTCGTCGGTTTCGACGAACACGCCCGACAGGGTCGCCGGCCCTTCCGCCGGGGTGAAGCGGCCCTTGGACATGCCGGTGACGAAGCGGGTGATCGGCTCCATCCGGTCCATGCCGATCACGCTGTCATAGTCCCCGCACATGCCGGCATCCGTCTGATATGCCGTGCCTTTCTGCAGGATCATCGTGTCGGCGGTCGGAACGTGGGTGTGCGTTCCGACCACGAGGCTCGCCCGTCCGTCGCACCAGTGCCCGAGCGCCATCTTCTCCGAGGTTGCCTCGGCATGGACGTCGACGACCACAGCCTGCGCCGTCCCGCCCAGCGTAGCCGGCTTCAGGCCCGCGTCGATCGCAGAGAAGGGATCGTCGAAGGGCCGTTTCATGAAGACCTGTCCCAGCACCTGCGCCACGAACACCCGCCGGCCCCCCGGCGCGTCGAAGAAGCGGCCGCCCAGCCCCGGAGCGAGCTTCGCATAGTTGAGGGGACGGATGATCCGCGGTTCCTGCTCGATGAATCCCAGCATGTCCCGCTGATCGAACGCATGGTCGCCGAGCGTGATCGCGTCCGCGCCCGCGGCCAGCAGCAGCTGCGCGTGGGCGCCGCTGAGGCCCAGCCCGCCGGTCGCGTTCTCGCCGTTCACGACCACGAAGTCGAGGCGCCAGTCCTTCCGCAGCCGCGGCAGGACCTCCGTCACCGCCGCCCGTCCGGTGCGGCCCATCACGTCGCCGAGAAAAAGCAGTCGCATTCAGGAGACTTAGAGCATCGGTGTGGCGGAGGAAATGGCTGGCGCACGTGCCGGCACGAAGACGCTGACGGCGTTCGGGTGGACCGCAAAGCGCGCCGGCGTCTCGGTGATGATCTCGCCGTCCGCATTCACAGGCCGTGGCTTTACCGTCAGGATCTGGAACTCCGTGCCCCGCGCCGTATGGACCTCCGACCATGCGCCATGCTCGCCGGAGCGAAAGCTCGGCAGCATCAGCGCCAGCCGCCAGACCTGCCGCATCTCGAGGCTGTAGAGGTCGAGGTGCCCGTCGTCGATTTCTGCGTGCGACGCGACAACGGTGCCGCCCCCGTAGAAGCGGCCGTTGCCCACCGCGATCTGCATCGTGCGCGTGCGGGTCGACGTGTCACTCTCGATGATCGTCGCCGAAAAGCGCCGCGCCCGGGCCAGGGCCCGAAACGCCGCGATCGCATACCCGAGCCGGCCCCACCGCTTCTTCAGGTCGCCCGAGAGTTCGCGCGCGAGATCGGTGGCAAGGCCGATCGAGGCGACGTTGAAGAACGGCTTGCCGTTGACGGTACCGAGGTCGATCCTGCGCCGGTGCCCGGCAAGGATCACGTCCGCCGCCGCCTCCGGCGTTTCGGGCAGGCCGAGCGTGCGGGCGAGGTCGTTCGCCGTGCCCATCGGCAGGATGCCGAGCGTGAGGCCGCTCGCCGCGATGCCGGCGGAGGCCATGTTGATGCTGCCATCGCCGCCCGCGACGACAGCGCAGTCGGCGTCGTCGGCCCACCGTTGCAGGCAGGCGGTGACCGCCTCGACCGACCCCATCGGCTCCCGCGCGACGGCAACGCCACCGGCGGCGAGGCGCGCGGCGAGCGCGTCGATTCCGTCCCCGCCGCTGCGCGCGCCGGGATTGACCAGCAGGACCGCCTTCCGCGGCCGCTCGATCCATGTATCCGTCATTCCGCGAACCTCGGCGCACCCCGCAGGGAACGTGGGGTGGGGGCGGGCCGTTGCAAGGCAGGCAGGGAAGGGCCAGCGGTCGCCCGCTCAAGCGTCCCGCTTCTGCTCCTCCAGCACCGTGGCGATCTCGCGGCGGATCAGCTTGCGCAGGTTCCGGCCGATGCGGTCCCCGAGTTCGCCCTGCAACTCCTCGCGGACGATGGCGCTGACGAGGTCGCGGATGCCCTGCTCGTCGAGGCTCGGCGCGGCACTGGCCGCCGGGGCATGGACGCCCTCGGCAAGCCCCTCGTCGATCCGCATCTCCTCGGTCAGCATCAGCACGGTGTCGGTGCCGCCGGCCGCGGCGCGGGCGTCCGTCTCGGCGGAGACGAGCGCCCGGATCGAGGCAAGCACGTCGGCGAGGGACTCGCCTTCCGGCGCCCCCTCCGGTGAACGGGGTCGTCCGTCCGTCGGATCCGGCATGTCCGTTACTGCTCCCAGCGGGCGCGGATTCGGTCGACGGCGGAGGTATCGTAGCCGCCGCGCGGGCCGTTCTGGATCTTCTCGAAATAGGTGTCTGGGTTGTAGGTCTCGATCCCGAGCTTCAGATGCTCGACCGTCAGGAGGCCCATCGCCTGCAGCAGCCCGTAGGCCGCGACATACTCGTCGCGCTTGGCCTGAACGATCTCGGCCTCGGCCTGGAGCCGCTCCTGGTCGGCGTCGAGGACGTCGAGCGTGGAACGGGCGCCGAGCCGGGCTTCCTCCGCGACGCCTTCCGCGGCGATGCGCGCCGCCTCGGCCTGCTCGCGGCGCGCAACGATCGAGGCGCGCGCCACCACCAGCTGGGACCAGGCGCGGCCGACCGACTCGGTGACCGAACGGCCCTCGTCCTGCAGTTCGTGCTGGCGTTGCTCGAGAATTGCCTGCGCCTGGCGGATCAGGCTGTCATCCCGCCCGCCGGTGTAGAGCGGGATGCTGGCATTGACGCCGACCTGGCCGAAGGTCGCGCCGTCCCACTGCGGCCCGGAGAAGCTGACGGTCGAATTGTTGCGCTGGACGCCGGCAGAGGCCGTCGCGCTGATCGAGAGGCCCTTGGCGGCTTTCGCCCGGTCGAAGTCATAGACCGCCGCCCGTTCGGCGAACTGCGCGGAAATGATCGAGGGGTTGCGCTGCATGCCGATGTTTGTCGCTTCGTCCAGCGACTTCGGCAACGCCGGCAGCGGGGGCAGTACCTCCAGATTGCGCGGCGGGACGCCGACAGCCGCGCGATAGCTCTCGCGCGAGACGTCGAGCGAGCCCTGCGCCGAGGCAAGCGTCGAGCGCGACGCAGCGAGGCGCGACTCGCTCTGGCTGACGTCGGTGCGGGTGACCTCGCCCACGTCGAAGCGGTTGCGCGTCGCGTCGAGCGTCTCCGACAGCCGCTGGACGTCGTTGCTGGCGAGCTTGACGAATTCCTCGTCGCGGCGGACGTCGGCATAGGCCTGCACGGCGTTGAACAGCACCGTCTGCTCGACATTTTTCAAGTCGGCCCGGCCCGACGCGATGCTGTTGCGCGCCGACTCGATCGCTGCCTTGGTCTGGCCGTTGTCGAAGAGCAGCAGGGAGGCGTTCAGCGCCGCCTGCAACTGGTGGATCGGCTCGTCGATGTCCTCGACCTCGGCGCTGGTTTCGCCGCCGGCGGAAAGGTCGAGCTGCGGCCGGCGATTGGCGCGGGCCTGCGGGATGCCTTCGTCGAGGCTGCGCAGCGCCGCCCGGTTCGCCGCCAGCAGCGGGCTTGTCTGGTAGGCGGTGACGAGCGCATCGGCCAGCGTCTCGGCTCCGGCCGGCGCCGCCGTGAGCGCCATCAGCGCGACCAGCGCACTCGACATAAGGATCCGCGGCTTCACTCGCCTGCCCATAGCACCCTCTTGAACCTGCTCGTGCCCAACCGGTCCCCTGGCGGGACCCTTAGGTCCGAGACTATCCGGCGCCCGGCCTCAGAACTCAAACGCTTTCGTGCGCTCGAATCCCGGCAGGACCGGAGCCGTTGCGTCAAAGATACGCCGCCAGGCGATCCCGCCACCCGTCGCGAGGCCGAGACGGGCCTGGCCGCGTGCCCCGTCGATGAAGATCGCCGCGATCCGCCCGCCCGGTTTCAGCTGTGCGGCCAGCGCGTCGGGCAGGACCTCGATCGCCCCCTCGATGAGAATGACATCATAGGGGCCGTGCCCGGCGTCCCCGGCGGCGAGGTCCCCCGCGACCACCACGGCATTGTCAACCGGAACCGCGGCCAGCAGTGCCTCCGCTTCCGCGGCCATCGGCGCGGTCTCGACCGCAACCACCGCCTCGGCCATGCGCGCGAGCACCGCCGCCGAATAGCCGAGGCCGCATCCGACATCGAGCACGAGGTCGCCCGGCCCGACGTTCAGGGCGTCGAGCAGCTTGGCGAACACCCGCGGATCGAGAAGGACCCGCCCGCCGCCGAGCGGCACGTGCTCGCCAAGATAGGCGACCGGCTTCATATCCTGCGGCACGAACTTCTCGCGCGGGACCGTCAGCATCGCCTCGATGATCGGGTAGAGGGTCACGTCCGCGGGGCGAACCTGCCGATCCACCATGGCCTCGCGCGCCGCCTCGTAGTCGACCATCCGGCCATCTCCCTGCCTGCCACCGTTCCGGTTCAATCGCACACTTCCCGGCGCGAGGCAACGCAGGCCGCCGGGGTGTCGTCTTCCGGGGTGGCAGGGCAGGGGGCTGCCCGAAGCGCGCGGTCCGCGATCAGCCGGCGGCCTGCATGAAGGCGATCACCGGCTTCGCGGTCCCATCGAGCCGGTAGGCGCCGCCCCAAGTCTACGACGACAAGGAGTTCATCGCCTCCGAGAACAGCACGCTCAACAGCCGGCGCGCCACCCTGGTTCCGGACGGCACCCAGAGACGGTCCTGATGGAGCGGTAGGGAGGGCGCACAATGCATCCAAGCGCTGCTGCACCCTTGGAATGCGCATGCGTTCAGGGAACGTTCCTGCGGCTGCGCACTCGCCGCAAGCACCTGTGGGCCAAATCGAGGGCGGACCCTACCCGAGGCGGCCGCTGCCCTGACGCGCCAGCATCCAGCCGGGATATTCCGGCGGCAGGGCGCTGGCGGTGTCGAGCGCCGCGAGGTCGGCGTCGGTCAGCGACACGGACGCCGCCGCGATGTTGTCGGCGAGCTGGTCCGTGCGGTTCGCGCCGATGATGACGCTCGTCACCGCCGGCCGGGTCAGCAGCCAGGCCAGCGCGACCTGCGCCACCGTGGTGCTGCGGGCCTCCGCGACCGAGCGCAGCGCCGCCAGGACACCGGGCAGGCGGCCGCGGTCCACCGGCGGGAAGTCGAAGTTCGCCCGCCGCCCGTCGGCCGCCGCGCCGTCGCCGTCATACTTGCCGGAGAGCAGGCCCCCGGCCAGCGGGCTCCAGACCATGAGCCCGACGCCCTCGGAGCCGAGCATCGGCACGATCTCGCGCTCCAGGTCGCGCCCGACCAGGGTGTAGTAGGCCTGCAGCGAGGCGATCCGCGCGGTGCCGCGCCGCTCGGCGATACCCTGCGCCTTCGCTACCCGCCACGCTGACCAGTTGGAGACGCCGGCATAGCGGACGAGGCCCTGCCGGACCAGCGTGTCGAGCGCGTCCATCGTCTCCTCGACCGGGGTCAGCGGATCGGTGCCGTGGATCTGGTAGAGGTCGACGTGATCGAGTCCGAGGCGCCGGAGGCTTGCCTTGGCGGCCTCCAGTATGTGGCCGCGGGACGCGCCCGCGGCGTTCGGGCCCTTGCCGGTGCGCCCGAAGCCCTTTGTCGCGATGACGATCTCGTCGCGCGAAAGGCCGAGGCTGCGGATCGCCTGCCCGGTGATCTCTTCCGACTGGCCCTCCGAATAGACATCCGCCGTGTCGAAGAAGTTGATGCCGGCGTCGAAGGCGGTGCGGATCAGCCCCTCCGCCGCCGGCTGGTCGAGCTTGCCGATCTTGCTCCACAAGTCGCCGGTGCCGCCGAAGGTCATGGTTCCGAGGCAGAGCTCCGACACGAGTAGACCAGTGTTTCCGAGGGTCCTGTAGCGCATTTCTCAAACTCCCGAGGTTGCGTCCTGCCGATGATCTGGCCGACGCGGGGTTCAGGTGGTAGCCCGATCCGGGCCGGGTCTTGCCTGATCCGATCAATGCGCCATCTTGGGCGCAAACGGCGGAGGGTGAGGCCGATGATCGAGGAACTGCGCGAACGGATCGGGGCGATCTGCCGGGAGCCGAAGCTGGTGACGCCGCTGCCGAGGATCGCGCTGATGCGCGCGGACGCGCCGACGCCGGCGTCCGGCGTGCTCTACGATCCGGTCGCCTGCTTCGCCGCGCAGGGGCGCAAGACGCTGATGGTGGCCGATCGCGCCTACAGCTACGACTCTGGCGCCTACATGGTGACGGCGGTCGGCCTGCCGGTCGTAGCGGGGATCACCGAGGCAAGCCCGGCCGCGCCTTATCTGGCGGTACGGCTGCGCCTCGATGCTGGCATCCTCGCGGGCCTCCTGCTGGAGCTGCCGGGCGTCGATGGTCCCCGGACCGCCGGGATCGGCACCGCGCCCTTCGGGCCGGATCTCATGGAGCCGGTGCTGCGGCTGGTGCGCCTGCTCGACCGGCCGCAGGACGCGGCGGCGCTGGCGCCGATGGTGGAGCGGGAAATCCTCTACCGGCTGCTCTGCGGCCCGCTCGGCCCGATGCTGCGGCAGGTCGCGGTGGGGGATACGCGCCTGGCGCAGGTCGGCCGGGTGCTGTCCTGGATGCGGGAGAACTATCACCGCCCGGTGCGGATCGAGGCGCTGGCACGGCTCGCCGCCATGAGCCCCGCGACGCTGCACCGGCATTTCCGCGCCATCACCGGCCTCAGCCCGCTGCAGTACCAGAAGCAGGTGCGGCTGCACGAGGCACGGCGCCGGATGCTGGCGCAGCAGGCGGACGCGCGCGGCGTCGGCTTCGCCGTCGGATACGAGAGCGCGTCGCAGTTCAGCCGCGAATATGCCCGCCTCTTCGGCGCGCCGCCCCTGCGCGACGCCGAGCGGCTGCGCAGCGCCGGCGAGCCGGTGCCCGTGCCGGCACCGTGACTCGCGCGCCCGGACCAGCGCCGCATCGATCGCCACGGCCTCAGCCACGCCATACGAATCCAGGCAGCAGGTAGTCGGGTGTCACGCCCTCCGCCTCGCAGGCCGCGGCGAGGGCGGTGGCATCGAGATCGGCAAGGATGCCGGAGCGGACCAGCGCCGAGGCGATTCCGGCGCCGCGCGCCCCGGCGACGTCGTGCTCCAGGCTGTCGCCGATGCCGACAGCCGTCTCCGGCGCCGGGTCGCCGATCGCGTGCAGCGCGGCGCGGTAGATCTCGGGGAAGGGCTTGCCGATCCATGTCACCGGGCCGCCCATCTCGGCGTAGAGTTCGGCGATCCGGCCGGCGCCGAAGCGGGGGCCGACCGCGGTCAGCATGATCCTGTCGGGGTTGGTGCAGAGGCAGGGCACGCCGCGGGCCGCCGCGGGGGCGAGCAGGGGACGGTAGTGGTCGAGCGGGTAGCGGTCCCCCTCGCTGCCGCCGAGGAGCACGATGTCCGCCGAGGTTCCGTCCGCGACCGGCGTCAGGGCGAGGCCGTCGATCGCGCTCAGGTCTCCGTCGCGGACGAGGAGCAGGCAGCGCGTGCCCGGGGGCAGGGGGGCGGCACCAGACTGCCCTGCCAGCCGGCGCCAGGCCACCTCGCCGGAACTCAGGAACAGGTCCCACGAGCCGGGGCGGAAGCCGAGCCGGACGAGCCGAGCCTCGTTTGGCGCCGACCGCTTGCCGGAATTGGAGACGAGGACGACGCGCCCGACCGCCTTCAGCGCGGCGAGCGCCTCGACGGCGCCGGGGTAGGGGGCGGTGCCGTCGTGGAGCACGCCGAACTGGTCGACGAGAAAGACCGTGTGCCGCTCGGCCAGCGCCGCGAGGTCGGAGAGGGGCAGCGGCGCCCCTGTCACGGCGCCACGGGGGCATGGCAGGCTGCGAGCGCCAGCCGGGCGGTGCCCGCGGCGGCCTCCTCCGAGGCGGCGGCCTCGAAGGGCACACCGAGGCGGCGGGCGCGAATCCGGGTCCAGGCCGGGTTGCGGGCACCGCCGCCGACGGTGCGGACGCTGCGCAGAGCCGGGCCGCCGAGTTCGGCCAGCCTGCGGTAGGCGAGCGCCTCGATCGAGGCAATGCCTTCCAGCATCGCCTTCAGCCAGGTCGCGTCGTCGGTCGGGCGGGGAACCAGCCGTGGCGGCAGCGCGGGGTTGGCGATCGGAAACCGCTCGCCCGGCCGCAGCAGCGGGTAATAGTCGAGGCCGGTGTCGTTCTCGGGGTCGATCTTTGCCGACAGCGCCGCCAGCCGGTCACGGCCGAAATGCTCGGCAAGCACCTTGCCGCCGCTGTTCGAGGCGCCGCCGGCCAGCCAGACCCCGCCGATCCGGTGGCTGTAGATGCCGAATTCGGGGGCAAAGATCGGCGCGTCCGACAGGAGCTTGATGGTCAGCGACGAGCCGAGCGCCGTCACACCGTCACCCGCCGCGCTGGCGCCGGTGGCGAGGAACGAGGCGCAGCCGTCGGTCGTGCCGGCGACGACCGCGGTGCCGCGGAGGAGAGGCGTCTCGTCCGTGGCGATGGCGCCAGTGACCGTCCCGGGCGCCACCACCTCCGGAAGGAGGCCCATGTCGAGGCCGGTGCCGGCAATCCACTGCGGCCAGCCGCCGGCGACCGGATCGTAGCCGGTCTTGAGCGCGTTGTTCGCGTCGCTGACGTCGTAGCGCCCGCTCAGGCGTCCGGCGATCCAGTCCGCCTGGTGCAGCACCCGCGCAAGCCCCGGCGTCCGCTGGAAGACGAGTGCCTTGGCGAGCCCTGACGTGGCGCCGTGCGCGGCGCTGGTGGCCGGGGCCTCGGCGGCGATGCGGTCGAGAAGCGCGCGGTCCTCGACGGGGTCGTTGTACATCATCGGCGTCGCGAGCGGCCGGCCGGCGGCGTCCACGGGGAGCACGGTGCCGGACGTGCCGTCCAGCGCCACCGCCTGCACCCGCGCCGGGTCGATCTGCGCCGCGAGGCCGGCGAGCGCGGCCTGCGTCGCCCGCCACCACGTCTCGGGCGCGCGGGGATCGTCGCCGTGCGCCGCCATCGCCACCGCGGCCTCGGCCGCCGGCAGGCCGCCAGTGTCGAGCGCCACGGCCCGGACGCCGGATGTGCCGACATCGATCCCGACC
>JBGALW010000143.1:0-10158 GCA_044223585.1 Amaricoccus sp.
CCGCGACCGCGGGCGGGCTCGCCATCGGGGCCGCGCTGCTCGCCGTCTCGCTCACCTTCCGCACCATCGACGCCGCGGTCTGCGGCGCGTGGCCCGCCGGCACGCATTTCCTCTGGCATCTCCTCAACGCGCTGATGCTCGGCTGGATGATCCGCGTGCTGGTGCGGCACCGCAGCCTTGCACCCCCCGGCGCGCCGGGGTAAACGCGCGTCTCACCGCCCGAAAGCCGGAGTCCGTCCGACCCATGTCGATCGACAAGGAAACCGCGCGCCGCGTCGCGCACCTGGCCCGGATCGCGGTGGCCGATGCCGACCTGGAGCCGCTGGCCCGCCAGCTTTCCGGCATCCTCGGCTTCATGGAGCAGCTGAACGAGGTCGACGTCGCCGGCGTCGAGCCGATGACCTCGGTCACCCCGATGGCGGCGCCGCTGCGTGCCGACGTCGTCACCGAGGGCGGCCAGCCGGACCGCATCCTCATGAACGCGCCGGACGCCCGCGCCGGCTTCTTCACCGTGCCGAAGGTGGTGGAATAGTGTCGCTGACCGACCTGACGATCGCCGAGGCGCGCGCCCGGCTCCGCTCCCGCGACCTCGGCGCCATCGAACTTGCCGACGCCGCAATCGAGGCTGCCGCGGGCGCCGGGGCGCTCAATGCCTTCTCCTCGCTCACCCCGGACCGCGCGCGCCGGCAGGCGACCGAGGCCGCGGCACGGCTGAAGGCCGGCGACGCGCCCGACCTCTGCGGCATCCCGCTCGGCATCAAGGACCTGTTCTGCGTCGAGGATGCCCCCGCGCAGGCCGCCTCGCGCATCCTCGAAGGCTTCCGCCCGCCCTACGAGAGCACGGTCACGGCGCAGCTCTGGCAGGCGGGCGCGGTCTGCGTCGGCAAGCTCAACATGGACGAGTTCGCCATGGGGAGCTCGAACGAGACCTCGGTCTATGGCCCGGTGGTCAGCCCGTGGCGCCGCCGCGGCGACACTGCGCCGCTCACCCCCGGCGGCTCGTCCGGTGGATCGGCGGCCGCGGTCGCCGGGTCGCTGGTGCTCGGCGCCACCGGCACCGACACCGGCGGGTCCATCCGTCAGCCCGCGGCCTTCACCGGCACGGTCGGGGTGAAGCCCACCTATGGCCGCTGCTCGCGCTGGGGCATCGTCGCCTTCGCCTCGTCGCTCGACCAGGCCGGACCGATGACCCGGACGGTGCGCGACGCGGCGATCATGCTGAAGGCGATGGCCGGACACGACCCGAAGGATTCGACCTCCGCCGACCGGCCGGTGCCGGACTTCGAGGCGGCGCTGACCGGCGACATGCGCGGCCGGAAGATCGGCATCCCGAGGGAGTACCGCGTCGACGGCATGCCGGCGGAGATCGAGGCGATCTGGCAGCAGGGCGCCGACTGGCTGCGGGCGGCCGGGGCCGAGATCGTCGAAGTCTCGCTGCCGCACACGAAATACGCGCTTCCCGCCTACTACGTGATCGCGCCGGCCGAGGCGTCGTCGAACCTCGCGCGCTATGACGGCGTGCGCTATGGCCGGCGGGCAAGGCTGTCGGCGAACGAGGGCATCACCGCGCTCTACGAGCGCACGCGCGCCGAGGGCTTCGGAGCGGAGGTGCGCCGGCGCATCATGGTCGGAACCTACGTGCTGTCCGCGGGCTATTATGACGCCTATTACCTGCGGGCGCAGAAGGTGCGGACGCTGATCAAGCGCGACTTCGAGACGGTGTTCGACGCCGGCGTCGACGCGATCCTGACGCCCGCCACCCCGTCCTCGGCCTTCGCGATCGGCGCCATGGCCGAGGCCGACCCGGTGCAGATGTACCTCAACGACGTCTTCACCGTGACCGTGAACCTCGCGGGCCTGCCCGGCGCCGCGGTGCCCGCCGGCCTCGACGCGAGCGGCCTGCCGCTGGGTCTGCAGGTGATCGGTCGCCCCTGGGATGAGGCAGGAATGCTCGATGTCGCCTTTACTTTGGAGCGGGCGAGCGGATTTGCTGCATCCCCCGAAAAATGGTGGTAAAGACCAGCACGGGCGCGGGGCAAGAAAGGCAGGATATCGATGCGGTTTCCGGTATTGCTGGCATGCGGACTTCTTGCGGCCTGCACCAGTGGCGGCGTGACGGTACCGGATGACGGTCAGGTTCTGATGGAGGTGCCGCCGACCGGCACCGCCTCGACGGCGGGCGGCGACGGCTTCACCAGCACGATCGAGGCAACGCTCGCCGATCCGGCTGCGCCGGGCGCCTCGCTCGCCCCCTCGGCGGACGGCACCGGCCGGGCGCTCGACGACGACCGGATCAACCAGATTCAGTGGACGCTGGAGCAGCAGAAGATCGACGCGGCCAAGGCGCAGCGCGATCTCGACGCGGCCCGCAGCCAGCTCGTCGTCGTGCAGCCGACCTCGGTGCCGAACGAGACCGCCGGGGTCAACATCGCCCTCTTCGCCGCGCAGTCCACCAACGCGGTCGGCGAGCGGGTCTACAGCCGCAATGTCGGCGCCCGTGTCTCCGGGCTCGGCAGCTGCGGACGGTATCGCGATCCCGACGCGGCGCAGCGGGCCTTCCTCGCCGCCGGCGGCCCGCAGGTCGACAAGCTCGGCCTCGACCCGGACGGCGACGGCTTTGCCTGCAGCTGGGATCCCTCGCCCTACCGCGCGCTGCGGTAGCCGTCTCTCGGAGCCGTTGTATGTGGGGATGTCGGCGGCAACGGTTCTGCCGCCCCTCCAATCGTGGAGCGAAGGCTCGGGACGCGCCCTCCGCCCAGGTCCGGTCCTACGGGGTCTGCGCCTGATGCGACTGGTGCAGCAAGGGGCGATAGCCGGCGGCGAGCACCCTGCGGACGCTGCGGGGGGTGATCGCCGCGACAACATCGAGCGCCTCCAGCGGCGCTTCCGGGCCGTAGCCGGCAAACCCCCAGCGCCGTGCGCCGCCTTCGGTCCTGAGATGGAACCCGCCGTCCGCGGCGAAGATCGCACCCGGGGGCACGGTGCCGGCCGCCACGCGATCCGGAGGCGCGAGGCGCTCGCGGTGCAGGATGGCATCCATCTCCGGGGCCATCGGCACCGGCTGGCCCCAGGCAGCGGCGAACGCCCGCGCCTCGGCCCGGCGGCACTCGAAGCAGGGCCGGTGGCCTGCGGCGAGCGCCGTCGCCTCGTCGAGAAAGAACAGCTCGGTATATCCCTCGCCCCAGACTGCACGGTGGCGCCCGCGATGCTCCAGCCGGCAGGCGATCCAGGCGCGGCTACGCCAGCGCGCGGCGCCAAGCGTGCCGTCCGGCCGGTGCAGCCGGCCGCCGCGGTTGCCCATCAGCAGGCCGCGCGCCGGATCGGCGTGCAGGCTGCCGTCCGGGGCGACGCGATTCTGCAGGGGCGACGGCCGCATCATCCCCGGAGACGTGCATGACCGTGATCCCGCAAGCCAGCCCGAATTTCGGCCCGCGGCGGAACGGCGGGCGGCCCGAGCTGATCGTGATCCACCACACCGCCATGCTCACCGCCGAGGCAGCCGTTGCGCGGCTGAGCGACCCGGCGGCTGAGGTCTCCGCCCACTATGTCGTCGCCGAGGACGGCCGGATCTGGCAGCTGGTCGACGAGGCGATGCGCGCCTGGCATGCCGGCCACGGCAGCTGGCAGGGCCGCGACGACGTCAACTCGCGCTCGATCGGCATCGAGCTTGCCAACGCCGGGCCGCTGGCGGCCTTCCCGCCGTTCCCGGAGCCGCAGATGCGGGCGCTGGAGAGGCTGCTCGACGGAATCATGGCGCGCTGGGGGATCGCCCCGGCTGCGGTGATCGGGCATTCCGACATGGCGCCCGGCCGCAAGGCGGATCCGGGACCGAAGTTCGACTGGCGCCGGCTGGCGCGCGGCGGGCGGGCGATCTGGATCGACGACGCGCCACCGGACCCGAGCGGCGACGGCTTCGCGGCGGCCGCCGGCGCCGCGGGCTATGCCGCGCCGGATGGCGACTGGGCCACCGTGCTCGGCGCCTTTCGGCTGCGGTTCCGTCCCGGCCGGCACGGGCCGGCGCCGGACGGGACCGACCTCGGCATCCTGAGGGCGTTGACCGCGGCAGCCGCCACCCCTAGATAGGCGCCGCGCGGACGGCCGGGCGGCCGCGGCGGGAACCCGTCGAGGAAAGTCCGGACTCCAGGGAGAGATGGCGGCGGGTAACGCCCGCCCGGGGCAACCCGAGGGAAAGCGCCACAGAGATGAGACCGCCTGTCCGCTCCGGCGGGCCGGCAAGGGTGAAACGGTGGGGCAAGAGCCCACCGCGCCGGCGGCAACGCCGGTGGCACGGCAAGCCCCGCCAGGAGCAAGGCCAAATAGGGATCGCGCGGGGGCCGCGAGGCACCCCAGGGTTCTCCCGCCCGAGCGATCCGGGTTGGCTGCTCGAGCCGGTCGGCAACGGCCGGCCCAGATGAATGGTCGCCGGCGGTCCCGCGAGGGGTCGTCACAGAATCCGGCTTACAGGCCGTCCGCGCCCCGACGCCATGGGAATGCGCCCCACCGGGCGCAGAAGATGCGTCATCCTTATGACTTCGTTAAGGAATCCCCCTCGGGCGTTAACGGATCGTCAACCTTCGGGGGGCCGATCCGCCCTGTACGCACGGATCTGTGAGGTTTGGCGGCCACAGGTCAGCCGGGGATTCGGCCGACGCGTGGGATTTTCCCCCACCGGCCGCCGAATTCCGGTCAGATGACGGTCGTCCAGAGTGCTCTCGTTGCCGTGATTCGCCCGAAGAGCCCCCCTGCCCCGGATCGGGCGCAGGTCTGAACAACTTTAGCGATAATTCTGCGAGCCTCCACACGCGGAGATAGCGCATAAATGTTGTGTGCGCATGGCAGCCATGACGCTACGTCTAGCCTGTGCTGACTTCGTGAGCGTTTGCTGCAGTGCAGGCATGTGAGGCAAATCGGCTATCTCCTCGCCGTTCCCACAGAAATCCATTGAATCCCACGTCCTCCCATGGTACTCAGAATTCACGAAGAGGTTAGCGGCAGACACGGACAAGGGCACAACAAGACCCACCGGAAACTCGGCAGGTTTCATACAGGCAGCCGCAAAATCTCGCGAATACAAAAACAAGACCCGACTGACGACCAGAGTAACGAGCAGACCACACGGCGCAGTCGGGCCGAGGCCCACATAGGGACCAGATGGCGGGTCGTGCTTGAGGCAGCACGGCCCGCCGTTGCGTTTCGGGCCGGGGACAGGAGTGGCGGCCGGTGATACGGCGCTTCAGGGGCGAGTCGGTCCACAAGGTGGACCAGAAGGGCCGCGTGTCGGTCCCCGCCCCGTTTCGCCGCGTCCTGGAGGAAGGCGATCCCGACTGGACCGAGGGCCTCGCCCCGAACCTCGTGCTGATCTACGGGATGCCGAGCGGCCATTGCCTCGAAGGCTATACCGTCGAGGGCGCGGCCAAGCTCGACGAGAAGGTGTCGCGCCTGCCCACCTTCTCCAGGGAACGCCGCGCGCTTGAGCGGCTGCTCAACACCCAGTCGGTCTACGCCCAGGTCGACGAGAACGGCCGCATCGTCCTGCCGCAGCGGCTGCGCGAGATGTTCGGGCTGGAGACCGAGGCGTATTTCGCCGGCATGGGCGAGCGGTTCCAGATCTGGGCGCCGGAAGCCTACCGGGCCGACATGGACTCGATCGACGCGTGGCGCTCCGATCTGGCGGAGGATGCCGATCCCTTCGCGCTGCTCGACGCGATGGACCGGGCGGATCGGCGGTCCGAAGCATGATGATGGCGCCCTTCGCCCCGCATGTGCCCGTGCTGCTGGAGCCGCTCCTCGCCGCGGTTGCCCCCGTCCGCGGCATCTGGGTGGACGGCACGTTCGGCGCTGGCGGCTATGCCCGCGGCCTGATCGACGCCGGTGCGGCGCGGGTGATCGGCATCGACCGCGATCCGACGGCGCTGGCGGCGGCGAAAGGCTGGGCGGCGGACTTCGGCGACCGGCTGACGCTGGCGGGCGGCACGTTCGGCGATCTCGACTCGATCGCGGCCGAGGCGGGTGCGCCGGCGGTGGATGGCGTGGTGCTCGACATCGGCGTGTCGTCGATGCAGATCGACCAGCCGGCCCGCGGCTTCTCGTTCCAGAAGGACGGCCCGCTCGACATGCGGATGGGTGACGACGGGCCGACCGCCGCCGATCTCGTCAACGGCCTGCCGGAGGCGCGGCTCGCCGACGTCCTCTATCAGTATGGCGAGGAGACGGCGGCCCGGCGGATCGCGCGGGCGATCGTGCATGACCGGCGGGCAACTCCCTTCACGACGACGCTGCAGCTCGCGGGCCTGATCGAGCGGCTGCTGCCGCGCCCGAAGCCCGGCCAGCCTCACGCCGCGACCCGGAGCTTTCAGGCGCTGCGGATCGCCGTCAACGACGAGCTTGGCCAACTCGCGCGCGGTCTTGCCGCGGCCGAGGCGGCGCTGGCGCCGGGCGGGCATCTGGCGGTCGTCACCTTTCACTCGCTGGAGGACCGGGTCGTGAAGCGCTTCCTGCAGCTCAGGTCCGGCCGCGCCCCGCAGGGCAGCCGCCACGCGCCCGAGGCCGCGCCCGAGGCGCCGCGCTTCGACCTCGTGACCCGCCGGGCGGTCGCGCCCTCCGACGCCGAGGTGGCGGCGAACCCTCGCGCCCGGTCGGCCAAGCTGCGCGTCGCGCGGCGGCTCGACGCGCCGGCAGGACACCCCGACCTCGCGGCGCTCGGCCTGCCGCGGCTCGCGCTGGAGGGACTGGAATGAGGATCATCCTGCACCTCAGCGCCACGGCGCTGATGGTGATCTGCGCCACCTGGGCCTACCGGGTGAACTACGCCACGCAGGAAGCGATGAACCGGGTTGCCGACCTGCGCGAGCAGATCGCGCAGGAGCAGGAGGCGCTCGCGGTCCTCAACGCCGAATGGGCCTACCTCAACCGGCCCGACCGGCTGAAGGCGCTGGTCGCCGCCAACGAGAAGGCGCTCGGCCTCGTCGAACTCACCCCCGACCAGTTCGGAGACGTGGCCTCGGTGCCCTTCCCGCCCGATCCCGAGACCACCGCCGACCTTGTCGCCTCGATTGCCCCGGAGGCCCGCCCGTGATCCGCCGGCCACTGCGCCCGCTCGCCCGCATCCTGACCGCTCGCGCACAGGGGTCCGACCCCGACCTGATCGAGGCCGAGGAGCGCGCCGCCCGCCTCGCCGAGCGGCACCGCACCGAGCGGGTGAAGGCCGAGACACGCCTCCTCCTCCTCGGCGTCGTCTTCATCCTCGGCTTCACCACCGTCGCCGGCCGCATGGCACTCCTGTCCGCCGCCGTGCCGGTGGAACCGCGCGCCGGCGAGCCGGGCGCGGCGATCCACGCCCGCCGCGCCGACATCGTCGACCGCAACCGCGCGATCCACGCGACCAACATCGTCACCCCCTCGCTCTATGCGCAGCCGGCGGAGATGATCGACCCGCGCGTTGCGGCCGATGCGCTGCACGACATCTTCCCCGACCTCGCCGCGGACGACCTCTACCAGCGCTTCACCGACGGGCGGAAATTCCTCTGGATCAAGCGGTCGATCTCGCCGGAGCAGCGGCAGCGGGTGCACGACATCGGCGAGCCCGGCCTGCTGTTCGGCCCGCGCGAGGCCCGGCTCTATCCGAACGGCCCGCTGGCGGCGCACGTCCTCGGCGGGGCGGCGTACGGCCGCGAGGGCGTGGCCGCGGCGGAGGTGATCGGCACGGCCGGGGTCGAGAAGGTGTTCGACGCCCGCCTGCGCGACCCGGCGGAGCTTGACCAGCCTCTGAAGCTCTCGATCGACATCGAGGTCCAGACCGCTCTGGAGGACGTGCTGCAGCAGGGCATGCAGGAGCTGCGCGCCAAGGGCGCGGTCGGCATCCTGATGGACGCGGACACCGGCCAGATCCGGGCGCTGGCGAGCCTGCCGGACTTCGACCCCAACGCACGCCCGGCGCTGCCGACCAAGGGCGACCCGGCCGACAGCCCGCTCTTCAACCGCGCCGCGCAGGGCCGGTACGAGCTCGGCTCGACCTTCAAGCCGTTCATGGTGGCCGCGGCGCTCAACGCCAACATCGTCGGCACCCAGACGATGATCGACACCAAGGGCCCGATGAAGTGGGGCCGCTTCACGATCCGCGACTTCCACAACTACGGCCCGCGCCTTACGGTCGAGGACGTGCTGGTGAAGTCGTCCAACATCGGCGCCGCCCGCATCGGCCTTGCCATCGGCGCGACCCGCCAGCACGACTTCCTCGGCCAGCTCGGCCTTCTCGAAGCCTCGCCGGTCGAGCTGGTGGAGGCCGGCAGGACCGCGCCGCTGCTGCCGGCCAAGTGGTCGGACCTCACGACGATGACCATCTCCTACGGTCACGGCATGGCGGTGACGCCGCTGCACCTCGCCGCTGCCTACGCGACGCTCGTCAACGGCGGCCTACGGGTACGGCCCAGCATCGTCGAGGGCGCGGCCCACGTGCCGACGGAGGCGGACCGGGTGATTTCCGACCGCACCTCGCGGGAGCTCAGGGGCATTCTGCGCCAGGTTGTGGTGCGCGGCACCGCGAAGCTCGCCAACGTCGATGGCTATGATGTCGGCGGCAAGACCGGCACCGCCGACAAGCCCAACGCCTACGGCGGCTATTCCCGCGACAAGACGATCTCCACCTTCGCGGCCTTCTTCCCGGCCGACGCGCCGAAGTACGTGCTCGTCATCGCGCTCGACGAGCCGACCAGCGTCATCAACAACACCTCGTTCCGCACCGCGGGCCTGACGGCGGCCCCCGTGGTCGGCCACGCCATCCGCCGGATCGCGCCGGTGCTCGGGATGCGCCCGGAGCAGCAGGACGTCGCGGAGGCCCCTGCGCTTTACACCCTTACCGGAAACGAATAGCCGATGGCAGGTGGCCGATGACGGGGCAGCGGCGGACGCAGGTGACGATGACCGGCAGCGATCGGACAGACAAGCTGACAGGGTTCGAGGCGCTCGGCCTTCTCACCGGCACCCGCCGGGCGGGCGACTGGTCCGGCCCCCTGCCCGAGATCACCGGCCTCTCCGTCGACAGCCGGCAGGTGCACCCCGGCCACCTCTTTGCCGCGATGCCCGGCTCGCGCGAGCATGGCGCCCGCTTCATCCCGATCGCGATCCAGTTCGGCGCCGCGGCGGTCCTGACCGACCCCGAGGGGCTGGCGCTCGCCGAGGCAGCCGGGCCGCTCGGCGTGCCGGTCGTCGTCAGCGACAGGCCGCGGCACGCGCTCGCCGTCGCGGCGGCACGCTGGTGGGCGCGCCAGCCCGAGGTGATGGTCGCGGTCACCGGGACCAACGGCAAGACCTCGGTCGCGAGCTTCACCCGCCAGATCTGGGAGGCGCTGGGCGAGACCGCCGTCAACTTCGGCACCGTCGGCGTCGAGGGGGCGGTGTCGGCCGCGACCAGCCACACGACCCCGGAGCCGATCACCCTGCACCGGCTGCTGGCCGACCTCGCGGACCAGGGAGTCACGCACGCGGCAATGGAGGCCTCGAGCCACGGGCTCGACCAGGCGCGGCTCGACGGGGTGACGCTGGCCGCGGCGGCCTTCACCAACATCACCCGCGACCATCTCGACTACCACCGCGATTTCGAGACCTATTTCGCGGCCAAGCTGCAGCTCTTCCAGCGGGTGCTGCCGCGCGGCGGCTGCGCGGTCGTCAATGTCGACGATCCGCACGGGCCGCGGGTGCGGCGCATCGCGCGGAGCCGCGGCCACCGCCTGCTGACGGTCGGCCGGGCCGAGGGGTGCGACCTGCGCCTCATCGGCCAGCGGTTCGACGCGACCGGGCAGGAGCTGCTGTTCGCGTGGGACCGGCACACCCACAAGGTGCGGCTGGAGCTGATCGGCGGCTTTCAGGCGCACAATGCGCTCGTCGCCGCCGGGCTCGCCATCGGCTCGGGCAGCGACCCGGCGGCGGTGATCGGCACGCTGCCCGCGCTCCGCACGGTGCGTGGCCGGATGGAACGCGCGGCGACGCGGGCCAACGGCGCGCAGGTGTTCGTCGACTATGCCCACACGCCGGACGCGCTGACCACGGCGCTGACCGCGCTCCGGCCGCACGTGATGGGCCGGCTCTTCGTCGTCTTCGGCGCCGGCGGCGACCGCGACCGCGGCAAGCGGCCGTTGATGGGCGCGGCAGCGGCGGAGGCGG
>JBGALW010000144.1:0-11059 GCA_044223585.1 Amaricoccus sp.
GATCCAGGCGAGAAAGCCGGTCAGGGTCGGCGGCTCGACCGACTCGTAGGCCAGCGCCTGATCGACCAGCGCGTCGATTCCGTCCTCCGCCTCGCGCCCGAGCCGCGCCACCAGCCGCCGCCGGCCGTCGTGCCGGACCAGCATCCGCTGGATGAGCTCGTAGGGCCGCAGGAAATCCGCCCCGGCCATCATGTCGGCGATCAGCGTCCGCGCCTCCGGCCAGCGGTCCTCCGGCTGGGCGCGGAGCGCGTCCCAGAGCCTGCCGCGCCGCGGGTGCGCCAGCTCGAAGAGCGCGCGCTCGCCCATGCCGCCGAGGGGGCCGCGCAGGAAGGCGGCAAGCGAGAGGTCGTCGCCCGGCGTCGCGGCGACCCGGAGCGCAGCGAGCAGGTCCTTGACCGCAAGCTCCCCGCCGATCCGCAGCAGGTCGGCGCCGGCGACCGGAACGCCCTCGCGCTTCAGCGCGCGGATCACAGCATGGAAGATCGCGCTTCGCCGCTGCACGAGGATCATCACGTCTCCGGCGCGGATCGCCCGCTCGCCGCCCGGCAGCGCCCGCCCGGAGTCGAGCCAGCCGCGGATCCGCGCGGCGATCGCCGTGGCGAGGCGCTCCACCGGGTCGGCGACCGCCGGCATCGCCGCAGGCTCGTGCCAGGGGCTTTCCTCGGCCTTATCCGGGGTCGGCAGGAACGGCCAGAGCTCGACCCGCCCCGGCCGGTCCGGATCGAAGGCGTGATGCTGCGGCGGGCTGGCGAAGTCCTCGCCCGCCGGCCCCCGGAACACCGCGTCGACCAGCGCCAGCACCGCGGGGGCGGAGCGGAACGAGTGCAGCAGTTCGCATTGCTGGAGGGTCGCGCCGATGTCGGCGAGGGCCTGGCCGTACTGCGCCGCCTTCGAGGCGAAGCTGCCCTGGTCAGCGCCCTGGAAGCTGTAGATCGACTGCTTGTCGTCGCCGACGACGAAGAGGGTGCGGCGGATGTCGCGCGCCCCCTCGCCGGCGAAGAACTCGCCCGAAACCGCGTCGATCACCCGCCACTGCGCCGGGCTCGTGTCCTGCGCCTCGTCGACCAGCAGGTGGTCGAGCCCGCCGTCGAGCCGCCACAGCACCCACGCCGCCGTGCCCGGTTGTTCCAGCAGCGCCCGCGCCCGCACGATCATGTCGTCGAAGTCGAGCACGCCGGCCACCCGCTTGGCCGCCGCGTAGGCGGCGAGCCAGGCCCGGCCGAAACGGTTCAACGCCGCCGACTGCTCCAGCGCCGCGAGGCCGAGCCGCACCCCCCGCGCCTCCATCAGGCGCGCGACGAGACTGTCGAGCGGCTGCTCCAGTCCGGGATGCGCCCGCCGCACCGCCGCGGTCGGCAGGTTCCGGCGCCGCTCCCCCTTCTCGGTGAGGAACACGCCCTCCAGCGCCTCCAGCCGTGCCGCCTCGTCGGTTGCCGCCAGCGCCACCGCGATGCCGCTGGCCGCCTTGCCGTCGTTGTCGCCGCTCGCCGCCAGCACCGGCACGAGGCCGCCGAGGAGGCCGATGTCGGCAGGCGTCAGGATGCCACCCGGCGTGCGTCCCGTGACGCCCAGCGCCGCGGCGAGCCGCGCCCGGTCGAACGGCCCGTCGAACGCGTCGCGGTGCCGGCCGATCTCGGCGAGCAGCGGGTCCGGGTCGTCGCCCGAGAGATAGCGCGCCAGCCCGGCGAAGGTTTCCGGGTCGCGCTCCGCCAGCCCGTCCAGCACCGCCTCGCGCAGCGCCCGCGCCTGCCGGTCGTCCAGCACCTCGAAGCGCGGCGCCACGCCCGCCTCCAGCGGGAAGCGCCGGAGCAGCGCCTCGCAGAAGGCGTGGATCGTCTGGATCTTGAGGCCCCCCGGCGTCTCCAGCGCGCGGGCGAAGAGGGTCCGCGCCCGGCCGAGGTGGGCGGCGGGCACCGCCGCTCCCTCCTCGCCGAGCTGCGCCAGCGCCTCGCGCAGCGCCGCGTCGTCCAGCATCGCCCAGCGCCCGAGCGTCTGGAACAGCCGGTTCTGCATCTCCGCCGCGGCAGCCTTGGTATAGGTGAGGCAGAGGATGCGCTCCGGCGCCGTCCCGGCCAGCAGCAGGCGCGCCACCCGGTCGGTCAGCACCCGCGTCTTGCCCGACCCGGCATTTGCCGAGACCCAGCTCGATTCCGAAGGCCGAGCGGCCCGGACCTGCGCTTGGAGGGCGGCGAGCGTCATCGGCGCCCTCTGGGTGCCGGGAATTCCGGTGTCGGCTGCTGCACCCGGCTCCTGCGACCTCCCGATTTGGATACGGCCTCTGGTCGATCGCTCCGGCCGATGCGACTCCGCCGCAGGTTTCCCCGCCGGTGCGTCAGCACCGGCAGCGCTTGTCTGCCCCCCGGCAGGCGCTTTGCGCCAGCCCAGGCAGGCGCCGCCGGTTGCTCCATCACGCCGTGGCACGAGCCGGGCGCAACCGCCAGCGAGAGGGGCCAGGCGGGGCGCTCGGCGGAAACGATCAGACCGATTGCGTACGACGCATCGACCGAGATGTCCCGCACCAAGCCCTGCTCACTCCAAGGCAGTGCTTCAGGCCCGATCACCACGGCTCCTTCTCCGGCGTATCCCCATCCGCCCATTCGCCGATCCGCGACAGGTGCTCGAACTCCCCCTCGAAGCTGATCCGGTGCGGCCGCAACCGCGCGAGAAAACAGCTCTCCTCGTCCTGATAGTGCGCGACCAACGCCCTCAGCCGCTCCCAGACCGCCGCCACCGCCTCCGGCGAGGCGTCGAGTTCCAGCGCCTTGCGCTGGCCGATCCCGAGCAGCTCCAGCCGCTCCGCCGCGCCTGCCGGCAGGCCTTCGAACCCGCCCACGGCGGCAATCGACGCCTCCAGCGGCAGCTGCAGGTGAAAGGCCGATTCCGGCCCCGTGGGCACGCCGCCGCTCTTGTAGTCGTAGATCGCATAGCCGCCGCCCGGCACCCGGTCGATCCGGTCGGCCTGCGCCGTCACCTCGAACGGCGCCGCCAGCCCTTCGACCGCCCGCAGGCCGCGCACCTCGCGCACCGCGGGCTCGCCGCGCGCCCGCCGCTCCGCCTCGCCCTCCAGGAACCAGCGGCAGGCCCGCGCCAGCCGCGCGGTCCAGATCGCGTTGACCGCCGGCCAGGGCGCCGCTTCGGCCAGCGCCGCCCGTGCCGCGGCGAAGAACGCGGCCTCGGCGTCCGGCCCCAGCCCGCCCCCGGTCGCCGCGACGAAATCGTCGAGCGCCTTGTGGATCGCGGTGCCGCGCGCCAGCGCGTCAGGCTTCCGCCCCGGCGGCTCCATCCGGCGCAGCCGCAGCACCTTGGACGCATAGATCTGGTAGGGATCCTTCACCAGCCGTTCGACCTGCGTCACGGAGAGCCGCGCCGGCCGCGCGGCAAGCGGCGGGCGCGGCGCCGGCCGCCCGGCCATCGGCACGCTCTGCGCCACCGCGTCGAGCTGCCGCGCCATCCCGACGAGCGCCTCGCCCCGCGCCCGCGCGGCCGCGAGCGCGGCGGCGCCCTCCTCGCCCAGCCCGTTCATCAGGTTCTCCAGCCGGAGCAGCCAGCGCGAGGCGACGGTCGGCGCCTCGGCGTCGCGGGTGGCCCGGGTCAGCACCACCTCGGCCGCGCCCATCGCCTGCTGGAAGTCGTGCGCCGACAGTCCCACCTGGCGCTCGGGGCTCGCGAGGCCCAGCCCCCGCCTGATACCGCGCCCGAGCCAGGGGTCGGCGCCCGGGAGCCGCGGCCAGATGCCCTCGTTGAGCCCGCCCAGCACCAGCCGGTCGGCCGACTGCACCCGTGCTTCCAGCGTGCCCCAGATCGCCACCAGCGAGTGCGCGACCACCGCCTCCTCCGGCACGTCGACGCGCGCCATCTCGGACTGGAGGAGCGCGCGATACGCGGCCGCCCCCATCGGCCCGGCGGCCTCCGCCTCCGCCGCCAGCGCCTCGACGAGCGCCAGCGCCGCCACCCCCGTCGCCTTGTCCCAGAGCGCATGGGCACCGCCTGCCGGACCCGCCGCCAGCGCCTCCGCGACCGCCCGGTGCCGCGTCACATGCAGGGCAAGCGTCTCCGGTTCGTCCGCCAGCGGCGCCAGCGCGGCGCGGAGCCAGGCGACCCACGCCTGGGCCCCGGCCTCCGCCCCCGCATCCTCCGCCTCGGCCCAGGCGGCGAGCGCGTCCCAGTCGACCACCGGCGCGCCGCCGCGGATCAGCCCCGCCGCGGCCTCCAGCCGCCCGACCAGCCGCAGGTGTCCCCGCCGCGCGCCCGGCGCGCTCGCAACCAGCGGATGCTTCACCAGGACCAGCAGGTCGAGCGGCGTCAGCGGCGTCCCGGCGAGGCCCGCCAGCCGCAGCAGCACGCCGGGCGGGGTCAGCATCAGCGGCCGCCCGGCGCTGTCGTCCGGCACGATGTCCCACCGCGCCAGTTCGGCCGCCACCCGCGCGCCAGCGTGCGTCGGGCGTGACGAGGGCCGCGCGCCGGCCCTCCTCCGCCGCCTCGCGGAGCGCCAGCGCCACGGCGAGCGCTTCGGTCCGCGCGTCCGGCGCCTCGACCCAGGCGAGCCCGGCGGCCGCGGCGTCGAGCGTGCCCGCGAGCGCCGCCCCGTCGCTGCGCCACTGGTCGGTCACCGGCGCCGGCCGCAGCGCCAGCGAGACGAGGGCGTTAGTGCGCCGGCGCCGGCGGCGCCACCGCCACCCATGCCGGTACGCCTTCCGGCGCGAAGTCCAGCGCGTCGGCGAGCCTGCGGAAGCCCTGCTGCGGATGGTCCGCCGCGCCGACATCGTCCCGCCCGAGGCGTCCCCAGACCGCCGCCGGCAGGCCCGCGTCGAAGCCCGGCAGCACCAGCGCCCCCTGCGGCAGCCGGGCCACCGCCGCCATGAAGGCCCGCGTCGCCGCCCGCGACCTTGCGGAGCCCGCGACGATCACCGGATCGCGCTGCGGCGCCGACGCCCAGGCCCCGGCCCAGGCTTCCGCCGTCGCCCGCATCCGGCCCTGCTGGCCGAAGACGCCGGCGGCAGCATAGTCGGAAATGAGCGTGAGAAGCGCAGGCTGCCGCCAGGTGCGCCGCGGCAGCTCCGCGACATCGACAAGGCCCAGCGCCTCCGGCGGCACCCCCTCGCCCTGCATCTCGTCGAGGAGTTCGGCAAGGCTGTCGGCGAGGTCGAAGGCCGCGGTCGGCGCCGCGAGGTCAGGCTCGGCCGCGACCAGTGCGCCGACGAGCCGCGCCAGTTCCAGCTTGCGGCGCAGCGCCGGCGGCGCCGGCGGCAGGACGACGGGCGCCAGCGGATCGTCGGCGAGTTCGGTCACCACCCGGACCCGCGGCAGCAGGCGGGCCGGGCCGGCGGCGAGGAGCGCCACCAGCGCCCGCCGCGCCCGCCGCGTGTTCACCCAGATCTCGACCCGCGCCATCGCCTCCGGCGGCTGACCCGCCAGCCGCGCGTCGAGCCCGGCGAGAAGCGCGCGGGAAAAGTCCACCCCCGGCGGCAGCCCGAAGACCCGCGGCCCGTCCGTCGCGTCGAAGAGCGTCACCGCAGCACCTCGGCCTCGGCGAGCGGGATGCCCTCCGGCGTGCCGACATCGGCCCAGCCGCCGGCGTGGACGAGGCCCATGAGCCGCCCTTCCGCCGCCAGCGCGTCCCAGACCGGGTTGAGCGAAAAGACCTCCGCGTCGAACCCCGCCAGCGCGGCGGTGTCGATCACCTCCGCCCCGGCATAGACGAAGTCCGCCGTCGCCGCCGCGCCCCGCCGCCGCAGCCGGCCGTCCGCCTCGCGGAAGAAGTCGCCCGGCCCGGTGTGCCCCACCGCCGCCCCGCGCGGCACCAGCGCGAGGAGCGCACCCATGCCCGGCGTCCAGCCGTCGAGCAGCGCCGCGACCGGGTTCGGCCCGCTCCACACCATGTCCGCGTTCAGAGTCACCACCGGACCCGCCCCGAGCAGCGGCAGGGCCCGCTTCAGCCCGCCGCCGGTCTCCAGCCGCTCCGCCTCCTCGGAGACGAGCACGTCCGGCGCCTCGGCCGCCAGCCAGCCGCGCATCATCGCCGCGTGGGCATGCACGTTGACGACAATCCGCCCGATCCCCCGCGTCGCGGTCAGCGCCCCCATCCGCGTGCCGAGCCCCGCCGCGAAGATCATTGCCGCCTGCGGCTTCATGCGCCGCTCCGCGGGGCCTTGGCCGTCAGCGGCTGCACACGGCTCCTGCGGCCTCTCGACAGGGCAATCGGCAGCGCCTGCCTGGGGTGGCGCGAAGCGCCTGCGTCGTGCCGGAGGCACACCGCCGCATCGGCAGGAATGACTGCACCGGAGGCGGGGCGGGCGGGCTGCACCATCACCCCTCCACCCCGATCCGCGCCCGCACGCTATCGTCCGGCGCGGGAAGGTGCGCCCGCACGAAGCCTGCAAGCGGCGCCAGCACCGGATGCGCCAGATCGTGCCCGAGATTCCCCCACACGCGCGGCAGCAGCGCGACGTAGCGCGCCTTGCCGTCCCGGCGCGCCAGCCGCGTGAAAAGCCCGAGGATCTTGAGGTTGCGCTGCGCCGAGAGCACGGCCGCCGCCGCGAGGAAACACTCGCGATCGGCCCCCGTCAGGGCGAGGTAGCGGTCCAGCATCGCCGGTCCGACACCGACGTCCCGCCGCGCGTCCGACAGCAGCGAGACGAGGTCGTAGGCCGGATGCCCGAACAGCATGTCCTGATAGTCGAGCAGGCCGACCCGCGCCCGTCCGTCACGCTCCGGCAGCCAGAGCAGGTTCTCCGCATGATAGTCGCGCAGCACGGGAACCGACTGCACCGCGACCGGCGCCAGCGCAGCCGCCGCCAGCGCGTCATATTCTGCCCCCAGCGCCTCCGGCACCGCCCGGCCCGTCGCCGCAGGCAGGTACCATTCGAGCGCCAGCCGGACCTCGCGCATCAGGAACGCCATGTCGTAGGGCGGCGGCGTCCACCCGTCCGATGGCGGCGGCAGCGCCTGAAGCTCCGCCAGCACGTCGACCGCCGCGCCATAGAGCGCCGCCTCGTCCGCCCCTCCGGCGCAGAGCATGGCGAATAGCCCGTCCCCCAGATCCTCCAGCAGCGCCAGCCCGGCACCCTCGTCGGCCGCCAGCACCTCGGGTGCGCTGAAGCCATGGCGTCGGAGCCAGGCAGTCACCGCCAGGAAAGGCGCGACGGTCAACCCGCTCTCCGGCGGCACGTCCATCAGCACCGCCCGCGCCGACCCGCGCGCCAGCCGCTCGTAGCGCCGCGCCGAGGCGTCGCCGGCCAGCGGCACCCGCGCCGCCGCCGCCCACCCGGCCTCCCGCAGGAAACCGGTGATGGCAGCCTCCCGCGTCACGGCCGCGCGCCCTCTGCCGCCAGGACGGCCGGCAGCCAGTCCCAGCCGCCGCCGAGCGGCACGACCTGCGCCACCCGCGCGTCCTCGTCCGCCTCGTCCAGTTCCAGCGTCAGCGACAGCCGGCGTGCCGGGGCCGCCTCCCCCAGCCGGTCGGCCCATTCCACCACGGTGACCGCGCTCCCGAAGGCCTCGTCGAGCCCGAGCTCCCCAAGCTCGTCCGCCGATCCGAGCCGATAGAGATCGGCATGCCAGAGCGCGACCGAACCAAGGTCATAAACCTGCACCAAGGTGTAGCTCGGCGACGGCACCTCCTCGTCCCGGCCCAGCGCCGCCAGCCGCGTCCGGATCAGCGCCCGCGCGAAGGCGCTCTTGCCGGCACCAAGCCCGCCGGTCAGCGCCACCACGTCCCCGGCACCAAGGTGCGGCGCGACGGCCGCCGCCAACCGCTCGGTCGCGGCGAGGTCAGGAAGCCTCAGGGTTGATTGCAAGACCGGTCCGCTCCGCCACGCGTGCTCGCCGCCGTTCTAGGAATCCCGCCTGCCCCACGCAAGGGCCTCCGGCGCCGCATCGGGCCGTTGCAAGGCCGTTGACTTGTATGGAAGTATGGCTTATGCCCGGCCGAAACCCTGGAGACCGAGGTTTGGAGCGCATCACCATCACCATGGCCCCGAGCGTCACCGCGCAGGTGCACGACTGGCTGCGACGCCGGGTGCTGCGCGGCGACCTCGAGCCCGGCGCCCGGCTGAGCGAGACGGAGATCGCCGCCGAGATCGGCGTCAGCCGCCAGCCGGTGCGCGAGGCCTTCATCCGGCTCGCCGGCGACGGCCTCGCCGAGGTCAGGCCGCAGCGCGGCACCTATATCGGCAAGATCTCGATGGCCGCGGTGCGCTCCGCCCGGCTGATCCGCGAGGCGGTGGAAAGCGACCTCGCCCGGATGGTCGCCGTGGCGCCCGAGCCGGGTTTCCTCGACCAGATGGCGGCCGAGATCGCCGCGCAGGAGACGGCCGATGCGGCCGGCGACGTGGCCGCATTCATCGAATCGGACGACCGCTTCCACCACCTCCTGGCCCTCGCCGCCGGACAGGAAGCGGTCTGGAACGACCTCGAGCGGTTGAAGGCGCAGATGAACCGGCTGCGGCACATGTCGATGCGGGTCTTCGACCGCCGCTTCACCATCGGCCAGCACCGCGCGATCCTTGACGCCCTTTGCGCGGGCGACCCCGACGCCGCCGAGGAGGCGGTGCGCATCCACCTGCGGCAGATGCTGTCCGAGCTGCCGGCCATCGCCGAAGCCCACCCCGAATATTTCACCGACTGATCGAGACGAGGAGACCCCTGATGCGGCACACATGGCGCTGGTTCGGCCCGGCCGACCCGGTCTCGATCGACGACATGCTGCAGGCAGGCGTCCGCGGCGTCGTCACGGCGCTGCACCACGTCCCCTCGGGCGCGGTCTGGACGCCGGAGGAGATCGCGCGCCGGCAGGCCGACCTGGCGGCCGCGGGCGACGGCACCCCGTCCGGCCTCGCCTGGGAGGTCGTCGAAAGCCTGCCGGTCAGCGAGGCGATCAAGACCCAGACCGGCGACTGGCGCGGGCACGTCGAGGCCTGGATCACCTCGATGCGCAACCTGCACGCCGCCGGGATCCGGGTCATCTGCTACAACTTCATGCCGGTGCTCGACTGGACCCGCACCGACCTCGCCTGGCGCCGCCCGAACGGCGCGCGCTGCATGCGCTTCGACCTGACGGACTTCGCCGCCTTCGACATCCACATCCTCCAGCGTCCGGGCGCGGCGGAGGACTTCCCCGAGGCGCTGCGCGAGGCGGCCGCCCGCCGGTTCTCGGAGATGGACGACGCGACGCGCACCGCCCTCGCCGGCAACGTGGTATTCGGCCTCCCCGGCTCGGCGGAGAAACTGACGATGGCCGACGTGCGCACCCTCCTCCAGAGCTATGCCCCGGTCACCGACGCCCGCCTGCGCCGCCACTTCCACGACTTTCTCGAGCAGGTCGCCCCGGTGGCCGAGGATCTCGGGATGCGGCTCTGCTGCCACCCGGACGACCCGCCCTTCCCCCTGCTCGGCCTGCCGCGGATCATGTCGACGGAGGCGGACTACGCCGAACGGATCGCCGCGGTGGACCTGCCCGCGAACGGCATCACCCTCTGCTCCGGCTCGCTCGGCGCGCGGCCGGACAACGACCTGCCCGGGATGATGCGCCGCCTCGGGCACCGGGTGCATTTCCTGCACCTGCGCAACGTCCGGCGCGACGCCGACGCGATCCCGACGAGCTTCTTCGAAGACGAGCACCTCGGCGGACAGACCGACATGGTCGCCCTCGTCGACGCGGTGCTGGAGGAGGAGGCGCGCCGCCGCGCCGCCGGCCGGGAGGACGCGGCGATCCCGATGCGCCCCGACCACGGGCAGGAGATCCTCGACGACATCGGCCGCGGCGGCCAGCCCGGCTACCCGGCGATCGGCCGCCTGAAGGGCCTCGCCGAACTCAGGGGCGTGGAGATGGCGCTCGCCCGCCGCAACGAGGCGGCCCACGCATGAGCGGCCCGCTCATCCTCTCGATCGGCGAGGCGATGGTCGAGCTGTCGGCGGCGACGGGCGGCCTCTGGAAGCTCGGCATCGCCGGGGACACGCTCAACACCGCCTGGTACCTGCGCCGCCTGCTCGGCGACGACTGGCGCGTCGGTTATTTCAGCCGCGTCGGCACTGGTGCCTTCTCGCAGCGGATGATCGACTTCCTGGCGGCGGAAGGCATCGAGACCGGCTTCGTCGGCCGCGACCCGGAGCGCGAGATCGGCCTCTACGCCATCGCCCTCACGGACGGCGAGCGCAGCTTCTCCTACTGGCGCGACACCTCCGCCGCGCGGCGGCTGGCCGACGATCCGGCGGCGCTTGCCGCGGCGCTCGACGGCTGCCGGGTCGCCTACGTCTCCGGCATTACCGCGGCCATCCTGCCGGAGGCCGGGCGCGCGACCCTCTGCGCGGCACTCGCGGCGGCGCGCCACCGCGGCACGCTCGTCGCCTTCGAC
Organism: Amaricoccus sp.; assembly: GCA_044223585.1. Taxonomy (GTDB): domain Bacteria; phylum Pseudomonadota; class Alphaproteobacteria; order Rhodobacterales; family Rhodobacteraceae; genus Amaricoccus. The sequence continues at coordinate 10,353 of JBGALW010000144.1, forward strand.
CCGAACCTCCGCCCGCGGCTCTGGTCGGGGGAGGGCGCCATGCGGGCGGGCATCGAGGCCTTCGCGGCCGTGTCCGACCTCGTGCTGCCAAGCTTCGACGACGAGGCCCAGGTCTTCGGCGACGCCGACGCCGCTGCCACGATCCGCCGCTACCGTAGGCTCGGCGCCGGCGAGGTGGTGGTGAAGAATGGCGGCGGCCCGATGCGCTTCGCCGGCGCCGACGCCGAAGGCACGATCGACGACCTGACCCGCGAACCGGCCGTCGACACCACGTCCGCGGGCGACAGCTTCAACGCCGGCTACCTCGCCGCCCGCCTTGCCGGCGCCGCCTGCCCCGCCGCCATCCGCGCCGGCCACCGGCTGAGCCGGCAGGTCATCCGCCATCACGGCGCCCTCATCCCCGAGGCGGTGGCGGCGGCGCGGGACGAGGTCCCGGCGAACGGCTGACCGCCGGCCGGTTCATCCCTTCCCACCGCCCCCGCGCGGCGGGGCCGCCCCCCGTGAATCTGAGTCCGCCGCTTTCCGCCTGCCCCCTTCCCGCGCCCGTCGGCTGGCGATATGTGATCCGGCCAACACGCCCGACGGACGAGGAAGACCGCAATGCCCAAGATCAAACGCTTCGAGAGCGGCCCGCGCATGAGCCAGGCCGTGCGCCACGGCGACACCATCTATCTCGCCGGCCAGGTCGGCATCGGCGCCACCGTGAC
>JBGALW010000145.1:0-10159 GCA_044223585.1 Amaricoccus sp.
CGGTCCCGCTCCCGGCGTTCGGGATCAGGATTTCGCCGGTGATCGCGCTGCGGAACGCGATCGCCATGTCAGTGTTGCCCGAAGTGGCAGGCGACCCACTCGTCGTCGGCACCGGTGAAGGCGCCCGGGTTGACCGAGTCTCCCGCCAGCCCGCCGGCCGCCTGGTAGGCGACGATCAGCGAGGCTCCCTCGCCGGCGTTCGCCCCGTTGGTCGTGACCATGACCGCCTGAGTCCAGCCGGCCGGCGCCGTCATCGTGGTCTCGTCGTCGTCAAGGAATCCGACGATGAAGCGAAGCACCTGAGCATTGCCCTGAGCATAGGCCGGCGCATCAGGTGAGCCGCTGGCGCCCGTTGCGACCGAACCGGCCAGAATGCTCGCCTGCCCGTCGAAGGTGCTGAGGTTCGCGCCGCGCAGCACGACGTAGCCGAAGGCCTGCCTCCTCGAGAACACCTGCGGAACCGCGATCGACGTATCCGGGACGGCGCCGACCGTCTTGTGATAGATGTAGCGGCTCGGGTTGTTGACCGAGGTGGCGTCATAGAAGGCCGAGTAGCCGCTCGGGGCGGCCATGCCGGTGCCGTCACAGGCCGAGAAGATGATGATCTTGTCGTTCTGGGCGAGGCCGGAGAGCGCCACCGACTGCGTCAGGCTGCCGGCCGCGATGGCGGCACCCCCTTGGGCGACGACTGTCGGCCCGGTCGGGGCCGCCGCCACCGTCGTGAAGGAAAGCGTCGTGTCGTTGGCGATTCCCGCGAACGCATTGCCGGCGAGGTCGGTGATGCAGGTGCCGGCGATCTGCACCGCGAATTCGCGGCTGTTCGCCAAGGTCGCGTCCGGGTAGATGAAAAGCTGGTTGCCGACCGCGTTGACCTTGCCGGCGGTCGTGCCCTGCTCGGTCGCGACGTCGAAGGTGTAGAGCGTCGCCCAGCCGCCGTTATTCTGCCGCAGCAGGATGTTGCCGGTCCCGAAGGCGATGTCTTCGGAGAAGGTGATGACGATGGTGACGCCGACGACGACGTTCGTGGCGTTATCTGCCGGGCTCGACGAGATGAGCGTCGGCGGCGTGGTGTCGGTGACTGCCACGCCTGCGGCCTTCTCGACCGCGGTCCACTCGTTCGACCCGATCTTGCGGAGCTGGAGCGATCCATAGCGGTCAGGCACGTTCTTGAAGCCGCCCAAGGCGCCGTTCAGCGTCACCGTCCCGGGGGCCTGGACCTTGGTGACGCCGGAGCCCTTCTGCACCACCTCAACGGTGGCATTCACCTGGAATGCGACGGCCGCGTCGGTCGGGATATTGACGGTGTTCGCCGCGGAGCCGGTGGAGAGCACCGCGCCGTCGAGGTCGGTCAGCGCCAGCGTGTCGGACGTGCCGCCGAAGCTGCGGAGCGCCGGCGCGCCGCGCGTGACGATCTGCGCCTGCACTTTGCGGAAGCCGCCGCCCGCGAGCTCGATGATGACGAAGTCGCCGGGGGCGATTGTCGTGGTCTCGATGACCGCCTGAGCGTCCGCCTGGCGAACGTAGTCGTCGCGCACGCTCTCGAGCGCATCCTGCGCCGTCGTGGCGCCGCCAAATTCGGTCCCGGACACGTTCTGGTAGGCGACGAGCGCCGCCCCCTTGCCCGCGGCCACGCTCGACAGGTCGTCCCTGAGTTGCGTGCTGCCCGGGTCCGCCGGGATCTGATCCGCGCGCACCTTGCCGGTGAGAGGGTCGATCGTCGCGAGGTGCGCGCCCGCGAGGGCGCGCTTGCTGGCGCCGCCCTGCACAACCGGCACCATTTCGCCACCAAGGAGCTCGGTGACGACGGGAAGCTCGGAGACCTTCTTCTTCGCCACGTCAGCCTCCGCAGATTTCGGCGGCATCGCGGCGCGCCTGTTCAGTGGTCCACGCCTCGCCGGCTTCCATCGCGACGAGGATTCCGTTCGCGCTCACGCACCGCTGGCCGTTGGTGCAGCCGGGCAGGAGCAGCAGCAGGAGAAGGGGGGCGAGGCGGGTCACTGGCCGCCTCCGCGCTTTGGGCGGAAGACGGGGATGCTCGTGTCGGCGGCCGCGGCGATCTTCGCCTCTGCATCGGCCCGGACCGCGACCATCCGCTCGGCGGCGGCCGTCTGCTCCTTGGCCGCGCTCCCCGAGCTCGTGCCGAAGAAGAAACCGACCATGCCGTTGACGGTGGTGAAGAGGCCGCCGATCGCGCCGACGGCGAGGCCGAGCACCATGTCCGGGATGTCCCAGAGGACTTCCGCGAGGACGAGGCTGGCGAGAGCCGCCAGCGCCGCGAAGAGCGTGACGTAGAACATCCTCGTCCGGGTCGGGTTGAGGTCCGCAGGCCGCGCCTGTGGGCTGGTAGCGTCCGTCATGCGGTCCTCTTGGCGACAGCGGTGGAGAAGGCGGTGGCCCAGGCCTCGATCGCGGCGAGGCGGTCGGCGAGATCGGCGTTGGCGGTGCGGAGGGCGTCGTTCGCGGCCTCCAGCACGGCGACGCGGGCCGTCATGTCGTCGGCGGGCGCCACGGGCGCATCCGCTGCCCAGCCGGACTGCACGGCCTTGAGGATCGTGCCGTAGTAGCCGGCGATCAGGTCGGCCCGGTCGGTGCCGTTGACGATCCGCCGCGCGCCGCTGGGGTCGTTGGCGTTGGGGCTGAAGAAGTCGCCCAGCTTCGCGCCGGTAAAGAGGCCGGCCTGCATCCCTTCGCAGCAGATGGCGGCGGCGATGGCCGGCTCCAGCGCCCGGTCGCGGTTCGCGACGAGGTCGACCCCAATCGCCTTGCCGAGCCGGTCGTAGTTCTCGCGGTGGGTGATCTGGACGAAGCCACGGCCGAACCAGCCGTCCTTCCAGTAGGGCGTCTTCACCCACGAAAGCAGCCCGGCGGCCCATGCCTTGTTAAGGCGGGCGATGACGGTGGCGTCGGAGGGGTTCCGGTCCCGGTGGGAGGCGAGGACCGTCTCCTTGATCGGCTCCATCAGGCCGCCGGTCTCGTGGTAGGCGGTCGCGAGGACGTAGGCCCACCAGCGCGGATCATCCCAGCCGCGGGACTCCATCTCGGCGAGGAGGGCGTTGATGCCGGCGACCTCGCCTTCGGAGAGTTTCCCGAAGGCGTCGCGCCACGCGGCGAAGAAGGCGACTGGGTCGCCGATCATCGCGACTTCACCCGCGGGTCGGAGATCGCCGCCTTGAAGTCTGAACGGAACTCCGCGAGATCGTCCGCGATATTGTCGGTGGCGGCTTGGAGCCCGGAGATCCCCACCTCGAGGAGGCGTACTCGGGTGTCGATCGCCTCGATGCGGTTGGAGCTGAGTTCCAGCGCGGCGACCTTGGTCTCGAGGCTGGCGGTGGTGCGGCCGACCCAGATGCCGGCGCCGATGAGCATCGAGCTGGAGCCGATCAAGCCGACCATCAGCATGTAGCCCAGCCGCATGAGTGCGGCCGATACCGGGTCAGCGTTGATCTCTGAGGTAGTCAATGTGAGCGGCTCCCCGTTGCGGAAGGAGCTCGCCCGTCATGCGCGAACCTATGACGGGGGATAGGATACTCGCGACTGTCTAAATCGGCAAGTCTTTCTGGCATTTCTCGCCGGTATGGGCGATTATCCTGTCTGTTTCCGTCAGTCCTCGCACCTGTCCCGAGAGAGCGCCATGGCCGATCCGACGTACCCGCAGCTTCAGTTTCCCGGCGCTGGCAGCGCGCCAGAGGTGGAGGCGCCGGACGTCGACCCCATCGAGCGAGCGTCCATCGAGACGGACACGCCGCCGAACGTGCTCCGGGCGATCGCGGACGACGGCGGGCTCGACGCGGCGCAGACGCGGCAGATCGCGGCGCGACTGGTCGTCCCGCTGCGGCAGGGCCGGAAGATGCGAGAGGCGCTCGCCGAGGCCATGCCGGGGTCGAGCCCCGAGGACGTGGAGCGGATCGTCGGCCGGGCGCTCGACATCGCCGGCGTGGAGCGGAAGCCGGTCGGCAAGCTCTCGCGGCTGGCCGCTGGCGCACAGGACACCGCCGCAGCCACGCTGCGCGGCTCGGGCGCGATCCTCTCCGACCTCGGAGCCGAGGGCGCGGGCGGCGCCAGGCGCAAGGAGGGCAAGGGCACGGTCGGCGGCGTCATCGCGAACCTGCCGGGCGATGCGGTCGCCGCCGCGCCAACCATCGGCGCGTCGCTTGCTGGCGCGGCGGCGGGCGCGGCGGTCGGTTCCGTCGTTCCCGGCGTCGGCACCATCATCGGCGGGCTCGCGGGCGGCATCATGGCGTCCTTCCCGATGCTCCTCGACGAGAGCCTGAGCACGGCCAAGGCCAACGGGGAGGACACCGCCGACCCCGGCGTGCGAAGCCGCGCCTACACCGCGGCGGGGCTCAAGACCGCGCTGGAGCAGGTGGCGCCGGTCAAGATCGCCCGGCGCTTCGGCCTCATGGGGCCGGTGGAGCGCGCCGCCGGCAACGTCTTCCGTCGCGTGGCGAAGGAAGGCGGCCAAGACGCGATCGTCGAGGGTGTGACCGAGGTCGGCCAGATGGCCGTCGATGCTCTGATGCTCGACCCGACCCTGCGCTCCAAGCTCTCCGAGGGGGAAATCGGCGAGATCGCCCCCTACATCCGGGACCAGTACGGCGAGGAGGCCCTGCAGAACTTCCTCGTGGGCAACGTGCTCGGCTTTGGCGGTGGCGCGGTCGCGGGCGCCGCGAACAGGGGCGGGCACGCCGAGGGGGCGGCAGAGGCGGCCATTCCGCAAAAATCCGCGCCGGAATCCCCGATAACGCAAGTCGCCACCCCCGAGCCGGCTCCGGCCGCCGCCGCGCAACCGCTATCCGAACCGCTCAATAGCGCCCCCGCCGCCGCACCAGCGCCGCAGGCCGCCGCCCCGGCGCCTGCACCGGCCCCGTCCGGCCCGCTCTCCGCAGCCGTCGCCCGCGGCCCGCAGCCGGTCCTCAACCTGCCCGCCGGCGCCCCGGTGACGCTCCAGACGCCCGAGGGCACCTTCACCGGCACGCTCGTCGGCGAGGACATGCACGGCGCCCGCGTCAGCGTCGAGGGCGAGGAGGGCATCATCTCCCGGCAGGAGATCGAGTCCGGCGAGGTGCGGATCCTGCCGGCGGAGGTCGCGCCGGTCGATATGGGGATTCCCATGTCGGAGGAGAGCACCACCCCGCAGGTTGACGAAACGCCTGTCCAGGTTGCGGATCCCGCGCCCGAGGTTGCGGATTCAGCACCGCCGGTCGTCACCACCCCCGAGATGGTTGCCGAGCCGGCCCCGGCACCCACCCCCGGCCCGGTGAGCGAGGCGGCGGCGCCCGCCGCGCCCGCGCCGCGCCCCGAGGCCCCGGCCGCACCCCAGACTGCCGAGCAGGCCCGCCAGCGCCTCGACTTCATCAACGAGCAGGGCCGCACGAACGGCTGGAACGCCAGGCTCTCGAAGATGCGCAGCGAGGTCGAGCAGACCCTCGCCGATCTGGAAGAGCGTGACCGTCAGGCGAAGATCGCTGCCGACGTAGAGAGCGTGAAGCGAGCGACTGACGAGCAGACCCGCGCCGCGGCGGCGGCCGAGATGCAGCCCGACCCGCTGCCGAACGGTGCCGGCGAGATTCAGGAACCCGCTCCCCCCGCCGTTCAGGCCGGCGCGGAGGAAGCGGTAGCGCCGCAGTCGATACCAGCGACTGCGGATGCGCCGGCGGCGGAGCTGCGGGGGCTCCGCCGCCGAAGTGCCAAAGTCAGGAGAAAGCAGTGCCAGAAGTCAAAATGAGCCCAGCGATGATCCGCTGGGCGAGCAGATGTGGCTGAAGGCGATCGCGCCCCGTCACCGTTGATGGAGAGGATCTCTACAGGCGCTGAGCGCGCAGCCGCAGGACGACCCACCACCCCCCCCGTCACCCCCCGCCGCGAGATGGCTGCGCTGATCCGCGGCATCGACCAGGCGGCGGCCGACAAGCTCGCCGCAGACCTCGGCATCAGCGTGAAGCTGGACGAGAAGGCTGGCGGCTACGTCATCAGCCGCAAGCAGATGGAGCGAGTGCAGGCCGCACTCGGTCAGGATAAGCAGGCACCGGCCAAGCCAGACAGTGCGGCGCCGGACGCGGCGGAGTGGCGCGCCACCCCAGAGAACTTTCCTTTCGCCGATTCGGAAGCTGGTAACCCTGGCGCGCGGGCTCGGCGTTGGCTGGCCGCGGCATCCGACGAAACCATCCTTGCCGCGCCCGATATGGGCCTGTCGAACAACTGGCTTCGAGCCGAGCGCCGACGGCGGAAGATCGGCGATTATGCCGAGGATCCGTCCACTGCCGCGAAGACGCCGAAGCCCGACAGCCCGCGCGCCCGGCGTGAGAAAAAGGCGAAGAAGGCTCCGCCGGCCGCGATCGTCACCCAGATGAACGACGACTTCGGGAACTGGTATGTTCCCGAGGGCTCGATCCTCAAGAGCACGTCCGGCCGCGAGTTGGCGCCGGCGCCGTCCTTCTCGACCGAGAACAATCGCAAGACGCGCCTGTCGATCACCCGGCAGCGGGAATGGCTGATCGACGAGGTGCGGAAGGAAGCCGAGGCGCGCGGCGACCGCCACATGCAGCAGCAGCTCGAGTACGTGAGTCTCGTACGAGAGTCTCGATCCGCGCAATTTCCCTCGCGCGACCGCCGACATGGTCAACGAGTACCTGTTCGGAAACTCCTGGGGGCCGGAGGGCGATTCGGTCTCGACGCCGGCGGAACTCGCCACCATGGACGCGGCGATCGAGGAGCACCTCGAGAAGCGGCCGATGCCCACCTCCACCCCTGCTGAGATCAAGGCAGAGGCGGCCAAGGTAGACCGCGCTCCGACTGACGGGCAGAAGGAGGCCGGGAACTACCAGATGGGCCACATCAAGGTCCACGGCCTCGACGTGACCATCGAGACGCCGAAGGGCGCCACACGCCGCGGCAAGGCGCCGGACGGCGAGGAGTGGTCGGTCAAGATGCCGGCCGACTACGGCTATATCCGCCGGACTGAAGGGGCGGATGGAGACCACCTCGACGTCTATGTTGGGCCGAACCTCGACAGCCCGACCGCGTTCGTCGTTGACCAGTACGAGCCCGGCACCGAGCCGCCGCGGCTCGACGAGCACAAGACCATCATTGGGGTCCGCAGCACCGAGGAGGCACAGGCGATCTATGATGCCGGCTTCTCTGATGGCAGCGGCCCGGCGCGCCGCCTGAACCTGCCGCCAGCGGGCATGTCGGTCGAAGCCTTCAAGAGGTGGGCACGCGAGGGAGACCTGACCGTTCCGGTGCAGACCGGACTTGACGAGATGAACCGTCCGAAGCCGTCCGATGGCAAGGCCGTGACCACCGGGAAGCCCGTCGGCGCGGCAATCGTCATGGATCCCGCCAAGGGCACGGTCACGACCAGCGCGGTCTACGGCTCCAAGAACAAGCTCGTCACCGCTGACCGCGCCGCCGAACTCCGCGAGAAGCTGAAGGCCAAGCTCAAGGATCAGCTTAACGCGGGCATCGACCCGGAGATTCTTGCGATCGGCACGGAACTCATGGTCTTCCACGTCGAGGCGGGCGCCCGACAGTTCCTCGCTGCGGCGAAGGCCATCGCCGACGACCTCGGGACGACGCCTGAGAAGATCCGGCCCTACCTGCGCGCGTTCTACAACGGCGCGCGCGACATGCTCGAAGATAGCGGCCACAGCATCGAGGGCATGGACGGCCCCGATGACGTGCGCGCCGCGCTCGCTGAGATCGGCACCGCCAAGGAAATCACGGAAAAACCGAGCGAAACCAAGGCAGAGAAGCCGTCTGAGCCGCCTAAGGAAATCACCCAGAGCACCACCCCTGGCAACCTGTTCTCGGCCCTCTCCCAGCGCCTCTACACCGGCCCCGGCTTCGCCTCGATCGCCGAGGCCCGGAAGTTCGCCGAGGAGATCACCGGCGAAAAGGTAGAGCCCGGCACCGCTGCGGCGAAGGCGCTCGACGAGACGATCGAGGCCGCAGTCGTCGAGACGGCGGACCTGATCGTGCGCGACGGCCGCGAGGCGGGCCAGAGTGCGGTGGGGACCTATCGCAAGCTGGTCGACCTCTATGACCGGCAGCCGCGCCTTGGCGTCCGCACCTCCGGCAGCATCGAGCGTCAGGCCTACTCGACGCCGGCGCCGCTCGCCTACATCGCCTCGCGGCTGGCCGGGATCGAGCCGGGCAAGACCGTTTACGAGCCGTCGGCCGGCAACGGGATGCTCCTGATCGGCGCCGACCGGGATAAGGTGTTCGCCAACGAGATTGACGAGGACCGCGCCGCGGCGTTGAAGGAGGCCGGGTTCGACCGCGTCACTATGCACGACGCCTCTCTTTTCCGACCGAAGCAGACGTCCGACGTCGTCATCACCAACCCACCATTCGGCCCGGTCAAGGGCGCCGACGGCAAGAACAAGGTCTTCGAGGTCGGCGAGGGCTACCGGACTCACGAGATAGACCACGCCATCGTCTTCAATGCGCTGGAGACCATGAAGGATGGCGGCCGCGCCGTGCTCCTGATCGCCGGTCTCGACAAGACCATCACCGACCCGGAGAAGCGCAGCGACGCCTACAACACCAAGGCGAAGCGCGAGTTCTATCTCTGGCTCAAGCGGCACTACAAGGTGACGGACCATTTCACCGTCGCCGGAGAACTCTACGCCAAGCAGGGCGCTGGTTGGCCAATCGACGTGATCGTGATAGAAGGAAGGGGTGAAGGCACCCGCCCCGTCCCGGCGGTCAATCTCCCGCAGACCTATTCGTCGTGGGGTGCCCTGGAGGAGAAACTTGATGGAGCCCCGGCAGATCGAGGCGCTTCGGTCGAAGGCGGTCGCGATGGCGCGAAAGCACCGGCCCGTTCGGGAAGCGCAGGAAACGCTGTCCGAGATGATGCAGGAGCTCGACCTCCCCGCGGACAGCGAGGAGATGCCGGAACACCTGGCGAGCCTGCTGTTCAACAGCGGGGAGATGAGCCAGCACCTCGAAAATCTGACGATGCAGGGCGTGAGTCCGCGCCCGTCCGAGATCGAGAACCTGACCGAGTTGCGGAACGCCCTGCTCCTGTAGAGCGCCGGGCCCCTGCGGCCGAAGGCGAGACCCAGGTTCCGTACAAGCCGGCCTCGGGCGCGAAGAGCGTCGACACCCTACTGCCGGTCAACATGGCGCAGGACGTCGACCGCGCCCTCGCCGCTGTCGCCGAGAAGCACGGCGACGTCGATTCCTTCGTGGCGAAGGAACTCGGCTATCCGAAGGGCAAGCTGGGCACCTATTTCTCCGCCGAGCAGGTGGACGCGCTGGCGCTGGGGCTCGACAACATCGCGAAGAACGCCGGGTTCATCATCGGCGACCAGTGCGTTGCGGGAGAGACGCTTATCTACGACCCGGTCGCGGGGACGCAAGCGCCGATCCGCGCTCTCGCGGAGCGCGGCGAGCCGATCACCGTGCTCTCCCTGACGCGGGACGGGCTGCGGGCGATGCCAGCGTCAGCGCCCTTCTTGAAGGGCGAAGCCGAGCTTTGGCGCGTGACCCTCGACAACGGGCGCGAGATCGTCGTCACTCAGGGGCATCGCTTCCTGACTCCGTCCGGGTGGCGGTCTCTCGGAGACGGGATTCGTCCCGGTCACTACCTCGCCACGGCAGAAACCGCCCCGTGGCAGGATCACGCGGCGCTTCATGCTCGGAGAGAAAGTGCTCCGAGTTGCTACGGAACAGATCAAGGTTCTCCGGCCGATTGTCATCCTTCACCCCGTTCAGGTGGTGAACCACCTCTCCCGGAAGCAGGTATCGGCCGAGCTTCTCCTCCATCACGCGGCGGTGCTCTCGCACATAGCCGTTATTGTTCGCATGGGGGTGATCGGGCTCCTTCAACAGGATATAGCCGTCATCGTCCCGCGCCCGACCGCCGCGCCAGAAGTGGTTCTTCTCCATTGGAGAACCACGCCCCTTCTTCGACCGGAGACCAAGCTCGCGCATTCTCCGGGCAAGCGTCGCCCACGATATGCCTAGAGCTTCCGCCAGTTCCCCGTGGGACAGGCGAGCCTCATCCAGCAAGCGCCGGAGCTTTGCTTCGTCAATCGGGATGCGGCGAGCCCGGTTCGCTCTGGCGCGAGGATCTTCCTGCATTGGGCGATCATACCGGATGGGGTATGGTGGTGTCCATAGTGTTCGAGCGCCGCGATGCGTTCTACGACAT
>JBGALW010000146.1:0-9883 GCA_044223585.1 Amaricoccus sp.
CCCTTGCCCTCGCCGCCGCTGAAGCCGATCACCAGCGCCGGGCGGTTGAAGGTCTCCTTGAGGCGCGCGGCGACGATCCCGACGACGCCGGGGTGCCAGCCGTCGCCGGCGGCCCAGACGAGCGGGCCCGCGGCGCCGCGCGCGGTCACCTGCGCCTCGGCCTCGGCCAGCACCCTGGCCTCGATCTCGCGGCGCTCGCCGTTCAGCCGTTCCAGCCGCTCGGCGAGGGCGGCCGCCTCGTGGGGGTCGTCGGTGGCGAGAAGCCGGGCGCCGAGGTCCGCGGCGCCGATCCGCCCGCCGGCATTCACCCGCGGCCCGAGCGCGAAGCCGAGCGAGAAGGCGGTCGGCGCGCCGCTGACACCGGCGGATGCGGCGAGCGCGGCGAGGCCCGGCCGCCGGCCGCCGGCCATGATCTTCAGCCCCTGCCGCACCAGCGCGCGGTTGAGCCCGACGAGCGGCGCGACATCGGCGACGGTGGCGAGCGCCACGAGGTCGAGCATCGCGAGGAGGTCCGGGCCGGCCTCGCCCGCCTGCTTCATCAGGCGGTTGGTGGCGGCGAGCATCAGGAACACCACCGCGGCGGCGCAAAGGTGGCCGAGCTCGCCCGTCTCGTCCTGCCGGTTCGGGTTCACCACGGCGACGGCACCCGGCAACGTCTCGCCGGCGAGGTGGTGGTCGAGGATCACCACGTCGCAGCCGGCCGCCGCCACCGGCTCGTGGCTGAGCGTGCCGCAATCGACGCAGACGATGAGGTCGTGCGCCGCGCCGAGCCGCTGCATCGCCGGGACGTTCGGGCCATAGCCTTCCTCGATCCGGTCGGGGATGTAGAGGGTGGCGGCGTGCCCGACCTGCCGCAGCCAGGTCAGGATCAGCGCCGCCGACGCGCCGCCGTCGACGTCATAGTCGGCGAAGACCGCGATCCGCTCGCGCCGCGTCACCGCCTGCCGGAACCGCGCGGCGGCCCGGTCCATGTCGACGAGCCGCGACGGGTCGGGCATCAGGTCGCGGAGCGTCGGGGCGAGGTGCGCGGCGGCCTCCTCCGGCGGGACCCCGCGGGCGGCAAGGAGGCGGCCGACGAGTTCCGGCACCCCCGCCGTCTGCGCGATGGCAAGGCCCAGCCGGTCGATCTCCGGCGTCGGGCCGGTCCAGCGCCGGCCGGTAGCGGACGCCTCGACCCCGAGGAAGGCTGGTGCGGGCGGGGCGGCGGCGAGCGGCGATTCGAGCATGCCGGAGTGATGCCCGCATTCGGCGCGCGGGGCCAGCGACGATCCGGGAGGCGTCAGGAGAGGTTCAGCGTCAGGCTGGAGAGGCGCCGGGGGCGGCCGTCGCCTCCGGCCGTCATTTCCAGGCCATCTCGGATCGCGCGGGTGTGTTCCCGGGCGATCGCCTCGGCCCGGGCGCCCTCGCGCGCGACGATCGCCGCGACCAGCGCCCGGTGCTGGTCCTGCGCCGTCATCAGGCGGCGGCGGAACGTGTCGAGGTCGTTTGCCTTCGGCAGCAGCGCGGAAGGCGAGGCGAAGGGCAGGCGCGCGGCACGCTCGACCTCGCGCCGGATCACGTCACTGCCGGAAAGCCCGGCAATCTCGTGGTGAAAGGCCGCGTTCTGCTCGGCATAGCTTTCGCCATCGACGTCGCCATCAGGCAGGAAGCAGGCGTCCAGCGCCGCGAGAATGGCGTCGATCCGCTCCATCCCCGCCGCGACCGGCCCGCGCTCCGCCGCCAGCCGGGCCGCCGTGCCCTCCAGCACGCCGCGCAGTTCGATCGCATCAAAGACGTCGCCAAGCCCGAAGGCCCGCACCGCGTAGCCACCGCCGCGCGCCCGGTCGAGCAGCCCTTCCTCGGCGAGCCGGCCCATGGCGTCGCGAACCGGGGTGCGCGAGATCGCCAGCATCTCCGCCAGCGGCACCTCGTGGAGGCGCATCCCTCCCGGCAGCGCACCGGACAGGATGCGCTGGCGGATCTCGATCATTGCCCTGACGGTGTGGTTGCCGCTGGTCTTCGGCATTGCAGTCCTCTGTCCCGGGCGACGTCCCTGCCGCTGCGCGCGGTCCGGCAGGCACCCTGCCCGGACCTGCAATCGCACTCAGCGCGCCACCGCCACGTAACGGTTATACCGGCGCTCCAGCACCGAAAAAATGCTGCTGATCGTCAGCGTAAGCAGATAGTAAATGACCCCGGCGATCACGAACGTCTGAATCGGAAGGTAGGTGTTCGAGGCGATGAACTGCGCCTGCCCCATCAGTTCCATCAGCGTGATGGTCGAGGCGAGCGCGGTGCCCTTCATCAGGATGATGACTTCGTTCGAGTAGGCCGGCAGCACGATCGAGAAGGCGCGCGGCAGGATCACCAGCCGGTAGGTCTTGAACAGCGACATGCCACAGGCCCGCGCCGCCTCCACCTCGCCACGCGGCACCGCGAGGATGCCGCCGCGAATCACCTCGGCCGAATAGGCGGCGGTGTTGAGCGCGAAGGTGATCAGCGCGCAGACATAGGCCTCGCGCAGGAACGGCCACAGGAAGGACGAGCGGATGATCCCGAACTGGCCGAGACCGAAATAGATGAGGAAGATCTGCACCAGGAGCGGCGTGCCGCGGAAGAACAGCGAATAGCTGGTCGCCGCGCCGCGCAGCAGCGGGTTCGCGGCAAGCCGGGCAAGCGCCAGCGGCACCGCCAGCAGGAACCCTGCGATCGCCGAGATGGTGACGAGCTGTATGGTCAGCCACGTCCCGCTCAGATAGTCGCGCCAGTTGTCGGCCAGGATCGAAAAGAGCGCCTCCACCGCCTACCTCCCCACCACGCCGCGGCGGGCGCGGCGCTCCAGCCCGGCGATGATCGCCATCGAGACGAGCGTTATGGCAAGGAACATGACCGACGCCGCGAAGTAGAAGGTGAAGGGCTCGCGCGTCGCCTGCGTCGCCTGGTTCGCCTTGCGCATCAGGTCGTCGAGCCCGACGATCGAGACGAGGGCGGTATCCTTGACCGCGCCCTGCCACAGGTTGCCGAGGCCGGGGATCGCCACCTTCCAGATCTGCGGCAGCTGGATCAGCCGGAAGCACTGCCAGCCGGAGAAGCCGTAGGCGCGTCCGGCCTCGATCTGGCCCTTCGGCACCGACTGGAAGGCGGCGCGGAAGGTTTCCGAGGCGTAGGCGCCGAACACGATCCCGAGCGCGGTGAGGCCGGCGGCGAATGGCCCGACCTCCAGCCCCCAGGGCGCCAGAACCTGCGCGCCACCGAAATAGATGACGAGCAGGATCAGGAACTCGGGGATGCCGCGCAGGAAGTTCGTCACCGCATAGACCGGCCGCGACAGCCAGCGGCGCGGCGACATCTTGGCAAGCGCCAGAGCCATGCCGAGCGCCAGGCCGACGATGAGCGTCGAGATCGCCAGGACCAGCGTCATGCGCAGGCCCTGGAGGAGGAGCGGCAGGTACTCGGCCAGTTTGTCCATGAAGGGCGTCGGGCTTACGGCAGGATGCTGACGGGGATGTATTTCTCGTTGATCGTCTTGTATTCGCCCGAGGCGATGACTGCAGCCAGCGCCGCGTCGAACTTGTCCTTGAGCTCGGCGTCGCCCTTGCGCAGCCCGATGCCGGCGCCGGTTCCGATGATGTCCGGGTCGACGACCGGCTCGCCCACCGCCTCGAAGCCCTCTCCCTCCTTCGTGGCAAGGAAGTCCTGCAGCACGACGGAGTCGGCGAACACCACGTCGACCCGTCCGCTCGCGAGGTCGAGGTTCGCGGCGTCGGAGGTGTCATAGAGCTGGATGCTTGCGCCCGGGAACTTCTGCTTGATGTAGTTCGCCATCACCGTGCCACGCTGCACGCCGACATACTTGCCGTCCAGCCCTTCCTCGGTGATTTCCACCCCCGCCCCCTTCGGCGCGATGAAGAGCGCCGGGACATTGTAGTAGGGTCCGGCGAAGTCGATCGCCTTCAGCCGGTCGGGAGTGATGGTCATCGACGCGATGATCGCGTCGATCTTCTTGGCGTTGAGCGCCGGGATCAGGCCGTCGAAGGACTGGTTGATGATCTCGCAGTCGGCACCCATCTCGGTGCAGAGCGCCTTGGCGATGTCGATGTCGAAGCCGGTCAGCTCGCCCGAGGGCAGCACCCAGGCGAAGGGCTTGTAGGCGGCTTCGGTCCCGATGCGGATCTTGTCCTGCGCCGCGGCGGGGAACGCCAGCGCAACCCCGAGAGCCAGTCCGAGACTAAGCGTCATGCGGCGCGTGATCGTCATCATCCTCTTGTTCTCCCTGTCTTATTTCAGGCTTCCGGAGAGGAACTGCCGGAAGCGTTCGGACTTCGGGTTCGCCATCGTCTCGCGCGGGTCGCCCTCCGCGGAGGTGGGCTCGTCGAACAGCATGACCTCCGGATCCATGGCGAGCGCGCGGGCGATCGCCACCCGCTGCTGCTGGCCGCCGGAGAGCTGGCCCGGATAGTGGTGGCGCTTGTCGGCGACGCCGACCTTGGCGAGCATCGCCTCACCCTTGGCCACGGCGTCGGCCTTGCTGCGGCCGAGGACGTGGACCTGCGCGGCCGTGACGTTCTCCAGCACCGTCATGTGCTGCCACAGATTGAACTGCTGGAACACCATGGCGAGCTTCGCCCGGATACGGTCGACCTGCTTCATGTCTGCCGGCGCCGGAAGGCCCCGGCGGGTCGCCATGCGGATCAGCTCGCCCTTCACCCGCACCTCGCCGCTGTCCGGCGTCTCCAGCAGGTTGATGCACCGCAGGAAGGTGGACTTGCCGGAGCCGGAGGAGCCGAGGATCGCGACGACATCATGGTCGCGGGCCGTGAGCGAGATGCCTTTCAGGACGGCATGCTGGCCGAACGTCTTGCAGATCGCCTTGACATCAAGGGCGATCGCCGGATCTGCCGTCGCGCTTGTCGTCACCTCACCCCCTGCTCCGCTGCCGCGCCACGGAACGGATCAGCCTTCCGCAGCGCTTCTCGCGCCGACTAAAGCGCATTGTGGCGGCGACGTCCATGCGGTCTTGCGGGTTTCAGGGTTACCGCTTGAGCAGGCGCCGGGCCTCTGCCCGGATTTCGGGCGCTGCAAGCGCGAAGGCCTCCGTCGTCTCGTGCGGCAGGGCGCTGTCGCCGGACGCCGCGCGCGGCGCGCCGCCGGGTCCGGGCCGGAGTGCGGTCACCATGCCGACCAGCCGGCCGCGGCTGTCGAGGAGCGGCCCGCCGGAGAAGCCGGGGCGCGCCCCGGGCAGGCCGGCAACGAGGCCGGGGCCAAAGGCCTGGATCGTCCGCCGCGGCTCCTCGATGCTGCCCGCAACCTCGCTGCGCGTGCCGTCCACGCCCCCGCTTGCCGCATCGACCCCCGCGGCCACCACCTGGAGGCCGGCCGAGGGGCGCACGGCGCCGGACGGCACCGGCGGCAGGAAGCCGCGCGGCACGGCGAGAAGGGCCATGTCCATCCGGCGGCTGACTGCGAGCAGCCGCCCGAAGGCGACGGCATGCGTCCCCCCGGAGGCGGTCAACCGCACGTAGGCGCCGGGAACGAGCCCCGCGACGACGTGGCGGTTCGTCACCGCGACTCCCTCCTCCAGCGAGAAGGTCGAGCCGATCAGCGGCCCGTTTTCCACCACCGCGTGATAGTCGAGCGGCCGCCGCGTCGCGTCCGCCCGCGCCAGCCCGACGCAGGCGACGGCAATCAGTCCCAGCCTCAGCGGCATCGCAAGCCAGCGCATCGGCCAGCGGCCGACGCCGCGGGCTCCCCCTCGGAATCGCATGATGCTGTCCCCACCCCGCCACGACCCCCCGTGGCCCTTCCGGAAAACGCTAGCCCGCGGGTCTTACCAAGCCCTGACGGCAAAGCCGGGCAAACGCCTGATGCCTAACGAAGTCTTGCCGCGCGGGGTCAGGAAGCCGCTTCTTCGTTGCTTTTCGGGGGCGGTTTCGTATATTCAATCTTAAGTTGAATTGATTGTATCCGGTATCTTCATGACGAGAGCCCCGCGCACCGCCCTGATCCTTGCCGGCGTCTCGGCAGCGGCCCTCGCCGCGCCGGCGCTGGCCGACGGGCCGACCGGCGGCACGGTGATCCGGGGCAGCGCGACCATAGCGGCGACCGCGGCCCGGACGACGATCCGCCAGCAGAGCCGGCGCGCGGTGATCGACTGGCAGGGCTTCGACGTCGGCCGCGACCATACCGTCGTCTTCGACCAGCCGGACGCCCGCGCCGCGACGCTCAACCGCGTCCAGTCTGCGACCCCCAGCGTCATTGCCGGCGCGGTCCGCGCGCCGGGAACCGTCGTGATCCAGAACGGCGCGGGCGTGCTCTTCACCGGCGGCGCGAAGGTCGATGTCGGCGGGCTCGTCGCGACGGCGCCGCAGGCAGCGGCCGGCGCCTTCATGCGCAAGGGCCGGCTGGTGCTCGGCGGCGGCGAGCGTGCCGGCGCGCGGGTGGTGAACCGCGGGACGGTGACGGTCGGCGAGGCGGGCCTCGCGGCGCTGGTCGGCCAGGACGTCGCGAACGCCGGCAGCATCGTCGCCCGAAGCGGCATGGTCGCGCTGGCCGGCGGACGGCGCGCCACGCTCGACCTGACCGGCGACGGGCTCGTCAAGATTGCCGTCGGCGGGCCGGGCAGCGCCGGCACCCGCGGCACAATCGACGTCGGCGACGGCCGCGTACTCATCAGCGCGGGCGCTGCGGCCGAGGCGGTGGAGGCTGCGGTCAACACCGGCGGGGTGATCCGCGGGCAGCGGATCGAGATCGCTGGCCGCGGCAAAGCCGGCATCGCCGTCACCGGATGGCTCGACGCCGCAAAGGGCACGGTCGCGATCACCGGCCGCGACATCGCGATCACCCGCAACGCCCGCGTCTCGGCCGAGGCCGGCAGCGTCACGGCAATGGCGCGCGGGACGACCCGCGTCGCCGGTACCGTCGACGCCGCGGGCGGCTTCGTCGAGACCTCGGCGGGCGGCGCGGTGGGCGTCAGCCGCAGCGCCGCGATTTCCGTTGGGTCAGGCGAGTGGCTGATCGACCCGCGCGACATCATCATCGGCGCCTCCGGGGCCGCGCCCGGAACCGTGCCGTCCGGCACGACGCCGCTCACCATCAGCCGGGTGGCGATCCAGAATGCGCTCGACGCCGGCAGCGACGTGACGATCTCGACGGCCCAGGCCGCCTCGACGATGGCGGGCGACATCACCGTCGCCGCGCCGATCAGCTGGACCGGCACCGGCGATCTCACCCTGCGCGCCGATCGGGACGTCACGATCAACGCCGCCATCAGCACCGCGGCCGGCGACGTCACCGTGCGCGCCACCCGCAACCTGCGGCTCGACGCCGACCTCCGCGCCGGCGGCGTCTCGTCGGTGCGGCTGACCGCGGTACAGGGATACCTGCACGTCGCCCGCCACTCCTCGTCCCCCGGCCAGCTGCTGACGACCGAGCGCGGCGCCCTGACGCTGGAGGCGACGGCGGGAAAGCTGCAGATAGGCCGGCTCGGCGGCGAGACCGGGCCGATCCGGGTCGGCGCGGCCACCGGGGCCCTGAGCCTCCGTGCCGGCGACGAGATCCACATCTGGGGTGCCGACGACGATGGCGGCACGACCGGGATCGGCGCGGCGGACAGCGCCAGCGCCGTGACCCTCGCGGCCCCGGCGATCACCGTGCGCGGCGGCGCCGGCCCGACCAGCACGGCGGAGATCCTCGCCGGCCCCGGCGGATCGCTGACGCTCGAGGCGACACGCTACATTGCCGTCACCGGCACCACCGCCGAGGGCCGGGTCCGGGCGCTCGGCGGCGCGCCCCTGACGCTGCAGGCGCCCTTCCAGTACTGGAACGGCCCGGTCGCGTCCGGCACCGGCGCCGGCGACGGCGGGCCGGTGCTGGTCACCGGCGCGATCGACGCGCCGGTGGCGCCGGTCTTCAGCCTCGCGGACGGCGCGGACTTCACCTTCGCCGTACGCGCGCCCGGCGGTTCGGCCTCATGGTACACCTCCAGCCAGCCCTTCGCCGTCTCGACCGGGGGCAACGGCATGATCGCGATCGAAGCACCGGTGAGCGCCCGGCAGGTGACGCTCGCGTCCGCCGCCGGGGTGCGGCTCGGCGCGGCGGCGCGGCTCGGCGGCACCGGCGGCGGCGACGCGGTGGTGGTGGCCGCGGGCCGCAGCCTCGTCAACGAGGCGGGCGCGGGTGTGCTGCGCGGCGAGCGCTGGCTCGTCTACCTCGACCGCTTCGACGGGCTGGCCGGCACCGAGCCGGGCAGCCACGGCTTCGACCTCTACAACCGCAGCTTCGCGGACGCCCCGCCGGAGACGATCGGCTTTGCCGGCAACCGGATCATCTATGCCGAGCAGCCGACCCTGACGCTGACTGCGGACAGCCTCGCCAAGACCTACGGCACGGCGGCGGACCCCGGCTATACCGCCAGCGGCCTCCGCGTCGGAGACGACCTCGCCACCGCGCTCGACGGGCTGCCCACCGTGGCGAGCGCCGGGGTGCCAGCGGACGCGCCCGCGGGGCGGTACGCCACCCGTGTGCTCGCGGCCGCCTCGGCGCAGGGCTATGCGCTGGCGCTGGTGGACGGCAGCCTGACGGTCGACCCCGCGCTGCTGACCGTCAGCGCGGCGGACGCCGCCCGGACCTACGGCGCGTCCAATCCGGCCTTCTCCGCCAGCTACGAGGGCTTCGTCCTCGGCGAAGGGCCGGGCGCCCTCTCCGGCACGCTCGACTTCGACGCGCCGGGGCGTGGCAGCCCGGTCGGTCGCTACGCGCTGACCCCGACCGGCCTTTCCTCGGCGAACTACGACATCCGCTTTGCCGCCGGCACACTCACCGTCGACCAGGCGCCGCTGACCGTCACAGCCCTCGACGCTGCCCGGACCTATGGCGCGGCGAACCCCGCCTTCGCCGCCCGCTATGACGGCTTCGTACTGGGCGAGGACGCAGGCGCGCTGGACGGCCGGCTGACGCTCGCGACCGACGCCGGCCGCGATGCCGACGCCGGGATCCATGCGATCGCCGCTTCCGGGCTCTCCAGCGGGAACTACGCGATCACCTACCGCGAAGGCACGCTGACCGTGGACCCGGCGGCGCTGACCGTCACCGCGCTCGATGCGGCGCGCACCTATGGTGCGGCGAACCCGGAGCTTGCCGCCCGGATCGACGGCTTCGTGCTGGGGCAGGACGCCGGCGTGCTCGGGGGCAGGCTGCGGCTGGCCACCGGCGCCGGGCGGACCTCCGACGCCGGGCGCTATGCGATCACCGCGGCGGGGCTCACCAGCGGCAACTACGCGATCCGCTATCGCGCCGGGACGCTGACCGTCGATCCGGCGGCGCTGACCGTCACCGCGCTCGACGCCGTACGCGCGGCGGGCGCACCGAACCCCGCGTTCTCCGCGCGGTTCGACGGGTTCGTGCTCGGCCAGGACGCCGGCGCGCTCGGCGGGCGGCTGAGCTTCGCGACCGCGGCGGGTCCGGCCAGTCCGGCCGGACGCTACGCGATCACGCCATCGGGGCTTTCCAGCGGCAATTACCGCATCGCCTGGGCGCCCGGGACCCTCACCGTGACGGCACCGCCCGCGCCGCCGGTGGTTCCCGCGGCGCCGGGCGTCGGCGTGGAGCGGTTCGCACGGGGCGTGCAGCCGCTGACGCCGGGGGACGCCAGCTTCCGCACCACGGTCACCGAGGCGCCGCCGGCGCTCGCCAACCCGTTCGACCTCACCTATTCGCTAGGGCAGGTGGTGGCACTGGCCGCCCCTGGCGCCGCCGACACGCAGGGCTTCACGCCGGCTGCCGGCGGGGTGCAGGCGCAGGCGGAGGAAGCCGGCGCCGGTCCAGGCGCCGGATCGGTCAACCGCGGCGCGGCGGGCGCGGCCTGCGCCGAGCGCGCGACCGCGGAATCGTTCTGGGCGAGCCGGTG
>JBGALW010000147.1:0-9789 GCA_044223585.1 Amaricoccus sp.
TTCCTGCGCTTCCTGCCGCGGTCGGAGATCTTGCCTCTCGACATGAGCCTGGAGGACGCGACGACGCTGATCATCTCCGCCGGCCTCGTCACCGAGCCGGCAAGCCCGCCGCCCGGCCGCCGGACCCGCCGGACGCCCGCGGCGACCCTGCCGGGCGCCGCCTCACTGGCGCCCGACCCGCCAACCCGCTAGCATGGCGCCCCGCGAGGGTGCCGTCATCGTGACGTCACAGCCTGCGGCTAGGGACGTCGCCACCGGCACCCCTTGGGGTGAAGGCGAGACCATTCGCCAGTGAGAGGGGATTCTTCCATGAAGATCGCGGTTCTGGGCGGAGACGGTTTCTGTGGCTGGCCGACGGCCCTGCACCTGTCGGACGCGGGGCACGAGGTCCACATCGTCGACAACCTCTCGCGGCGCTGGATCGACACCGAGCTTGGCGTCCAGTCGCTGACGCCGATGGATTCGATCCAGGAGCGCACCCGCATCTGGCACCAGGAGACGGGTCGGCGCATCCGCTTCCACCTGCTCGACCTCGCCAAGGACTACGAGCGGCTGAAGCAGTGGCTGGCCGAGGTGCGGCCCGACGCGATCATCCACTTCGCCGAGCAGCGCGCCGCCCCCTATTCGATGAAGACCGACCGCCACAAGGTCTACACCGTCAACAACAACGTCTCCGGCACCCACAACCTGCTGTCCGCGCTCGTCGAGACCGACCTCGACGCCCATCTCGTCCACCTCGGGACCATGGGGGTCTACGGCTATTCCAGCGTCGGCGCCGCGATCCCCGAGGGCTATCTCACCGTCGACGTCGAGACCCTGGACGGGCGCAAGGCGGAGCAGGAGATCCTTTACCCGACCCGTCCGGGCTCGGTCTACCACATGACCAAGAGCCTCGATCAGATCCTGTTCCAGTACTACGCCCAGAACGACGGCCTCCGGATCACCGACCTGCACCAGGGCATCGTCTGGGGCACCCACACCGAGCAGACCCGCCGCCACGTCCAGCTCATCAACCGCTTCGACTATGACGGCGACTATGGCACCGTCCTCAACCGCTTCCTGATCCAGGCGGCGATCGGCTATCCGCTGACCGTGCACGGCTCCGGCGGCCAGACGCGGGCCTTCATCCACATCCAGGACTCGGTGCGCTGCATCGAGCTTGCGCTGCAGGACGCGCCGAAGCGCGGCGACCGGGTGAAGATCTTCAACCAGATGACCGAGACGCACCGTGTCCGCGACCTCGCGACCCTGATCGCCGAGCTGACCGGCGCCCAGATCGCCTGGCTGCCGAACCCGCGCAAGGAAGCCGCCGAGAACGACCTCGTGGTCCGGAACGACCAGTTCCGCACCCTCGGCCTCGACCCGATCACGCTGCGCGCCGGCCTGCTCACCGAAGTCGTCGACGTCGCGAAGAAGTTCGCCTACCGCGTCGACCGCACCCGCATCCCCTGCGTCTCGGCCTGGACGAAGGAGATTGCCCGGATCGTCGAGCGCGACCCCGAGCAGCGCGGCCTGCGGACGGCCTGACAAGGCCCGGACTCCGCGGTATGCTTCGCGCATGAACCAGCACGCGCCCTCCGTCCGCCGCCCGGCGACCTATCAGGACGTCCTCGACGCGCCGGAGACGATGGTCGCCGAGCTCATCGAAGGTGCGCTTCACCTGCATCCGCGGCCGGCGCCGCGGCACGCTCTCGCCAGTTCGTACCTCGGCGGCGAACTGGTTGCTCCGTTCGGGAAGTCACAGGGCGGTCCCGGCGGCTGGTGGATCCTCGACGAGCCGGAGCTACACCTCGAGAGCAACGTCCTCGTGCCTGACCTTGGGGGCTGGCGGCGGGAGCGGATGCCGGTCCTCCCGGACACCGCCTTCTTCGATCTCGCCCCCGACTGGGTGTGCGAGGTCCCGAGTCCCGGCACCCGGCGCATCGACCTGACCGACAAGCGCCGGCTCTACGCCCGCGCGGGCGTCCCGCACCTGTGGTTCATCGATCCGGGCGACCGCACGCTTGAGGCTTTCGCCCTGCGCGATGGCGCCTGGACCCTCACCGCCGCGCTGAAGGACGACGAGGAGGTCCGCGTCGCACCGTTCGACGCGATCGCCTTCTCCCTCGCGGCCCTCTGGCCTGACTGATCCCGCATGCCCGACACGCCTGCCCTCGACCGCGCGCCGTCGGACCCGCGCGCCTATGTCACGCTCGTCACCAACGCCGAATACCTGCCCGGCGCGATTGCGCTCGTCAACTCGCTGACGCGCACCGGGACCACGGCGGACGTCGTCGTCCTGCACACCGGCGGCGTCGAGGCCGGGGCGCTCGCGCCGCTCCGGGCCAGGGGCGCCCGGCTTGCGGCCTGTGACCTCCTGCCGACGTCCGACACCTTAAACGAAGCCCATTCCCGCCGCGCCCAGCACGAACGCGCCCCCTTCACCAAGGGCGAGAAGCCGGCCTTCCACACCCCGCTCGACAACTTCGCCAAGCTGCGCCTGTGGCAGCTGCCCTATCAGCGCGTCGTGTTCCTCGACGCCGACACCATCGTCCTGAGGTCCATCGACCGGCTGTTCGACTACCCGGAGTTTTCCGCCGCCCCGAATGTCTACGAGTCGGTCGCGGACTTCCGCCGCCTGAACTCCGGCGTCTTCACCGCGCGCCCGTCGCACGACACCTTCGCGCGCATGATCGCCCGCCTCGACACTCCCGGCGCCTTCTGGAAGCGCACCGACCAGACCTTCCTCGAGGCCTTCTTCCCCGACTGGCAGGGCCTGCCGGTCTACGACAACCTGCTGCAATATGTCTGGTTCAACCTCCCCGAGCTCTGGGACTGGACCCTCGCGCGCGTCATCCACTTCCAGTACGAAAAGCCCTGGCAGTCGCCGCACCCGAAGGCCGACCGCCTCGCCCCGCTGATCGCGCTCTGGCAGGCGTTCCACAACGATACCGCCCTGCCCGAGTTGCCGGATCCCCAAGATGCTGCCTGACCCTGTTCCTGCCGGAGACGCCTGCGACGGCGCGTGCGCGCCCCGCCGCGCCTGCGGCCGCCGCTGATGCATGTCCTTGTCTCCGGCGCCACCGGCACCGTCGGGCGTTTCGTACTCCCGGCCCTGATCCGCGCCGGTCACCGCGTCACCACCCTCGGCCGGTCCGGCGACCTTCGCTGGACCCTCGGCGATCCGGCGCCGCTGCCGCGCGCCGACGCCCTTGTCCACCTCGCCCTCGCCCACGCGCCCGGCCGCTACCGCGGCGGCGAGGGCGACGACCCGGCGACCTTCCGCCGCCTGAACCTCGACGGCACGCTGCGCCTGTTCGACGCCGCCGGCGACGCGCGCATCCTGTTCCTCTCCTCCCGCGCCGTCTACGGCGACGGCCGGCGCGGCGAGATCCTGCGCGAGACCGACCGGCCCGAGCCCGACTCGCTCTATGGCGAGGTCAAGCTGCGCGCCGAGGAGGCGCTCGGCGCCCGCGGCGCGTCGGTGCGCGCCACCGGCATCTATGGCGGCGACAAGTGGGACACGCTCCTTGCCGCCTACCGTGCCGGCGAGACCGTCGCCCCGCGCGTCGCCACCGAGATCCACGGCGACGACCTCGCAGCCGCGCTGCTGCTGCTCCTGCGGCGTCCGGAAACCGGCGCCTTCAACGCCTCCGACCTCATGCTCGACCGGCACGACCTGCTCGCCCGCGTGCAGGCAATCACCGGCTGCCCCCACCCTCCGCCTGCGCGCGCCGACGGCCCGCCGCCCGGCCGCATGGCGACCTGCCGCCTGCGCCTGCTGGGCTGGCGTCCCGGCGGCCTCCCACGGCTCGACGCGTGGCTTCGGGCGACGCTTTCGGCAGGGACACCGGCCTGAGCGGCGTCGGGCATCCGATCACAACGGCCCCGCCGGTGCGCCAGCATCGGCGGCGCCTGCCTGCCCCCCTGGCAGGCGCTTTGCGCCAGCCCAGGCAGGCGCGCCGACGCCCTATCGAGATGACGGCAAAGCCGGCGCAACCGCCGGCGCCGGAAGGCCAGCCGGACCCTACTTCGCCTGCCACCACACCTCCGGCAGCCAGCCGATCCAGTCGCCATAGACCGGCAGCGCCTCCGGGTGCCTAAGATCGGCCTTGTGCGCGACGAGGCTCACGTCGGCGAACCAGAAGGGGATCACGTAGCGCCCGGTGGTCAGCACCCGGTCGAGCGCCTGCACCGCCGCCTGGAACTCCGCCGGGTCGCGGGTCGCCAGCATGTCCGCGATCATCGCCTCCACAGCCGGGCTGGCGACGCCCATGTAGTTGCGCGTCCCAGGCTGGCTCACGCCGGCCGAGCCCCAGTAGAGCGTCTGCTCGTTGCCCGGCGACAGCGACATGTTCCAGGTGTTGACGATCATGTCATAGTCATAGTCGGACTTGCGCGCGTTGAACTGCGCCGCGTCGACCAGCGTCACCCGCACATCGATCCCGAGCTGACGCAGCGCGTCGACGAAGATGTTCGTCACCCCCTCGTACTGCCCGGCCTGCAGCAGGATCTCGAAGGTGAAGGGCGCCCCGGCCGCGTCGCGCAGCACGCCGTCCCGCACAGTCCAGCCGGCGGCCTCCAGCTGCGCCTTGGCCACCCGCATGTTCGCCCGGTTGCGCGGCGATCCGTCCGAGACGGGAAGCGCGTAGGCGTCGAGCGCGCCGGGCACGAGGTCCGCCGTGAAGGGCTCCAGCAGCGCCTTCACCCGCCCCTCGGCCGGGCCGCTGCCCATCCCGAGGCCGGAGTTGGCGAAATAGCTCGCCCGCCGCGGAAACGCCCCGCCGTTCAGCGTCTGGTTGACGAATTCGAAGTTGAAGGCGTGCAGCAGGGCGTCGCGCACCCGCCAGTCCTGAAAGACCGGCCGCCGCGTGTTGAAGACGAAGCCCTCCATGCCCGACGGCCGGCCATGCGGGATCTCCTCCTTCACCACCGCCCCGGACTTCGCTGCCGGAAAGCCGTACTCGGTCGCCCAGCGCGTCGGGCTCGTCTCGCGGAACACCGACAGCGCCCCGCCGGTGAAGGCCTGGAACAGCGCGCCGGAATCGACATAGTACTCCACGCGCACCGTATCGAAGTTGTTCACCCCGCGATTGATCGGGAGGTCCTTGCCCCAGTAGTCCGGATTGCGCTGCAGGTTGATCGAGCGGCCGGGCTCGAAACTGCCGACCACATACGGCCCGGACCCGACCGGCACCCGCAGGCTGCTTGCCGCGAAATCCAGCCCGTCCCAGTCCGCCTTCTTCAGGATTGGTCGCAATCCGATGATGAGCGGCAGTTCGGCGTCCGGCTCGGAGAAATCGAACCGCACGGAACGGGGGCCGGTCTGCGTCACTTTCGCGACCTTGTCCCAGGCGTTGCGGTATCGTGGCAGCCCGTCGCGGGCAAGCGTCTCCATCGACCAGATGACGTCCTCGACGGTCACCGGACTGCCGTCCGAGAAGGCGGCCTCGGGGCGCAGCGTGAACTCCACCCACGCGCGATCCGGGCCGGTTTCGATCGATTCGGCGAGCAACCCGTAGAGGCCAAACGGCTCGTTCCAGTTGCGGGCCATCAGCGGTTCGAAGACCAGCGTCTGGATCGCCGCCGGCGCCCTCCCCTTCAGGATGTATGGGTTCAGCGAGTCAAATCCGCCGAGCTCGCCGAAAACGATGGTCCCGCCCTTCGGCGCCTCGGGATTGGCATAGGGCAGCGCCACAAAATCCGGTGGAAGCGCAGGCTCGCCATACATAGCAATGCCATGTCGCGGCGCACACACAGCCATAACGGGAAAAGAAACAACCAAGGCGAGTAAAGCCGCAGCCACTCCCGGAAAGCGTGTCATATCGGTCACAACCCCGCGAGCGATTAACCACGCCGACCCTAAACCAGCCTTCCCGGCACCCGCATCAAGATTTTTGGCTTGGCGATAGGATGTTGATTTTGTATAAGGGTTCCACTGCTCGATAGGTTTCTTGCCTGTATGAAACCTGCCTCAACGACTTGACGCCCTCCTCGTGAGGGCGTCTTTTTTTGGGCCGCAGCCCGGAGCACCGCCTGCGCCCGCGCCGCACCGACCCCCGGTTGCGATCCTCGCCCCCACCTCTATGCTCGGCGCCGTTCAACCGCAGGAGCCTCCGCGTGCCGAAGCTGGTCATCAACCTTGCGTTGCAGGGCGGGGGCGCCCATGGCGCCTATACCTGGGGCGTTCTCGACCGTTTGCTCGAAGAGGACGACATCGAGATCGAGGGCATCTCCGCGACGTCCGCTGGCGCGATGAACGCCGCGGCGTTCAAGCACGGCTGGCTCCTCGACGGAAATGCCGGGGCCCGTGACCAGCTTGACAATTTTTGGTTGAGCCTTGCGGGCCTGGAGGGCGCGCTCGGCGAGGCGACGATGGAATGGCTGCGCGCCGTCTCGCCCTCGCCCGCCTTCACCGCGCGGATGCTGGAGTTCAGCCCCACGGTGATCGCCACGGACGCGGTGACGCGGGTCCTCTCGCCGTACCAGTTCAACCCGGTCAACTATCACCCGCTGCGCCGCGTGGTCGAGGCGCTGATCGACACCGACGCGCTCGGCTCGGACCGCGGACCGAAGCTCTTCATCAACGCCACGAACGTGCGCGACGGCAAGCCGCGGATCTTCCAGGGGCGCGAGATCACCCCCGACGCGATCCTCGCCTCGGCCTGCCTGCCGACGCTCTACCAGGCGATCCAGATCGACGACCCCAAGACCGGCCGCCGCGAGGCCTACTGGGACGGCGGCTATACCGGCAATCCAGCCCTCTATCCGCTGCACTACCACACCAGGACCCCCGACCTCGTCATCGTGCACATCAACCCGCTCTACCGCGACCAGCTGCCGACCACGGCGTCCGAGATCGAGACGCGGCTGAACGAGGTCAGCTTCAACGCCAACCTGCTGTCCGAGCTGCGCAGCATCGACTTCGTCAACCGGCTGATCGCACGCGGCGACGTGGCGCCGGGCGTCATGAAGCACAACAACGTGCATTCGGTCAGCGACGACGGCCTGATGAACCAGCTCGGGCTCGTCACCAAGATGACGATCAGCCGCACCCTGCTGCTGCAGCTGAAGGAGGCGGGTCGCGCCTCGATGGACGCGTTCCTCACCCGTTCGCGGCGTCACATCGGCAAGCGCTCCTCAGTCGACCTGCGCGCGATGTTCACCTCCGACGGCAGCTGCGTCTGACGTCAGCCCGCCAGCCGGTCGGCGAGGTAGCGGCTGAAGTCGTAGAGCGGGCGCTCGAGGTGGCTCATCGGCCCGGGCGCGGCGAGCGGCGAGGACACGCCGCGGAACACCCGCTCGGTGCAGCCCCGGTCCTCCTCGTTCACCTCGTCGAGCAGCGCCTTGGTCGCGGCCATGTGCGCCTCGTGCTCGGGGTCGGCCAGGAAGTCCGGCGACAGGCCGCCGCCGAAGGTGATGTGCACCTGCCCCGGTCCCTTCGGGTGCAGCGACAGATACCAGAAATAGCCGGGGGTCAGGGTGACCATCAGCGAGGGGTAGATCGCGAAGACGGCGGTCTTGAGGCGCCATTCGCCCTCAAGCGTCCTGTTGTCCCGGTGGGCGACCGACAGGGTGAAGGACGGGTCCTTGGTGATGAAGTGGATGTTGTAGGCCGGCGCCCCCTCCGGCATCTCGGCGTCGGCAATCGAGGAAACCCCGCCGATCGTCGCCGCGTGGCAGGCGGGCAGGTGATAGCTCTCCATGAAATTCTCGGCGAGCACCTTCCAGTTGGTGTCCCAGACATGCGTCTCGTGGAAGAGCTCGGTATAGCTCTCCATTCCGAACGGCGCGATGTCTGCGGCGAGCCCGGCCAGCGTCTCCGCCACGGGCGCCGCGTCCGGGTTCAGGGTGACGAAGATCCAGCCGAGCCAGATCTCGCTGCGGATCTGCGGCAGGCACAGCTCCTCCCGGCGGAAGCTGTCGTTGCGGTTCATGTAGGCCGCCCCGCGCAGCCGGCCGTCCAGCTCGTAGGTCCAGGCGTGGTACGGGCAGACGATCAGCCGGGCCCGGCCGGACCCGGTGAGCAGCGTGGACATCCGGTGCAGGCAGACGTTCGACATCGCCCGGATCGCGCCGGACTTGTCCCGTACGACGAGGATCGGCTGCCCGGCGAGCTCATAGGTCAGATAGTCCCCGGCCTCCTTCAGCGCCTCGGCCCGGCCGACACAGACCCAGTCGCGGGCGAAGATCCGCTCCATTTCGGCCCTCGTCACGGCCTCGGAGGTGTAGACCGCGGGCGGCATCGCCATCGCCTCGGTGAACGGACGGCTGGCGGTCGCGCGAAGGGCGTCAATGGGGTCGATGGTGTCCATGCGGGTCATCGGAATACCTCGCTTCGGCTATGGCTGGGATCGGGGGAGTGTGGCGCGGGCCGCCGGCGGCGTCCATCGCGGAATTGCGCGGCCGAGTCCCATGCCCCCGGGAGTGGACACCGGTCCACCGCCGGGGCATGAGGCGCGCAGAGCGGAGGCCGGGAGGAGGCGCAATGCAGGAGGCGGAAGGCCGGCCGGTGGTGCGGCTGCGGCCGGGCAAGCGGCGGTGGGGCGGCGTGCCGTGGGTCTATGCCGACGATCTGGTGCTCGACCGGCGGACGCGGGCGATCGAGGCGGGCCGCGTCGTGACGCTGGAGGACGCCGAGCGGCGGCCGCTGGCGACGGCGGCCTTCAACGGCGCCTCGAAGATCGCGATCCGGCTGCTCGACCCGGACCCGGCGGCCGGGATCGACGAGGCGTGGTTCGCCGCGCGGATCCGCCGGGCGCTGGCGCTCCGGACGGTTCTCCATGACGCGCCTTTCTACCGGCTGGTGCACGCCGAGGCGGACGGCCTGCCCGGCGTCGTGATCGACCGTTTCGGCGACGCCGCGGTGGTGCAGCCAAATGCCGCCTGGGCGGATGCGCGGCTTCCGGCGCTGGTGGCGGCGCTTCGGGCCGAGACCGGGGTGAACACCGTCGTGAAGAATGCCGGCGGCCGGGCCCGCGGGCTGGAAGGGCTCGACGACGCCTCCGCGGTCCTGACCGGCGCGCTGGAGGGGCCGGTCGCGGTGCCGATGAACGGCGCCACCTACTTCGCCGATCTGGCGGAGGGACAAAAGACCGGGCTCTTCTATGACCAGCGGCCCAACCATGCCTTT
Source organism: Amaricoccus sp. (assembly GCA_044223585.1). Classification (GTDB taxonomy): domain Bacteria; phylum Pseudomonadota; class Alphaproteobacteria; order Rhodobacterales; family Rhodobacteraceae; genus Amaricoccus. The sequence continues at coordinate 9,113 of JBGALW010000147.1, forward strand.
GCCGCGCGTCTCGGGCGCGGACGGCAGGTGCTCGACGTCTTTGCCCATGTCGGCGGCTTCGCCCTCGCCGCTCTGGCCGCGGGAGCGGAGCATGCGCTCGCCGTCGACGGCTCGGCACCCGCGCTCGCCCTCGCCGTCCGCGGCGCGGAGGCCGGGGGGGTCGCCGAGCGGCTGGAGACGCACCGCGGTGACGCCTTCACCGCCATGGAGTCGCTGGCCCGGAGCGGGCGGACCTTCGGTCTCGTCGTCTGCGACCCGCCGGCCTTCGCCCCGAACAAGGCCGCGCTCGAGGCGGGGCTGCGCGCCTACGAGAAGGTGGCGCGGCAGGGGGCGGCGCTGGTGGAGCCGGGCGGGTTCCTCGGGCTCTGCTCCTGCAGCCATGCCGCGGATCTGGAGCGGTTCCGTGCCGCGAGCCTGTCCGGCATCCGCCGGGCGGGGCGCGACGCGCAGATCCTGCATGTCGGAGGCGCCGGGCCGGACCATCCGGTGCTGCCGGCGCTGGCCGAGACGCAATACCTGAAGGCGATCTTCCTGCGGCTCTCATGACCGGCGAGCGGGTTCTGCTCGACGCCTGCGTGCTGTTCCCGACGGCGCTGCGCCGGACGCTGCTCGGCGTCGCGGCGGCAGGTGGGTTCGTGCCGCTCTGGTCGCTGCGGATCCTCGAGGAATGGGCGCGC
>JBGALW010000148.1:0-9669 GCA_044223585.1 Amaricoccus sp.
CGCCACCTTCCGCGCGTAGACCTTCGACGCCGTCGGCAGAACGTCCGGCACGTCTTGCGGTGCTTCGGTGAGCAGCCCCGTCAGCTCCGTTTTGCGGGCCTCGAGGCTCGTCGCCTTCACTCTCGCGAACAGACCCGGCGGCAGGAACCCGTAGGCGAAGGCGTCCCCTTGGCCCGGAACCGGCGAAAGCCCGCCGTTCGGCCATTCGTCGACATTGTCCTCCGAGACGATCACCCAGCTCGAAGCGTCGTCAAGCCCGATCGCATGCTTCGCCCGCGCCGGAATCTCGATCCCCACGGTGGCCCCTGTTGGCGCTCGGTGCGTGATCGGCAGCAGCACGACGTAGCGCGGCCGCGCAGCGCTGTCGGTTGCCGCGACAAGGCAGGCAGGCCGGTCCTTGCCCTGCTCCCGACCGGCGGCGGCTTCGTGGGTCCAGAGATAGTCGTACCAGAGAGCCGGTCGAGTCCGGCTACGGCGACCGGCTTCGAAGGCGCCGAGCGCGGCCATCGGATCGCTGGCATCTGGACGAGGCCTTTCTCAAGATCGGCGGCAAGACCGTCTATCTGTGGCGCGCCTTGGACGACGAAGGCGAAGTGCTCGACGTCATGGTTCCTGGTCCAATCGAAGCGGGATCGAAAGGCAGCGCTGAAATTACTGCGCAAACTCCTGAATCGGCGAGGCTATGTTCCCGATGCGATGGTGACGGACCGGCTTCGGTCGTACGGCGCCGCCTTGCGCGACCTCGGTCTGGCCGATCGGCACGTCACCTGCGGGCGCTCCAACAACCGGGCGGAGGTCCCGCATCAACCGACCCGACGCCGGGAGAGGCCGCAGCTCCGTTTCAACTCGCCAGGATCGGCACAGCGCTTTTTCTCGATCCACGCCGCCATCACCAACCATTTCAGCGTCCAACGCCATCTGATCTCCCGACCGACGCTGAAGAATGTCCGCGCCAAGGCCCTCGCCGACTGGCGCGACCTCGCGGCGGCCTGATGCCGACTTCCGACGCTGCTACCTGCCAGGGCGAGTTGCCGTGACAGTGCCCGTCCCATGGGTGCTGACGGCGGACAGATCCACGTAGGGGCCGCCGTCCTCGGTGCACAATGAAATTCAACAAGCCGTAGCCTACGGCCGGACCTCGCCGGCCGCCATCCGGATCGCGGCCATCACCCGCTCCAGGCCGGGCTGGGCGCGGGTGTCGGTGCGCATCGTCAGGCCCACCGGCCCCTGCGTGTCCGTGGTGTCGAGCGGCAGCGCCTTCAGCCATCCTTCGGCCAGGTCCCGGGCGACGACGCCCTCGGAGATCAGCCAGACGGCATCGCCGCCGCGCACGAAGCTCCGCCCGAAGCTGTCGGAGACCGTCTCGATGACGGTGTGCGACTTCGGAATCGCCCGGGTCAGGAAGAAGCGATCCACCAGTGGCCGGATGACCGAACCGGGGGGCGGCATCAGCATCGGGAACTCAGCCAGCCGGTCGGCGAGGTTGCCGGCGTCTGCGAGCAGCGGATGGTCCGGCCGGGTGACGAACACCACCCGCTCGGAATAGAGATGCTCGAAGAAGAAGCCGGTCATCCGCTCTGGCTCGGCCAGCCGGCCGACGACGAGGTCCAGCCGGCCCGACCGCAGCTGTTCAAGGAGGACGGCGTTCTCGCCGGTGAAGATTCGCAGCTGCGCCACCGGCGGCTCCCGTGTCAGCGCCGCCACCGCCGCGGGCATGATCCGTGCCGAGACCGTTGGCAGGGCGCCGATACGCACCGGCGGTCCGCCGCCGTCGGCGGCGACCGTTTCGAGGCCGCGCCGGATGGCGCTGATCGCCTGGCCGGCGAAGGGCAGCAGCACCTCGCCGGCCGCGGTCAGCCGGACCCGGCGCCCCTCGCGGTGAAAGAGCGGCGCCCCGACAAGCTCCTCCAGCTCGCGCACGGTCTTGGTGACGGCCGGCTGGCTCACGTGCAGCGTCGCGGCTGCGCGGCTGACGCCGCGCTCGCGCGCCACCTCGAGAAACGTCCGCAGGTGCCGCAGGCGGATGCGGAGCTCGGTGTTGTCCAATTCTATAACTCTTCGGTTATATCTGATCGGCCACAAGTGATTTTACATGAGAAATCGATTATAGCAATGTGAACCTGTCAAGGGGGGAGGAAGAACCTTGCAGTTCATCACGATCGGCGAAACCGCGATCCACGCGGAGCACCGGCCGGCAGCGACGGAGGGGCCGACCCTCGTCTTCATCAACTCGCTCGGCACCGACCTGCGTATCTGGGATGCGGTCGCCGGCCACTTCAGCGGCGCCTTCGCGACGCTCCTCTATGACAAGCGCGGGCATGGCCTGTCCGACACCGGCGCGACGCCCTATACGATCGCCGATCACGCGGCCGACCTCGCGGGCCTGCTCGACGCGATCGGGGCACAGGACGTCGTGCTGTGCGGCCTCTCGATCGGCGGGCTGATCGCGCAGCAGTTCGCCGCCACACATCCAGGCCGGGTGCGCGCGCTCGTGCTCTGTGACACCGCCCACAAGATCGGTACGGCGGAAACCTGGAACCCGCGGATCGCCACGGTGGAGCGCGACGGCATCGCCGTCATCGCCGACGCGATCCTCGAGCGGTGGTTCACGCCCGGTTTCCGCACCGGGCAGCCGGCACTTTACGCCGGGTGCCGCAACATGCTGATCCGCCAGCCGGTCGACGGCTATTCCGGTTCCTGCGCCGCGGTGCGGGACGCCGACCTCTCGGAGATCGTCGGGACCATTTCGGCGCCGACCCTCGTGCTCGTCGGCGACCAGGACGGCTCGACGCCGCCCGACCTCGTGCGGAGCACGGCCGATCTCATTCCCGGTGCGCGGTTCGAGATCATTGCGGACGCCGGCCACATCCCGTGCGTCGAGCAGCCGGCGGCGCTGGTCGACCGGATGCGCCACTTCTTCCAGGAACAGGGACTCATGGCATGAGCGGGCAGGACGGGAACAACGACAGCGTCGGGATGCGGACCCGGCGCTCGGTGCTCGGAGACGCGCATGTCGACCGGGCGGAGGCGAACAAGACGGCGTTCGACGCCCCGTTCCAGGCCCTCATCACCGAGGCCGCGTGGCATCAGGTCTGGTCCCGGCCGGACTGGACCAAGCGCGAGCGATCCATCGTGACGATCGCGCTGCTCGCCGCGCTCGGACAGGACGAAGAGGTCGCGATGCATGTGCGCGCGACGGCGAACACCGGCGCGACGCCGGCCGACATTCGCGAGGCGCTGCTGCACGTCGCGATCTACGCCGGGGTTCCGGCGGCCAACCACGCCTTCAAGATCGTCAAGAAAACCTACAAGGAAATGGGGATGGAGCCATGACCCAGATGGGACAACGTTTCGGATCGAATACCGGCCCCCAGGCGGCCGAGTTCTTCCAGCGCGACCGCACGCTGCAGCCGCCGGCCTACACGCCCAACTACAAGACGAGCGTCGCACGTTCGCCGCGCTATGCGCTGCTCAGCCTGCAGAACTCGCTCTCCGAGGTGACGGGGCCGACCTTCGGCCACAACGACCTCGGGCCGCTCGACAATGACCTGATCCTCAACTACGCGCACGGCGGCGAGCCGATCGGCGAGCGGATCATCGTCCACGGCCGCGTGCTCGACGAGACCGGGCGGGGTGTCCCCAACACGCTCGTGGAGTTCTGGCAGGCAAATGCCGGCGGGCGCTATCGCCACAAGAAGGACACCTATCTCGCGCCGATCGACCCGAATTTCGGCGGCTGCGGCCGGGCGCTGACGGACGAGAACGGCTACTACTATTTCCGCACCGTGAAGCCGGGTGCCTATCCCTGGCGGAACTGGGTCAACAACTGGCGGCCCGCCCATATCCATTTCTCGGTCTTCGGCTCGGGCTTCGCGCAGCGGCTGATCACCCAGATGTATTTCGAGGGCGACCCGCTGCTGAGGCACTGCCCGATCGTGCACTCGATCCCGGATGCCGATGCCGTCGAGCGCCTGATCGCGCCGCTCGACCTCAACGCCGCCGTGCCGCTCGACTGCCTCGCCTACAAGTTCGACATCGTGCTGCGCGGCAGCCGGTCGACGCTGTTCGAAAACCGCCTGGAGGGGAACTGACGCCATGGTCCAGCCGCTCAACTATCTCCGCGAGTCCGCATCGCAGACGGCGGGCCCCTACGTCCACATCGGCCTCGCGCCGGGTGCCGCGGGCTTCGAGATCTTCGAGAAGGAACTCGGGACCGACATCGCCGGGCCGAACGCCGCGGGCGAGCGGATCACCGTCGAAGGCATCGTCTATGACGGTACCGGCGCCCCGCTCAAGGACGTGCTGATCGAGGTCTGGCAGGCGAACGCCGCCGGCATCTATCCCCACCCCGCCGACCGCCGCGCCGGTGAGGTCGAGGAGGGCTTTCGGGGCTGGGGCCGGATCATCTCCGACTTCTCCACCGGGCTCTATGCCTTCGACACGGTGAAGCCGGGGATCGTGCCGGGCCGCCACGGCCGGGCGATGGCGCCTCACCTCAACCTCTGGATCGTCGCCCGCGGCATCAACATCGGGCTCAACACCCGGATGTACTTCGCGGACGAGGCGGACGCCAACGCCGCCGACCCGGTCCTCAACCTGATCGAGCAGGTGGACCGCCGGCCGACGCTGGTCGCGAAACGCGAGGAACGCGGCGGCAAGCCGGTCTACCGCTTCGACATCCGGCTGCAGGGCGACGGGGAGACCGTGTTCCTCGATGTCTGAGGCCATCGCCTTCGGGCACCCCTGGCTCGGCGGCCTGCTCGGCGACGCGGAGGTCGCGGCCCTGCTCGGCCCCGCGGCCGAAGTCGCCGCCATGCTGCGGTTCGAGGTGGCGCTGGCGGAGGCGGAAGCGGCGTGCGGAGTGATCCCGCAGGAGGCGGCGGCGGCCATCGCCGCCGCCCTTGCGTGCTTCCGGCCGGACATCGAGGCGCTGGCGCGCAGCACCCTGCGAGACGGCGTGGTGGTGCCCGGACTGGTGGCGCAGCTCCGGGCGGCGGTGGGAGAGCCACATGCGGCCCGCCTCCACTTCGGCGCGACCAGCCAGGACGTGATCGACACCGCGCTGGTGCTGCGCCTGCAGGCGATCCTGCCGGTGCTGGCAGAGCGGCTTGCGGCGCTGCTCGACGCGCTCGACACGCTCGCCGCCGGGTTCGGCAACCGTCCGCTGATGGGGCGGACCCGGATGCAGGCGGCGATCCCGATCAGCGTCGCCGCGCGGCTGGCGAGCTGGCGGGGACCGCTCGCCCGCCAGGCGGCGCGGCTGGAGGCGCTGCGGAGCGAGATCCTCGTCGTGCAATTCGGCGGCGCGGCGGGCACGCTGGAGAAGCTCGGCGACCGCGCGGCGGCGGTGCGGGCCGCGCTTGCGGCGCGTCTCGGACTTGGCGACGTGCCGCAGTGGCACAGCCAGCGCGATCGGATCGCCGACCTCGGCGGCTGGCTCGCGGTGACGACCGGCGCACTCGGCAAGTTCGGGCAGGACGTGGCGCTGATGGCGCAGGCGGGCGGCGAGATCGCCATGACCGGCGGCGGTACCTCCTCCGCCATGCCCCACAAGGCGAACCCGGTCCTTGCCGAGCTCCTGGTGGCGCTGGCGCGGTTCAATGCGGTGCAGGCGGGCGGGTTGCAGCAGGCGATGGTGCACGAGCAGGAACGCTCCGGCGCGGCCTGGACGCTCGAATGGCTGCTGCTGCCGCCGATGCTGCTCGCCACCGCGGCGGCGCTGCGCACCGGCCTTCAGCTCGCCGGATCCATCGAGGCGATCGGCAGCGCCTGACCGGGTGCTGCCATCCCCGAGGCAAGGCCCTGAAAAGCATCGGGTTTTCCCGGCTGGAAACCGGCTGGAAAGTGGCTGGAATCCGGCTTGCCATTTTTCAGGCTCCCGGGAGGGGCTTCGGCCCGCCGCGGCCTAGGCACGCGTCAGGATCGGGGCATTCCCTTCGGCCCGAGGTGGCGCTTCTGCGCGGCGATGCGGAACGGAGCGTTCGGCGCGCCATAGCCCCGGTAGCCGCCGCGCCGCTCGACGATCTCGAAGAAGAAGCCCTCTCCGAAGTTCGGGCTGTAGAGCTGGAAATATTCTCCATGCTCGTCACGGTCGTAGAGGATGTTGGCCGCCTGCAGGCGGTCGGCAAAGTCGGGGTCGAGGCCGAAGCGGGCCTCGACGTCGTCATAGTAGTTCCGGGTGATCGCCAGCGTCTCGAAGCCGTTCGCGGCGAGGGCCTTGGCGGCGGCGAAGATGTCGGAGGTGGCGAAGGCAACATGCTGGACCGCCGACCCGAAGGACTCGGCGACGAACCGCCCGGCAAAGGTGCGCGCGTTCTCCGCCCCGTTCAGCGTCAGGCGCAGCGAGCCGTCGGCATTCTGAATCGCCTGGCTGCGGACGATGCCGGACGGGTCGATGATGTCGACCGTCGGCGCCTTTTCCAGCCGGAAGATCGAGGTGTAGAACAGGATCCAGGACAGCATCTCGTCGTAGGGCATGCTCTGTGCGAGGTGGTCGACGGACACGAGGCCGGTATCGGCGAGCGGCGTGTCGTCATCCACCGGCTGGAACTCCGTCTCCCAGACCTTCGCGAGCGCGGGGCTCTGGTCGAGGAAATGCATGACCGTACCGCCAACGCCGCGGATTGCCGGGATCGCCAGCTCGCCGGGGCCGACGCGGCTCTCGAAGGTCTGGGCGCCGAGCGCCTTGGCCCGGGCGACGGTGGCGGAGGCGTCCCCGACCCGGAAGCCGATGTCGCAGACGCCGACGCCGTGCGTGAGGTAGGCGGAATGCGCGAAGCCTTCGGGCTCGGTGTTGATGACGAGGTGGACGCCGCCGGCCCGATAGAGCGTCACGTCCTTGGAGACGTGCCGGCCGGCCTTGCGGAAGCCCATCCCGCGCAGGAAGCGGACGAGCGACGGCGCGGTTTCGGGGGTCGCGGCGAATTCGACGAACTCCACCCCGGAGACGGCGATGCGGTCTGGCATCGACGGGACGATCGCCGCGGCTGCCGGTTCCTCGCGGCCGACCGCGTCCATCAGCGCCACGAGCGAGCGGTGGCCGTCAACCGAGATGGACCGAGGCGAGCCGCCGCGGAACTGGTCGTTGAAGATCTCCAGGCTGAGCCAGCCATCGTAGCCGGTGGCAACGACGGCGGCGAGGAACTCCTTGACCGGCAGGTCGCCCTCGCCCGGCATGTTCCGGAAATGGCGGCTCCAGTAGAGGATGTCCATGTCGATACGCGGCGCGTCGGCGAGCTGGACGAGGAACAGCCTGTCCGCCGGGATCGAGCGGATCGAGTTCGGGTCGATCCCGCGCGACAGGGTATGGAAGCTGTCGAGGATCAGACCGACCGATCCGTGGTCGGCACGGCGGACGATTTCCCAGGCGTCGCGGTGGTCGTTGATGTGGCGGCCCCAGGCGAGCGCCTCGAAGCCGATGCGGATGCCACGCGCCGCCGCCCGCTCGCCGAGTTCGCGCAGGTCGGCCGCCGCGCGGTCGATGCCGCCGAGTGCGATCGGCGAGGTGTTGGAGCAGACGAGGATCAGGTCGGCACCAAGTTCGCCCATCAGGTCGAACTTGCGCTCCGCCCGGTCGAAGGCCCGCGCGCGCTGCGGCTCCGGCATGCCCTCGAAGTCGCGGAACGGTTGAAAGAGGTTCAGCTCGAGGCCCGCGCCGCGGACCATGGCTCCGACCTCGCGCGGCGTCGCGTCGTAGGTGAGAAGGTCGGCCTCGAAGATCTCCACCCCGTCGAAGCCTGCGGCGGCAATGGCGGCGAGCTTCTCGGCGAGGTCCCCGCTGATCGAGACGGTGGCGATCGAGGTCTTCATGGAGGCTCTCCGCACGGGCGCCGCAGGGGGCGACATGGTGTCAGGGTCGGCTCGGGTGGCCATTCAAACAGGCGGCGACTGCCGGCCGCAACGTCGATTGCGGCGGGCGCGGGCGGTGCCGCAGGTCACGACGCCATGGCGAGGGCGCTGACCTCGCGCAGTTCCTCGGCGGTCGTGCTCCGGAAGCCGAAGAATTCCAGATAGGCCGGGATCTGTTCGTAGAGCATGTCGGTGCCGACCGAGAAGGCGCAGCCCCGGGCGCGGACGGCGGCGAGGAACGGGGTGATTTCCTGCTTCATCACCACCTCGCCGACGAAGGTCGTCGGGGCGATGCGGTCGATCTCCACCGGCATCGGGTCGCCGGGGTTCATGCCGAGCGGTGTCGCGTTCACCACGACGTCGAAGCCGGCCGGATCGTTCGAGCCCGTCTCGACGGTGAGCGCCGGGTAGTGGGCGCGAAGGCGGCCGGCGTGGGCGTCCCTCGCGGCGGTGTGCGCGTCCTGGCCCGCGAGCCGCGCGACGCCGGCCCTGGCGAGCGACGCGGCGATGGCCGAGCCGACGCCGCCGGACCCGACGACCAGCGCGCTGCCGCCCTGCAGGGTGCGGCCCTTGCGCAGCACGCCCCGCACGAAGCCCTCGCCGTCGAACATGTCGCCGACGAGGCGTCCGTCGGCCTCAAGCCGCACGGCGTTGCAGGAACCCGCGACCTTGGCGGTGGTCATCACCTCGTCGAGCAGGCCGACGGTGGTGATCTTGTGCGGCATGGTGATGAGGGCGCCGTGGATGTTCGAGAGGCGGAACAGCAGGCGGAAGAAGTCGGGGAAGTCGCCGGGCTTCGCGCCCATCGGCACGACGACCGCGTCGATGCCGTGCCGGTCGAAATACGGGTTGTAGATCATCGGCGCCTTGAAGGACTCGGTCGGGTAGCCGATGTGCGCGATCAGTCTGGTCTTGCCGGTGATCATCGGAGGCGCTCCTCAGGTTCGGATCGGGGGCGGGGCGCCGTGATGGCGCCCCGCTGTTTCGTGGATCAGGCGTGCGCGGCGGCCAGCGACGCGGCGCGGGCCTCGTCATACTCGGCCTTGGGCGCCGGGACGGCCCGCGGGTTGCCGAGGTCGTTCATGTGGACGCGGTAGGTTTCCCGTGCGGACCAGGCGGCGCAGGCGGCGACGCAGGTGATGGCGAAGGCGATGGCGCCGATCGTCATCGGGACGTTGGTCGAGCCCGGAGGGGCAACGGTGGCGAAGAGCGCCGGCAGCAGCGCGGTGATGGTGGTGCCGATGTTCTGCGAGATCGCCATCGAGGAGACGCGGGTCCGGGTCGGGAACAGCTCCGGGAAGAAGCTGGGGAAGATCGCGTTATAGCCCTGATAGACGATGCCCCACATCAGGATCGACATGACGATGGCCAGCGGGACCGAGTGGATCGAGATCGCGTAGAGGTAGCCGAAGGAGAGGATGCCCGCGCCGAGGGCGCCGACGATCACCGGCGGACGCCGGCCGATCCTGTCCGAAAGGTTGCCGACCATGGGGATGACGACGCAGGCGACGACGTTCCCGAGCACGGGGATCCACAGGTAGACGTCCTTGTGAAAGCCGATCCCGTAGGCGGCCTGCACGGCATAGGCGGCGCCGAAAACCGTGGTGACGACCGGGATCGTGTTCATCAGCGCCATGCAGATCACGCGGATCATGTCGGGCCAGGTGTTCTGGATCGCGTCGATGACCGGCGACTTCGGCTTGGCGTGGTGGTCTTCCTCGTCCTTGAAGGCGGGGGTTTCCTCGACCTCGCGGCGGATGATGAAGCCTGCGATGATCACGACGAGCGAGAGCAGGAAGGGAATGCGCCATCCCCACTGGC
>JBGALW010000149.1:0-11150 GCA_044223585.1 Amaricoccus sp.
AAGTACACCGACGCGGCGGCGCTCTGGGCGCCGGTCCAGACCGCAACGGCGCAGGTCAACCGCGGCCTCGCGCTGGTGCGCGGCCGCGACTATGCCGGCGGCGAGGCCGCCTTCCAGACCGCGCTGAAACTCGACCCGGCCAATGCCGACGCCGCCTGGAACCTCGAGGTGACGAAGCGCATCATCGCCTATCTCGAGGAGACCCGCATCGCCGAGGACGACGACGTCGAGAACTCGGATTCCGCGCCCGACGGGACCGTGGACGACGTGACCGGCGACAAGGGCAGGACGACCCGCATCGACGGCGAGTCGAAGCTGTCCGAGGACGCCGCCGAGCAGTGGATGCGCTCGGTCGAGACAAAGCCCGCCGACTTCCTCAAGGTCCGCTTCGCCATCGAAGCCGCGGGGGCGAGGTGACTGCGCCGCCGTTCCGCCGCAGGATGCGCCGGGCGGTTGCCGCCCTGCTCGTTGCAGCCCTGCCCCCGGCCACCGCCGCGGCCGCCGAGGACAGCACGCCGCGTGTCAGCGTCACCGTCGCACCGGACGCCCCCGTCGTCGCCGGGACCCCGGTGGACGTCTCCGTCACCGTGCTCGTTCCCACGTGGATGCCGAAGCCGCCGGTCTGGCCCGACCTTGAGATCGCCGACGCGATCACCCGCCTGCCGGACCGCGCGACCCATCCGGTGACCGAACGCGTCGGCGCGACCACATGGTCAGGCCTTGTCCGCCGCTGGCAGATCATCCCGCAGGGGGCGGCAACCTACGATCTCGGCGCGGCCGAGGTCGCGATCACCTATGCCGATCCCGCGACCAGCGCGCCGGTCGCCGCCACGCTGCCGATTCCGGACATCCGCTTCTCGGCCACCATCCCCGCCGGCGCCGCAGGGATGACCCCCTTCCTCCCCGCCAGCGCACTCACCCTGACCGGGTCCACCGCGGGCCTGCCGGACCGGCCGAAGCCGGGAGACGCGTTCACCCTCACGCTTGCCACGACGGCCGACGGCCCACCGGCAATGATGCTGCCGCCGCTGGCGTCCCGCCTGCCGACCCTGCCCGGCCTCCGCGCCTATCCGCGGGAGCCGGCGCTGGACGACGGCCCGCCGGCAACCCGCACCGAGGCCGTCACCTATGTCATCGAGGCACCCGGCCATTTCGTCCTGCCGGCCCTTACGCTCGAGTGGTGGAACACCGCCGCCGGCACGCGCGAAGCGGCCGCCACCGCACCCGTTGTTGTCGACGTGCCCTTTCCCCCCGGCTGGCATGCGGCCGGCGACCCGGCCTCGCACGGACGCTGGCTGGTCCTCGGCGCCGCGGCACTGGTTCTCTCCGCTGCCGCCCTCCTGCTCCGCCGCCATCCGTACCGGCCGCGCCCGCCCTCCGAGGCCGCCCGGTTCCGCGCCCTCGCCGACGCCGCCCTCTCCGGCACCCCGGCCACGATCCGAGCCGCGCTCGCCACGTGGGAAGCCACGCTGCCCCACGCGGTCGACCGCACCGCCATCGAGGCGGCCCTCCGCCCGCTCGACCAGCTCCGCTACGGGGCGTCACCACCGGCGATCCCGGAAGCCGAGGCGCGGCAGTCCCTCGCCAAGACGATCGCCGCAACGCGCGAGGCGGCCCGTGCCAGCATGGCCACCGCGACACAGCCCCTGCCGCCGCTGAACCCGGCCCTCGGGTGAAGGCCACGGTTCCGCCGTGCGCGTCAGCGCAAATGTCCCCCGCCAATGCGCCAGCATCGGCGCTACGGGTGCAACCGCCGACGCGAGACGCCGGGCGACGCGCCCGTCCGAAGCGATCAGACGGATTGCGCATGAGACACCGCCGGCGCGCGCCATGGAATGGATGTTCCATTCCGGTTCATTCCGTGATCCTATGCTCCGCCAAAGGGAGACATGATGGACCAGACCGTTCCCGCGCCGCCGCCGGAGACGCTGGAGGCGGTCTTTCAGCTGCTCGCCGCCCGCGGCGACGCGCTGCCGAAACGGCTGCGCCAGTGCGCCGACTTCGTGACGAAGAATCCCGACCGGGTCGCGGTCTCGACGGTGGCCGAACTCGCCGAGGCGGCGGACGTGCAGCCCTCGGCGGTCATGCGCTTCTGCCAGGAGCTCGGCTTCACCGGCTTCAGCCAGATGCAGCGGGTCTTCCGCGAGGAATATGCCCGCAAGTGGCCGGACTACGCGACCCGCCTGGAGAACCTCCGGGCCGAAGGCGAGCCGCGGCCGCAGCGCCTGCTGGCCGAGTTCGTCGAGGCCGGGCGGGCGTCGCTGGAAAACCTGATGACGACAGTGGATGCGGACTCGCTCGACGCGGCGGTGGAGCTGCTGGCCGCGGCCCCGATCATCCACCTCGTCGGCTACCGCCGCGCCTTCCCGGTCGCCAGCTATCTCGGCTATGCGCTGGAGAAGATGGGGGTGCCCTGCGTTCTGCATTCCGGCGTCGGCCTGCTGGCCTCCGCCCACGCGCTGCGGCCCGGCGACGCGGTGCTCGCCATCACCTTCGCCCCCTACAGCCCCGAGACGATCGCGCTGGCCGAGGCGGCGCACGACGGCGGCCACCCGATCGTCGCCATGACCGACAGCCTCTCAAGCCCGCTGAAGCGCCTCCGCGCCGTGCCGCTGCTGGTCTCGGAGGTCGACGTCGGCGCCTTCCGCGCCCTCTCCGCGACCTTCGCCCTTGCCATCACCCTCGCCGTCGCCGTCGGCGGCGCACGGGGCGACGCCGCGGGCCGCGAGAGGCCCTGACGTCGCCTTCCCGTCCCGCCGGCCCTTCCCATTTCGCGCGCCGGGCCCTAGATGGCGGCGGCATGAGCATGCCCGATCCCATCCATGTCGTCGGCGGCGGCCTCGCCGGCAGCGAAGCCGCGTGGCAGATCGCCGAGGCCGGCGTTCCCGCCGTCCTGCACGATGCGCCTGCGCCTTGTACCTTCGCCCACCGCACCGAGGGGCCATGGAGTCGTCTGCTCCAACCTCTGTTCGGACGATGACGAGCAGAATGCCGTCGGCTCCTCCCTCTGCACTGGGCATGCGCCGCGGGCGGCCTCGTCATCGCCACCGCTGACCGCCACGGCTGCCGGCCGGCAGCGCGCTCGCCATCGACCGCGAGCTCCTTCGCCGAGATCGCCTCAAGCTACGCCGCCCACCTGCTCGTCACCACGCCATCGAGCGCGGCGAGATCGCCGGCCTGCCGCCCGCCGGCATCATCTCGACGCCTGTCGCGACCGCCCTGCTCACCTCGCCCGCCCTCGCCGAAGCGATCCGCGGTCTGACCGACGAGCGTGCCGCATTTCGACGCCATCGCGCTGATCGTGCACTTCGAGTCGATCGACTTCGAAGGCGTGGCCCTGGGGCCGCGCTACGACAAGGGCGAGACCGAGGCGGAGCGCACCGCCTACCTCAACTGCCCGATGGACCGGGCCGCGTACGAGGCCTTCGTCGACGCCCTCCTCGCCGCCGAGACCACCGCCTTCAAGGACTGGGAACAGGACACGCCGTATTTCGAGGGCTGCCTGCCGATCGAGGTGATGGCCGAGCGCGGCCGCGAGACGCTGCGCTTCGGGCCGCTGAAGCCCGTCGGCCTCACCAACCCGCACGCGCCGGACGTCAAGCCGCACGCCATCGTCCAGCTCCGCCGCGACAACGCGCTCGGCACGCTCTACAACATCGTCGGCTTCCAGACCAAGATGAAGCACGGCGCGCAGACCGAGGTGTTCCGCCGCATCCCCGGCCTGGAGAACGCCGCCTTCGCCCGGCTCGGCGGCATCCACCGCAACACCTTCCTCAATTCGCCGCGCCTGCTCGACGGCCAGCCTGGTTCTCCGGGCCGACCCGCGCCTGGTGCTTCGCCGGGCAGGTGACGGGGGTGGAAGGCTACGTCGAGAGCGCCGCCATGGGCTCTTCGCCGGCTACTTCGTCCTCGCCGCCGCCGAGCAACCTCGGCTGCCGGCTCGGCACGCCGCCGGACACCACCGCCACCGGCGCCCTCGTCCGCCACGTCACCGGCGGCGCCGAGGCCGCGACCTTCCAGCCGATGAACGTCAACTTCGGCCTCTTCCCGCCGCTGCCGGAGGCGCGCGGCGGACGGCGCGGGCGAAAGGACCGGTACAAGGGCTATACCGACCGGGCGAAGCAGGATTTCGCCGCCTGGCCTTCGCCGGCAACGGTCCCGGCCTGAGGCGGTCCCCCGCTGGTCGGGTCGCGCCGGGAAATGATCGCGACTTCCGTGCGGTACAGGAACGACGCCAGCAGGTGCACCCGGCCCTGAGGACACCGCGATAGGGCTGCGGGCAGCGCCTGCCTGGGCTGAGCGGGCGCGACGGCTGGGGGCAGGCAGGCGCCGGTTGCGCTGGCACCGGCGGGGAAATCTCTACACCAGCGCAACGTCCCGACCGAAGCCGCCACCCGGCCCTCAGTCCGGCCTCCGGCCCCCCCCCACAAGCCTGGCCCGATCCGCCGAAATCTCCCCGCGCCCGGAAGAAACCTCCGGAGGGCGCGGGGGGCACGGATTTCCCCGGACGGCCCCAATCGGGACGGGCGTGCCCGGCTCGCCCGCTAAAAACGGGCGTGCCCCCGCAGGGCACGCCCGTCACGATTTCCTCGACGGCCGAAATCGCGAAGTGAATGGCTCGCACGCCGCGCGCGAAGGCGACGGGGCAAGACCGGGGGCCGACCTCCACGATCCCGCATCACCCGCGCCGCTGGCTACGCCCCGTCATCAGGCGCTCGCTCGCGCGAGGAGGCGCCCGTAGCACCGTGCGCTTTCGATGGCTGCGTTGCGGACAGAGCGGACATTGGCTGTTTCCATGCCAGTGTCCGTCTTGCGCCTAAAGCTTGCTTATCGAGTTTCCGCCGTCGGCAATCATGGCACTTCCGGTCACGAAGGAAGCGTGCTCGGAGAGCAGGAAGAGCGCCGCGTTGGCAATCTCGGACGGCTCTGCCATGCGTTTCAGCGCGTGGAAGCCACGCACGACCTCATGAAAGCCAGCATCATCCCCGGCCATGGGCGTCATCGTGCCCCCCGGCAGAAGCGCGTTCACACGGATGTTCTCAGACCCGTGCTCCGTCGCAAGCACCTGAGTCATGCCGATAAGCCCCGCTTTTGCCGCAGCGTAGGCCCCCATGCCCGGCAAGCCGATGGTGTGTCCAACGAATGAGGACGTGAAGACAATCGAGCCGCCACCACGTTTGCGCAGAGCCGGTATCTGATGCTTGGCCGCGTAGAACCCGCTGTTCAGATTGACCGCAATCACCTTGTGCCAGTTGCTTTCTGCCATGTCGGGTATCGGTCCCATGTCTCCGGTGATACCGGCATTGTTGAAAGCGCCATCGAGTCCGCCGAAGCGCTTCTCCGCAAGCTTCACCAGCTCTTCGGCGTAGCCGCTGTCTTCGACGTTCCCGTGCAGGAAAGCCGCTTCTCCCCCGTTGGCAGAAATGCCCTCCGTGATTTGCTCGAGCAGTTCGGCGCGGCGGGCTCCAAGAACCAGTTTCGCGCCTTCTTCGGCGAAAATCCTGGCCGCTGCGGCTCCGATGCCGCTGCTTGCTCCCGTGATGATGATCGTCTTTCCGTCGAGAAGCATTCCCATCTCCATGTGTCGGTGGTTGGGAGATGCCTATTGAGCTGAAGGCTTTGAGCCGACCCGCTTCTTGCGCAAATGATCTCTGGCAGATCGTCGAAGCGGTCGTTTGTGCCGAGTGCGGCACGCCTCAGTAAGGGCTCGGTCCTGCCGTTCGCCGCGTCGGTCACTACTTCCGCAAAGGGTCGACAGCACCCGCCCCCCTCACTCTTTCCCCTTCTTCCCCGTCGTCCCCCACACCTCGTCGCCGTGCCGGTCGACGTCCCCCGCGCCCAGCACCTCCTTGGAGATCAGCGCCAGCATGTAGGTCCGCAGAACCGCGTTGATCCGCCGGTGCCAGCCCTCGCCGAGGCCGTGGAACCAGCGGGCCACGTCCTCGTCGAGCGCCACCGTCACCTTCCTGCGCCGCTGCCGCACCGGCGCCGTGGCGTCGAGCTGGTGCCAGCCGCTCGGGATCAGCGACTGGCGCAGCCGGAGGTCGCGGAAGTCCGCCTCCTGCTTCTCCAGCTCGATCATCATCGCGATGTGGGCGCGCTCCTGGGCGCGCGTCCGCCTCCGGTCTTCCACGGGCGTCGGTCTCCTGTCCTCACTCGGAATGCCGCCATCCTGCCGGAAAGCCGTTAAAATGCGACTGAAGTGGCAAGCCGGATTCCAGCCACGTTCCGGCCGCATTCCAGCCACCGCAAGACCCTGTTGCCGCTGGACAATTCCGCCCCGCTTGCGCCGGACGCCCGGCACCCCTATTTCCTGCCGATGAACTACGTCCTCGCCCTCCTCCTGCCGCCCCTCTCGATCCTGATCGCGGGCCGGCCGTTCGTCGCCATCGTCACCTTCCTCATCTGGGTGCCGGCGGTGATCTTCTCGGGCGGGCTGACCCACCCGATGTTCATCGTCCTCGCCTGGATCCTGATCTACCAGGCCGGCGAGGAGCGCCGCACCCGGCGGCTGCTCGACCGCGACGGCTGACCTGCGCACCCGCTTCGCTCCGTCGCCGACCGGCCGCCTGCATCTCGGGCACGCCTTCTCGGCGCTGACCGCGGCCGCGCTGGCGGAGGCGGCGGGCGGCAAGTTCCTGATCCGCATCGAGAATATCGACACCACCCGTTGCCGCCCCGACCACGAGGCGGCAATCATGGGCGACCTGCGCTGGCTCGGACTCGACTGGCCCGAGCCGGTGCTGCGCCAGTCCGAGCACCGGCCGCGGCATCTGGCGGCGCTCAGCCGGCTGGCGGCGCTCGGCGTCACCTACCCCTGCCGCTGCACCCGCGCCGACATCCGTGCCGCCCTCGCCGCCCCGCAGGAGGGCGCGCCGGGGCCGGCGGTCTATCCCGGCACCTGCCGCGGCCGCCCGATGGCGGGCGCGGGCCCGGGCGACGCGATCCGCCTCGACCTCGCCCTCGCCCTCGCCCTCGCCGGCCCGCTCGCCTTCACCGAAACCGGCCCCCTGCACCCCGGCACACATGCCATTGATTCCGCTGCGCTTCTCACCGGAACAGGCGACGTCGTCCTGTCCCGCCGCGACATCGGCGTCGCCTACCACCTCGCCGTGGTCGCCGACGACGCGCACCAGGGGATCACCCACGTCACCCGCGGCGCCGACCTCTGGGACGCGACCCCGCTGCACCGGCTGCTCCAGCACCTGCTCGGCCTGCCGGTCCCGGTCTGGCACCACCACGCGCTGATCCGCGACGCCGCCGGCCGGCGGCTCGCCAAGCGCGACGACGCCCGCGCCCTCGCGACGCTGCGCGCCTCCGGCGCGACCCCGGCCGACATCCGGACGATGGTGGGGCTCTGAACGCGCGTCAGGCCGGGACGTAGGTCAGCCGGATCACCCCCTCGACCATCGGGTCATGACCCGCGAGGCGGAGCGGGGGCAGCGGCCCGGCGAAGTAGGGCTTGCCGCCGCCGACCACGACCGGATGCAGGTAGATTCGGTATTCGTCGATGAGGCCGAGTCTGCCGAGGCCGTGCGCGAGTTCCGGGCCGGCGACCTCGATCTCGCCGTCGCGCCCGGCCTTCACCGCGCGGATCGCGTCCCCGAGGTCCCCGCTGACGAGGCTGGCGTTGGGCCCGACCGACCCCAGCGTGCGCGAGACGACCCATTTCGGCTGGGTCCGCCAGGCCGCCGCGAAGTCGCGCTCGGCCTCCCCCCACTCCGGCTGCTCGTCATCCCAGTAGCGCATCACTTCGTACATCCGGCGGCCATAGATGCTGCCGGCGAGCGCGCGGGTCTCCTCGATGAAATGGCGGAAGAGCGCCGGCCCCGGCGCGAACGCCGTGTGATCGACATAGCCGTCGAGGGACTGGTTCATGCCGAAAACGAGCCTTGCCATGCCCTTCCTCCCCCGACCCCGGCCCGTCTAGAGCCCGACGCGCGCCCTGATGTCCGGATCGCGGAGGCTGACCTCCTGCCCGGCAAAGCCCGCGGCGTCCTCGGTGCAGAGCCAGACGAGCGCGCGGGCGGGATCTGCCGCCGGGGCGTGGCTCGCGAAGTCCATCTGGCTCACCGGATTGATGCCGCTTGCCCGGATCGTCCGCTGCATGTCGGTCGCCACGGTGCCGGGCGACAGCGAGAACACCCGCACGCCGCGGCCGCGGTTCTCCAGATGGGCGCAGCGGGTCAGCATCGCCGTCGCCGCCTTGGCCGCGCAATAGTGGCTCCACCCCTCCAGCGGGTTGTGCGCCGCGCCGGAGCCGAGATTGACGATGACCCCGGAGCCGCGCGCGCGCATCTGCGGCAGGACGGCGCGCATCCCGTTGAAGACGCCCTTGAGGTTGATGTCGACCGCGTGGTTCCAGCCCCGCGGGTCGGCGCTTGCCAGCGGGCCGATCGGGTCGATCACCCCGGCATTGTTGACGAGCACGTCGACATGGCCGAACACCTCGTGCGCCCGCGCGACCGCCGCCTGCACCTGGCTGAACTCCGCGACGTCGCACGTCATCGCCTCGGCCCGCGCCCCGGCCTTGCGCAGCCGCGTGGCGAGTTCCGTCACCCCTGCCGACGACCGGGCGAGCAGGAGGAGGGATGCCCCCTCGTCCGCCATCGCCTGCGCGGCCGCGGCGCCGATCCCCCGGCTGGCGCCGGTCAGGATGATCGACTTGCCCGAAAGCCTTCCGTCCACAGTCCTTCCTCCCGAAGCCTGCTTTTTCGCCAATGAGACGGGCGCACGCCGGCAAACGCAAGCAAAACGGCGGCGGAGGGCGGCATTTTCGCCGCGGTTGCAGCGGCGCCGCACCCCGGTTGTCTCGCGGCCCGAAAGCTCCTACCTCTGCGCGGAACCCGAGCACGAGGCGCCCCGATGACCAGTCCCGAACTTCGCGACCAGAGCCGGGGGATCCGGTGATGGCCCAGGACGTGGAGGCGCTGACCCACCGCCTGCTCGACGCGGCAATGGCCGCGGGCGCGGACGCGGCCGACGCGATGGCGATCGCCGGCGACACGATGTCGATCGAGGTGCGGAACGGCGCGCTGGAGCATGCGGAGCGGGCCGAGGGCATCGAGATCGGCCTCCGGGTCCTGATCGGCCGCCGGCAGGCCTGCGTCGGCTCCAGCGACATCCGCGACGAGACGGTCGCCGCGATGGCCGAGCGCGCGGTCGCCATGGCCCGCGAGGCGCCGGAGGATCCGTGGTGCGGCCTCGCCGACCCCGGCCAGCTCGGCGACCCCGCCATGGCCGCCGACTTCGACATCTTTGACGATTCCCCGCTGCCGTCACCGGCCGAACTGGAGAGCGCGGCGCGCGCCGCGGAGGCGGCGGCCTTGAGCGTTCCGGGCATCACCCGGATGGATTCGTCCGGCGCCGGGTGGAGCGCGGCCCGGGTGCACCAGTCGATGACCAACGGCTTCTCGTCGGGCATGCGCTGGACGTCGCACGGCATCCACGCGGTGGCGATTGTCGGCGAGGGGACGGCGATGGAGCGCGACCACGCGTCCGACGGCCGCACGCACCGGGCCGAGCTCGACGATCCCGAAACCATCGGCCGCCTTGCCGCCGAGCGTGCCGTCGCGCGGCTGGGCGCCGGCAAGCCACCCACGGGCGCCTATCCCGTGCTCTATGACGAGCGGGTGGCGGGCAGCATGATCGGACATCTCGTCGGCGCGATGAACGGGATGGCCGTCGCCCGCGGGGCAAGCTGGCTCAAGGACTCGATGGGCGAACGCGTGCTGCCGGCGGGCATCGACGTCGTCGAGGAACCGCACCGCGCCCGCGTCTCCGGATCCCGCCCGTTCGACGCCGAGGGGCTGCCGACCGCCCGCCGCGCGCTGGTCGCCGACGGCGTGCTGCAGTCCTGGTGCCTTGACCTCGGGACGGCCCGCCAGCTCGGGCTCACGAGCACCGCGAGCGCCTATCGTCACGTCTCGGGGCCACCGCATCCGGGCGTCGGCAACGTGACGATGACGCAGGGCGAGCTGGACCAGGCGGCGCTGCTGGCGGAAATGGGGACCGGCCTTCTCGTCACCGCGCTGATCGGGTCGTCGATCAACCCGACGACCGGCGACTATTCCCGCGGCGCCTCCGGCTTCTGGGTGGAGGGGGGCGAGATCGTGCGGCCCGTCAACGAATGCACGATTGCCGGCAACCTGCGCGACATGCTGCCGCGGATCAGGCCGGCGAACGACGCCCGCACCTGGCGGGCGCACGTGATCCCGAGCCTGCTCGTCGAAGGCCTCGTCATTGCCGGGGCCTGACGCGGAGGCAGACGCATCGCTGCTCGAAGCCGCGGCGCTGGACGCGGCGGCGATTGCCATGGCCGCCTTCGGCCGGCCGATGGCGGTGACGGACAAGCCTGACGGCCACGGGCCGGTCACCGAGGCCGACCTCGCCGTCGACCGGATGCTGCGGCAGCGGCTGGCCGCCGCCCGGCCGGGCTATGGCTGGCTGTCCGAGGAGACGCCGGACACCACCGACCGCCTCGCCGCCGACCGGGTGTTCATCGTCGATCCGATCGACGGCACCCGGGCCTTCGTCACCGGGCAGACGGCGTGGGGCCACGCGCTGGCGGTCGCCGAGGCGGGACGGGTGACGGCGGCCGTGGTGCACCTGCCGGCGCTTGGCCTCACCTATCGCGCCTTCGAGGGCGGGGGCGCGCGGTGCAACGGCGCGGCGATTGCCGCGAGCCGCCGTGCCGAGCCGGACGGCGCCCGCCTGCTTGCGACGTCGAGCCAGCTGGCACCGGCATTCTGGTCCGGCCCGGTGCCGCAGTTCGAGCGGCTGTTCCGGACCTCGATCGCCTATCGCCTCTGCCTCGTCGCCGACGGGACCGCGGACGCGATGCTGAGCTTCCGCGACACCTGGGAATGGGACCTCGCCGCCGGCGCGCTGATCGCGACCGAGGCCGGAGCGATCGTCACCGACGCCGCCGGGGCGCCGCTCCGCTTCAACGGCGCGCGCCCTCTGGCCCCGGGCGCCATCGCCGCCGGCCCCGCCCTGCACGCCACCCTGCGGCAGAGGCTGGCGCAGGGTGGCTGACGTTGCCCGGCGCGGCCGCGGGTCAGCCGCCCGGCGTGATGTCGGTCACGCCGCGCGGGGCGCCGGTCTGGCGGTCCATCACCCGGATGCGCTCGTGCCCCGCCCCATCCACG
>JBGALW010000150.1:0-9415 GCA_044223585.1 Amaricoccus sp.
GGCGAACTACCGCGACCTCGACGCCTGAACGCGCACCGTCTGCAGTTTCGGCCCGTCCCAAGCCAGCAATGCGCTCGACACCATGACGAAACCGACGATCAGCATGCTCATGTCCGGACTCCTGCCCTGATGCGCCTCAACGCCGGGAGAGCCCTCACCGTTCCGCGATCACGCGGCCCCCGATCGCCCGCGTGATCCGGTCCGCCGCCGCCCGCACCTGCGCGCCCAGTGCCTCGACGCTTACCCGCTCCATCCGGACTGTCGGACCGCTGACGGAAACCCCGGCGATCGCCTCGCGAAACTCGTTGAAGATCGGCGCGGCGACGCACCGCATTCCCTCGGTCCGCTCGCCGTCGTCGACCGCGAAACCCATGCCGCGGATCTCGGCGAGCGCGCTGTCGAGCGTGGCGCGGTCGGTGATCGTCCGGGCGGTGAACGCCGCCAGGCCCTGCTCGCGGACGATCCGCTCCACCGCCGCGTCGGGAAGGTGCGCGAGCAGCGCCTTGCCGATCCCGCTCGCGTGGATCGGCCCGCGCGTCCCCGGCCGGAAGAAGGCGCGGATCGGCTCATGCGTCTCGACCTGGCTGATGAACACCACCTGCCCGCCGTCGGCGATGGCGAGGTTCGCCGTCTCGCCGGTCTCCGCCATCAGCGCATGCATCACCCCGCGCGCCTGCTCGACGAGGCTCGTCCGCCCGAGAAAGGCGCTGCCGATGCGGAACGCCTCCTGCCCGACGAACCAGAGCTGCGTCGCCGGGTCGACCTCGACCATGCCGTGCGCCGCGAAGGTGGACAGCACGCGGTAGACCGTCGCGGGCGCCTGCTCCGACGCCTCGGCAAGCTCGGTCAGCGTCATCCCTTCGCGCTCGGCCAGCACCTTCAGGATGACGACCGCCCGGTCCAGCGCCTGGATGGTCGTCTGTTCGGGGTTCGGGTTGAAGGCCTTCGGCCGTCCCCGTGTGCGTTTCTGCCTGCCGTCCATCCCTCGCCTTCACGAAACCTTGAGCGGCGGTAACATGGTGCCCGCCGGTGGCGTATCGGTTCTAAGGGCGCCCGAGGGCGCAGGCCAGCACGGAGACCCAAGGATGCCGACCAACCTGATCCGCCGACGTTCGATTCTCGCCCTCGCAGCCGCGGCGTCCGCGCTTTTCCTCGCGTCCGCGCCCACCCGCGCCGACGCGCCGGCGGTGCAGGCCTTCGACCAGGCGACCTTCGACGCCGCCCTCACCTCGGGCCGTCCGACGCTCATCGAGATCCACGCCGACTGGTGTCCGACCTGCCGCGCCCAGGACGCGGTGTTCGAGACCCTGCTGACCGAGCCGCGCTATGCCGACCTTCTCGTGCTCCGCGTCGACTTCGACGAGTCCAAGGACGTGGTTCGCGCCTTCGGCGCCCAGAGGCAGAGCACGCTCATCGTCTTTGCCGGCGGCAAGGAAGTCGGCCGCGGCGTCGGCACCACCCAGCCGAAGCGGCTCGCCGCCCTGCTCGACACCGCCTACTGAGGCCCGGCCGATGCTCGCAACGCTCGCCTTCGCCCTCGCTGCGGGCCTCGTCTCGATCCTCTCGCCCTGCGTCCTCCCGCTGGTGCCGATTGTCCTCGGCGCGGCGGCAAGCGAGCACCGCCTCGGGCCGGCCGCCCTTGCCGCCGGCCTCGCCCTCTCCTTCACCGTGGTCGGACTCTTCGTCGCCACCGTCGGCTTTGCCATCGGCCTCGACGCCGATCTCTTCCGCCTCGTCGGGGGCGCGCTGATGCTGGCGCTCGGCGCCGTGCTGCTGCTCCCCGTGCTGCAGGAGCGGGTCGCCCTTGCCGCCGGCCCGGTCAGCGCCTGGACCGACCGCCGGTTCGGCGGCTTTGCCGGGACCGGCCTCGGCGGCCAGTTCGCCGTCGGCCTCCTCCTCGGCCTCGTCTGGGCACCCTGCGTCGGCCCGACCCTCGGCGCCGCCTCGATCCTCGCGGCGCGTGGCGAGGACCTCGGGACCGTCGCGCTCACCATGCTCGCCTTCGGCCTCGGCGCAGCGCTCCCCCTCCTCCTTCTCGGCCTCGCCTCCCGCGAGGCGCTGCTCGGCTGGCGCGGCCGTATGCGCACTGCGGGCAGCCATCTCCGCCGCCTGCTCGGGGCCGCGCTCGTCGCCGTCGCGCTCCTGATCCTGACCGGCCTCGACAAGCGCGCCGAAGCCTTCCTGGTCGAAGCCTCGCCGGCCTGGCTCACGACCCTCACCACCACCTTCTGAACGGCACGGCCAACCCGTTTTTCCTGAGACACGCCGGAAGTCGGCTTGGCGGGCAGAAAATGGAATTGTGACACGGTTTCAGACATCTGCGCGACGAAGCCGTGTCATGAAAAAATATTTCAAAAAAATTGCCTTCCTCGGGCTGCCGCTGGTACACCCCTCCCAACAAACGGAGGAAACGCCATGTCCAGCCAGAATCCGGTCTTCATCCCCGGCCCGACGAACATCCCCGAGCGGCTGCGGCATGCCTGCAACGTGCCGACGATCGACCACCGCTCGGCGAGCTTCGGCGCGATCTTCAAGCCGCTCTTCCCCGGTGTCCGCCGCGTCCTGAAATCCGAGACCGCGGAGATCTTTCTCTTCCCGGCCACCGGCACCGCCGGCTGGGAGGCGGCGATCTCGAACACGCTCTCTCCCGGCGACAAGGTCCTCGCCTGCCGGCATGGCATGTTCTCGCACCGCTGGATCGACATGTGCAACCGCCACGGGCTCGACGTCGTTCAGCTGAACGCCGCCTGGGGCGCCGGCGCCCCCGCGGCCGACTTCCAGGCTGCGCTGGAGGCCGACAGGAACCACGAGATCAAGGCGGTCCTCGTCACCCACAACGAGACCGCGACCGGCGTCCGCTCCGACGTCGCCGCGATCCGCCGGGCGATGGATGCCGCGAAGCATCCCGCGCTGCTCTTCGTCGACGGCGTCAGCTCCATCGCCTCCATGGACTTCCGCATGGACGAGTGGGGCGTCGACGTCGCCATCACAGGCAGCCAGAAGGGCTTCATGCTCCCCGCCGGTCTCGCCATCGTCGGCGCCAGCCCGAAGGCGATCGCCGCGATGGAGACGGCGAAGCTGCCGCGCACCTTCCTCGACTTCCGCGACATGCTGGCCACCAACCCCAAGGGCGGCTTTCCCTACACGCCGCCGGTCAACCTGCTCTATGGTCTCGGCGAGAGCCTCCGGATGATCGAGGAGGAGGGGCTGGAGAACGTCTTCGCCCGACACCACCGCATCGCCGAGGGCGTCCGTCGCGCCGTCGCCGCCTGGGGCCTCGGCCTCTGCGCACAGACGCCGGACCTCTGTTCCGACACGGTCAGCGCCGTCCTGACTCCCGGCTTCGACGGCACGCGGATCGTCACGCACGCGGCGGAGAAGTACGGCGTCGCCTTCGGCGTCGGCCTCGGCGAGGTCGCCGGCAAGCTCTTCCGGATCGGCCACCTCGGGTCGCTGACCGACGTCATGGCCCTCTCCGGCCTCGCCTGCGCCGAAATGGCGATGGTCGACCTCGGCATGCCGGTCCGTCTCGGCTCTGGTGTCGCCGCCGCGCAGGACTATTATCGGTCCTGACCTCGCGGTTCCTGAACGAGCTCGCCGGGGCCGAGCTGTTCTTCAAGTGCGAGAACCTGCAGAAGGCCGGCGCCTTCAAGGTCCGCGGCGCCTGCAACGCCGTCTTCGGCCTCTCCGACGAGAAGGCGGCGAAGGGCGTCGCGACGCATTCCTCGGGCAACCACGCCCTCTCGCTCTCGTACGCCGCCGGCCGCCGCGGCATCCCCTGCCACGTGGTGATGCCGCGCACCGCCCCGCAGGCGAAGAAGGACGCCGTCCGCGGCTATGGCGGCATCATCACCGAGTGCGAGCCCTCGACCAGCTCGCGCGAGGAAACCTTCGCGAAGATCCAGGCCGAGACCGGCGCCGACTTCGTCCATCCCTACAACGACGAGCGGGTGATCGCCGGCCAGGGCACCTGCGCCAAGGAGATCGTCGAGGAGCTCGGTGCGCTCGACGCCATCGTCGCCCCGATCGGCGGCGGCGGGATGATCTCCGGCACCTGCCTGACGCTCTCCAGCATCGCGCCCGGGACGAAGATCTACGCCGCCGAGCCGGAACAGGCGGACGACGCCTACCAGTCGTTCCGGCAGGGCCATATCGTCGCCTATGACGCGCCCGTCACCGTCGCCGACGGCCTCAAGGTGCCGCTCAAGGAGCGCACCTGGCATTTCGTCTCGACCTACGTGACCGACGTCCTGCTCGCCTCCGAGCAGGAGATCGTCGACGCCATGCGCCTGATCTGGGCGCGCATGAAGATCGTGATGGAGCCGAGCTCGGCGGTGCCGCTCGCCACCATCCTGAAGAACCGCGACATCTTTGCCGGCCAGCGCGTCGGCGTCGTCATCACCGGCGGCAACGTCGACCTCGACAAGCTGCCCTGGAACAAGTGAGGGGAAACGCCATGACCAAGCACGACACCATCGAGGGCCTTGAGGTCGGCTACGACATCCCCGCCGCCATCGGCATGTCGATCGACGAGATCCAGACCCCCTGCCTGATCCTCGATCTCGACGCGCTCGAGCGCAACGTGAAGAAGATGGGCGACTACGCCAAAGCCCACGGCATGCGTCACCGCAGCCACGGCAAGATGCACAAGTCCGTCGACGTGCAGAAGCTGCAGCAGTCGCTCGGCGGCGCCGTCGGCGTCTGCTGCCAGAAGGTTTCCGAGGCCGAGGCCTTCGCCCGCGGCGGCATCAAGGACATCCTCGTCTCGAACCAGGTCCGCGACCCGGCGAAGATCGACCGCCTCGCCCGCCTGCCGACGTATGGTGCCCGCATCATCGTCTGCGTCGACGACGTCAGGAACGTCGCCGACCTTTCGGCCGCGGCCCAGAAGCACGGCACGACCATCGAGTGCTTCGTCGAGATCGACTGCGGCGCCGGCCGCTGCGGCGTGAAGACCACCGAGGCCGTGGTCGAGATCGCGAAGGCGATCGACGCCGCCCCCGGCCTCAGGTTCACCGGCATCCAGGCCTACCAGGGCGCGATGCAGCACCTCGACGACTTCGATGCCCGCAAGGCCAAGCTCGACGCCGCGATCGCCCAGGTCAGGGAGGCCGTCGACGCCCTCACCGCCATCGGCCTCAAGCCGGAGCTCGTTTCCGGCGGCGGCACCGGCAGCTACTACTTCGAGTCGAACTCGGGGGTCTACAACGAGCTCCAGTGCGGCA
This sequence comes from Amaricoccus sp., assembly GCA_044223585.1. Classification (GTDB taxonomy): domain Bacteria; phylum Pseudomonadota; class Alphaproteobacteria; order Rhodobacterales; family Rhodobacteraceae; genus Amaricoccus. The sequence continues at coordinate 5,226 of JBGALW010000150.1, forward strand.
GCTACGCCTTCATGGACGCCGACTATGGCCGCATCCACGACAAGGACGGCAAGCGGATCGACCAGGGCGAATGGGAGAACGCGCTGTTCATCCTGACGAGCGTCATGTCCCACGCCAAGCCCGACCTCGCGGTCTGCGACGCCGGCCTCAAGGCGCAGTCGGTCGATTCCGGCCTTCCCTTCATCTACGGCCGCGACGACGTCAAATACATCAAGTGCTCCGACGAGCACGGCGTCATCGAGGACAAGAATGGCGTCCTCGCGATCAACGAGAAGCTGAAGCTCGTCCCCGGCCACTGCGACCCGACCTGCAACGTCCACGACTGGTATGTCGGGGTACGGAACGGCAAGGTGGAAGCCCTCTGGCCGGTCAGCGCCCGCGGCAAGGCATACTGACCGTCTGTCCCTCCCCGGCTTTCATACTGACAAGCTTACCTGGAGAGCAGTCGTCTTTCCGCCAACAGGCGGAAAGACAGGCAAGGAGAACACTGCGCGCACCGGCGCGCACGCCTTCGCGGCAACGGCCGCGTCCCGTCCCCGCAGCCCGCGCCGCCGCATCGGACCCGCGCGGGCGGCGAATGCCGGGCGGCGACGGGGGCTCGACGCCCCCTTCGCCGCCGTCCCCGCCAGAGGAGCCCCGCATGATCGTCGTCCCCGAAGCCGCCTGCCCGTCGCTCCTCTCGCTCGACGACGCCTTCGCGCCGGTGGAGCAGGTGTTCGCCGCCATGGCCCGCGGCGACGCGGGCAACTTCCCGGTGGTCCGCGAGGCGCTCGGCGGTGCGGAAGAGGCGCTCTACGGCTTCAAGGGCGGCTACGATCGCGCCGGCGCCACCCTCGGCCTCAAGGCGGGCGGCTACTGGCCCCACAATCTCGTGCGCCGCGGGATCACCAACCACCAGTCGACGGTCTTCCTCTTCGACCCGCTGACCGGGCGTCCGACCGCGATGATCGGCGGCAACTACCTGACCGCCGCCCGCACCGCCGCTGCGGCCGCCGTCTCGGTCAGGCACCTCGCGCGGCAGGACGCGAAGGTTCTCGGCATGATCGGCGCCGGCCACCAGGCCGCCTTCCAGCTCCGCGCCGCCCTGCGCCAGCGCCCCTTCGAGCGCGTCGTCGGCTGGAACCGCAACCCGGCGGCGCTCTCCCGCCTCGCCGACGTGGCGAACGAGGCCGGCCTCCCCTTCACGCCGGTCACACTCGACGATCTCGGGTCGGCGGCCGACGTCATCATTTCGATCACATCGTCCTTCGCCCCGATCCTCATGGCCGCCCAGGTGAAGCCCGGTACCCACCTCGCCTGCATGGGCACCGACACCCGGGGCAAGCAGGAGGTCGAGGCCGCGCTGCTCGCCCGTGCAACGGTCTTTACCGACGAGGTGGCGCAGTCGGTCTCGATCGGCGAAGCGCAGCACGCCGTCGCCGCCGGCCTGATCGACAGCAGCGCCATCACCCCGATCGGCGCCGTCATCAACGGCACGCACCCCGGCCGCACCGCCGCAGACGAGATCACCCTCTTCGACGGTACCGGCGTCGGCCTTCAGGATCTCGCCGTCGCCGCCCGCGTCGTCGCGCTGGCAACGGCCGCCGGCAAGGCCACCAGCGTCGACTTCTGACCCGAAGGCGCCGGCTCACATTCCCGCGACAGCGGGCTTCCGCCGGAACGGAACCGCCCGCCGGCACATTTTCACGGAAAACCGCATGATTTCCGTGGAGTGCCCGCCATGTCCCATCGCCACGTCGACTCAGCCCCCACCGGTCCCGGCCACTGGTGGGCGCTTTTCCTTGGCGGGCTCCTCGCGGTCATCGGGCTGATCCTCGCCGCAGGCGGCGCCTACCTCGCCTGGCTCGATGGCTCCTGGTACTATCTTCTCGCCGGCGTCGGCCTGCTCGTCTCGGGCGGCCTGATCGGCACCGACCGCCGCTCCGGCGTCCTCGTCTACGCCGCTGTCTGGGCGCTCACCCTGGTCTGGGCCTTCTGGGAAGTCGGGCTCGACGGCTGGGCACTCGTCCCGCGCCTCGTCGCGCCCACCGTCCTGCTGCTTCTCGTCCTCCTGACGCTCCCCGCCCTCCGCCGGCCCCTCGTCCCGACCGTGGCGGCGCTTGCCCTCGCTCTTGGCCTCCCCCTGTCGCACCCGGCCACCGCGCAGGAATCGCTCGTTCCGGCCGCCGCCCCGGCCGGGGGATCGCCTGCTCCCGAATCCGCTCCCGCCCTGGAGCCGGGCAAGGACTGGCCGGTCTACGGCGGCTCCAACGCCGCGCTCCGCTACTCGCCGCTCGCCCAGATCAACCCCGCCAACGTCGACAGACTGGCGCCGGCCTGGGTGTTTCACACCGGCGACCTGCCCGGCGCCGGGGCAAGGGGCAAATACTCCCCGGAGAACACGCCGCTGAAGATCGGCGACACGATGTATGCCTGCACCGCCAAGGACATCGTGATCGCCCTCGATGCCGCGACAGGCACGGAGAAGTGGCGACATGACCCGCGCGTCCCCGATGACGCCATTCCGTACGGCGCCACCTGCCGGGGCGTCACCTACTATCGCGCCCCAGCCGCAGCCGCCGACGCCCCCTGCGCCGCACGGCTCCTCCTCGCGACGCTCGACGCCCGCCTGATCGCCATCGACGCGGCAACCGGCGCCGCCTGCCAGGACTTCGGCACGGGCGGCAGCGTCGATCTCACCGAGGGAATCGGCTTCACCGTCCCCGGCTGGTACGCCGTCACCGCCCCGCCGGTGGTCGTCCGCGGCATCGCGGTCATCGGCGCGCAGGTGAAGGACAACGAGGCCCTCGACGCCCCATCCGGGGTGATCCGCGGCTATGACGCCGTCACCGGCCGGCTGGCCTGGGCCTGGGACATGAGCGCGCCCGACCGAAGCGGCGCCCCGGCCGAGGGCGACACCTACACGCGCGGCACCCCGAACATGTGGACCGCCGCCACTGGCGACGACGCGCTCGGGCTCGTCTACGTTCCCCTCGGCAACGCCGCCGGAGACTACTGGGGGCCGGACCGCTCGGAGACGGAGTACCGGTTCAGTTCCTCGCTCGTCGCCCTCGACGCCAGCACCGGCAAGCCCGCCTGGAGCTTCCAGACCGTCCACCGCGACGTCTGGGACTACGACCTCGGCAGCCAGGTGACGCTCGTCGACCTGCCGACCGACAGGGGCAAGGTGCCCGCGCTGATCCTGCCGTCCAAGCAGGGCCAGATCTACGTTCTCGACCGGCAGACCGGCCAGCCGCTATTCCCCGTCGAGGAGAGGCCGGTGACGACCGGCAGCGGCCCGGAGGCCGACTGGCTCGCGCCGTCGCAGCCCTATTCGGGCTATGCCAGCGTCGATCAGCCGAAGCTGACCGAGCGCGACATGTGGGGCTTCACGCCCATCGACCAGCTGTTCTGCCGCATCCAGTTCCGCCGCGCCGTCTATGACGGCGAATATACCGGCCCGACCACCGACAGGCCCTACATCGAGTATCCGGGCTACAATGGCGGCTCGGACTGGGGCAGCGTCTCGGTCGATCCCGAACGCGGGATCCTGATCGCCAACTACAACGACACGCCGAACTACAACCGCCTCGTCCCCCGCGCCGAGGCCGACAGGAAGGGCATCCGGCCGATCTACGAGGGCGGCACCCCGAACGCCGTCGGCGAGGCCGGCGCGCAGACCGGCGCCCCCTACGCAATCGACGTGAATTCCGGCTGGCGGGTGCCCTGGACCGGGCTGATCTGCAAGAAGCCGCCCTACGGCTCGATCCGCGGCATCGACCTCGCCACCGGCAGGACCCTCTGGGACCATCCGCTCGGCAGCGCGGAAAGGAACGGGCCCTTCGGCATTCCGTCGATGCTGCCCTTCACCATCGGCACGCCGAACAACGGCGGGCCGCTGACCACCGCCGGCGGCCTCACCTTCGTCGCCGCCACCACCGACCAGAAGCTCCGCGCCTTCGACACCGCGACTGGCAGGCAGCTCTGGGAGACCGACCTGCCCGGCGGCGGCCAGACGACGCCGATCACCTACGAGGTCGACGGCCGCCAGTATGTGGCCATCGCTCCCGGCGGGCACCATTACATGGAGACCCCGGTCAGCGACGCGATCACCGCCTACGCCCTGCCGGCGCACGGGTAGGCGGAACCTTCGGGCTGCGGGACGGTTGACTTCCACTGTCCCTCGACCTGGGGCCGGAGCGGGCAGGATG
>JBGALW010000151.1:0-9584 GCA_044223585.1 Amaricoccus sp.
AGGCGATGAGGAGCGGGATGCCGCGGATGCCGAAGCGGTCCGACACCGCCGGCTCCGCCTCGGTGTCGAGCTTGGCAAAGCGCGCCCGGCCGCTGAGGGCGGCGGCGGCCCTCGCGAACTCCGGCGCCATCATCCGGCAGGGGCCGCACCAGGCCGCCCAGAAGTCGACGACGAGTGGCAGCCCGTCGTTGCGCACCGCCTTGTCGAGCGTCGCGGCGTCGATCGCCCGCACCCTGCCGTCGAGGAGCGGCGCCCCGCAGGTACCGCATTTCGGGCCGGCGCCGAGCCGGTCCTCCGGCACCCGGTTCACCTGCCCGCAGTCGAGGCACGTCAGCTTCGCCATCCCTGGCCTCCCTCGTTTCCGGCTCTCAGATGGGGTGCGGACCGGCCCGGCGAAAGACCTGGCGGCCGGCACCCAGCTTCGGGCGTTAACGCTTCGCCCGGCGGCGGGGTGGTGCACAGGATGTGCATGGATTGTGCACAGGTTGTACCACCCGGGTGTACCGCCCGGGGCGGCAATCGTTAACGGCTTGACCCCGGCCCGCGGAACCCACATCTGACCGCCCGAACGCGGCAACCGACGAGGCGCACGATGGCGAGCCCCGAGGCCCTGGACTTCCTGCTGACCCGGCGGTCCTGCCCCCCGAAACTCTTCCACGCGCCGGGTCCGGACCGCGCGGAACTCATGCAGATCCTGACCGCCGCCGTTCGGGTACCGGATCATGGCAAGCTGGAGCCGTGGCGGCTCATCGTGCTGCAAGGCGCTGGAAAAACACGGTTTTCCGCGGAAATCCGGGCGCGGGCCGAAGCCGCCGGCCTCGACGCGGACAAGGGCGCGCTCGCCTTCGAGCAGGCCGAGGCGACGGTCGCCGTCGTGGCTGCGCCCAAGATCTCGGACAAGATCCCGGCGATCGAACAGACCCTCTCCGCCGGCGCCGTCGCCCTGTCGCTGCTCAACGCCGCGCTCGCCGCCGGCTGGGGCGCCGCCTGGCTCACCGGCTGGCCCGCCTACGACCGTCCTCCTCGATCCACTTCGAATGGATCAGCGGCTCATCCACCTCGGCATTCCGCGACGCCGCGGTTTCCCGAGCGGCCGAGGCCGGACCTTGCGGCGCTGGTGACGTGGGTCGAAGATTGAATATCCTCAGTGACTTGCGCCGCGCGCTTGGGCAGCTCGGGGACCCGCGCAGCCTTGGCCTGATCCTGCGGGCGCTTCTGATCACGGTTGCTGCGCTGGCGCTCCTGTCGGCCGGTTTCGTGATCGGCCTCGACTGGATCCTGCCCGACAGCGTGACCCTGCCGTGGATCGGCACCGTCGGCTTCGTCGACAGCCTCGCCTCCTGGGCGGCGGTGGGGGTGATGCTGCTGCTGTCCGTCGTGCTGATGGTCCCGGTCGCTGCCGGTGTCGTCGGCTTCTTCCTCGACGACATCGCCGCCGCGGTCGAAGCCCGCTGGTATCCAGGGCTGCCGCCCGCGAGATCACTCGGGATCGCTGCGCAGGTGTCGGATGCTCTGCGCTTTTTCGGTCTCGTCGTCGCGGTCAACCTCGGCGCGCTGATCGTCTACCTGACCGCCGCCCCGCTGGCGCCGTTCGTGTTCTGGCTGGTCAACGGCTTTCTGCTCGGGCGGGAATACTTCCAGCTGGTTGCGCTGCGCCGCCTGCCGTCAGCGGCGGCCAAGGCTCTGGGGCAGAAGCATTTCTGGCGCATCTGGCTCGCGGGCGTGATCGTCGCGATCCCGCTCAGCGTGCCGCTTCTCAACCTCGTCGTGCCGATCGTCGGCGTCGCGCTCTATACCCACCAGTTCCAGCGGCTGGCGCCTCAGCCGAGCGAGAATCCCGGCGGATAGTCGTGCTTGCCGTCGAAGTCGGCCTTGCCGAGCGGCACCCCCGCCTGCTTCAGCGCCACGTGCGCCATCGCCTGGTGGAAATAGAGGTTCGGCAGGCCGAACTCGTGCAGATAGACCTCGCCCGGCAGCTCCAGCACCGCAAAGCCGGCCTGGGCGCGGACGATCCGCCGCTCCGCGCACCCCAAGGAAGGCGGCCGGGTCGAGCGCGGTCAGCGCGTCGCGGGCGCCGGCGATGCGGCCGGCGAGGCCGGCGGCGTCGAGCCCGCCGCGCAGTTCCGGGACCCGTTCGCCGGCGAGCGGATGGGCGATGCGCAGGGTGAACTGCACCGCGGTCGCCACCTGCCGCGCCGCCGGCAGCATCTGCTCGGACGGCCGCCGCTCCAGTGCAGCCGCAAGGTCGGTTCCGAGTGTGTCCTCGGCCCGGGCGAGCGCGATAGCGATCCGGTCCAGAACACCGAGGAACACCGGAACGCTGGCCCGCCACAGGGGCGGGGGCGCCGTGACCTGTTCTTCCGCGTTCATCGCCCTGGACCCCGAACCCTTGCGTGCTCGCCGCTGATTCCGCTAGAGATAGCAGAATGCCGGACACCGCAGCCCACGATCTTCGGAACTTCCTCGCTGGCGGGCCGCGCTTCGGCACGGTGCTGGCCGATCCGCCGTGGCGCTTCACGAACTGGACCGGCAAGGTCGCGCCCGAGCATCGGCGGCTCAGCCGCTATCCGATCGACGTCGCGGACATCGGCGCGCGCTTCCCGTGGCCGAGCATCTGGCCGACGTTGCGCACTGCTATCTCTGCGCCGAACGCCCTGCTGCCGGACGGGCTCGCGGTCATGGAGGCGTGGGGCTTGCGCTACAAGGCGAACCTCGTCTGGCACAAGGTCCGCAAGGACGGCGGATCGGACGGGCGCGGCGTCGGCTTCTATTTCCGCAACGTGACCGAGCTGCTGCTGTTCGGCACCCGCGGCCGCAACGCCCGGACGCTTGCGCCGGGCCGGGATCAGGTGAACCTGATCGCCAGCCGCAAGCGCGAGCATTCTGCAAGCCGACGATGAGTATCCGCTGATCGAGGCCTGCAGCGCCGGCCCTATCTGGAGCGCGGGCGGTGGCCGCTGACGGCCTGGGGCAAACCAGCGAGCAGCGACTACGCGCCGGACTGGCAGACCTATGCCTATACCTCGCGCACCGTCGCTGCGCGTTGAGACCGATGCGACGCGATTGACAAGCGGGCCAGCGCTCGGGCGGTATGCTGGTTCCGCGCCGACCAGGACAGACGCCCCGTGCCGAGACCCTTTCCCATCGTCACCGCCGGCCAGAGGGTCGGGCTGCTCGGGGGATCGTTCGATCCGCCGCATGCCGGGCACGTGCACATCACCCGCTGGGCGCTGAAGGCGTTCCGGCTCGATCGGGTCTGGTGGCTGGTCAGCCCGGGAAACCCGCTGAAGCCGGACGCCCCGGCCGACCTCGCGCGCCGGCTGGCTGTGGCCCGGGCGATCATGGTGCACCCGCGGGTGGTGGTGACGGATCTGGAAGCAGCGTTGGGCACCCGCTACACCGCCGAGACGCTCGCCGTTCTCCAGCGGCGCCTGCCCGCCGTGCGTTTCGTCTGGCTGATGGGGTCGGACAACCTCCGCGGGTTCCATCGGTGGGATCCCTGGGAGGAGATTTTGAAACGGGTGCCGGTCGGCGTGCTGGCGCGGCCGGGGCAGCAGCTGCAGGCCGGCCTGTCGCCGGCGGCCCGCCGCTTCGCCCGCTGGCGGGTGCCGCAGGCGGAGGCCGGGGCGCGCTCGCTGCCGCCGCCGGCCTGGGCGATGGTGTCGGGGCGGATGCTCGACCTTTCGTCGACCGAGCTGCGCGCGCTCGGTGTCTGGAAGCGGTGACGGGCCGGTGACGGGATCGGCAAAGAGACCTCTGGCGGTGCATCGGCGCACCCTCCTCGCCGGAGGGCTGGCCGCGCTTGTCGCGGGGCGCGTGCGGGCGGATGCCGGGTCTCTGGGGGCGTTGGTCGAACGGTCGGGCCTCGGCGGCGTGTCGGCCTTCGCGGTCGCGGACCTCGTTACCGGGGAGGTCCTGGAGGCGCACCAGCCGGAGGCTGCGATGCCGCCGGCGTCAGTGACGAAGGTGGCGACGACGCTCTATGCGCTGGGGACGCTGGGTCCGGCCTATCGGTTCCGCACCAGGCTGGTGGCGCGGGGTCCGGTGCGGGACGGGCGGCTTGCGGGTGACCTCGCGCTGGTGGGCGGCGGCGATCCGGTGCTCGACACGGACGGCCTTGCCGCCATGGTGCGGGCGCTGCGCGCCGCCGGAACGACGTCGGTCGACGGGCGCCTGCTCATTGCCGACGGGGCGCTGCCGTCCGTGCCGCTCATCGAAGCGGGCCAGCCGGACGAGGCGGCGTACAATCCGCCGGTCTCCGGCCTCAACCTCAACTTCAACCGGGTCTATCTCGGCTGGGTGCCGGGGCAGGGCGGTCCGAAGCTGCGCTTCAGCGCGAGGGGCGCGGGCGCGGACCCGGAGATCGGGCGTTTCGGGGCGCAGATGGCGGATGGCGGGCCGCCGCGCCACCGGATGGCGGGCGGGCGCGAGATGTGGACCCTGGCGCGCGGCGGCCTGAAGGGCAATGGCAGCGTCTGGCTGCCGGTCCGCGATCCCGCCGCCTATGTCGCTGCCGTATTCCGGGCGCTGGCGAAGGACTCCGGTGTGACGCTGCCGGAGGCGGTGGAGGTAACGCCGGAGGTGGAGGGGCCGGTCGCGGTCGAGCATGCGAGTCCGCCGCTGGACACGCTGATGCGCGACATGCTGCGCTATTCCACCAACCTGACGGCAGAGGTGGCCGGCCTCCGCGCCAGCCAGGTGCGCGGCCTCGACCCCACCGGTCTCGGCGTCTCGGCGGCGGCGATGACGGCATGGGTGCGCGAGACCTATGGCCTGACTTCGGCGGTCTTCACCACGCATTCCGGGCTCCCCGACACGTCGCGGATTGCGCCGGCCGAGATGGTGGCGCTGCTGCGCGGGGCCGCCGACGGGCCGCTGCCGGGCCTGCTGCGCGAGCGGCCGATCCTCGACCGGGGCGGGGCGCCGGAGGAGGCGAAGGGCGTGCGGGCGGTGGCCAAGACCGGGACGCTCGACTTCGTCAGTGCCCTGGCCGGGTACATGGCACCGAGCGACGGCACCGGGCGGCGGCTCGCCTTCGCGATCTTCGCCGCCGACCCGGAGCGCCGGGCGGCGATCCGGCCGGAGCAGCGGTCCGCGCCGCCGGGGACGAAAGCATGGCTGAACCGGGCGCGCGGGCTGGAACGGGCGCTTCTGCAGCGCTGGGCGGTCGCCTACGCGCGTTGATCCGCCATCCGGCGGACGCTCTCGACGAGCTGCGCCTCGCCATAGGGCTTGACGAGGATCGCCGCCCCCATGCCCTCCGCCCCTGGTACCTCGGTCCGGCCCGTGGCAAAGATCACGGGCAGGCCCGGCAGGCTCGTCCGCAGCGCCTCGGCGAGTCCGACACCGGATCCGTCGGGCAGCCCGACGTCGATCACGGCTACATCGGGCACCGTGCCCTGCGCCAGCACCGCCCGCGCCTCCGCGCCCGAACCCGCCTCCAGAACGGTCATGCCGAAGTCGCGGAGCGTGTCAGCGGTGTTCATCAGGATGAGCGGTTCGTCCTCGATGACGAGCACGGTCAGCGGGCCTTCGGCCGCTTCGGCAGACGGTTCGCGCTGTGACCAGGGCTCGGATCTGGACCCGGTCTCGGCCGGCGGCGGCGCATCGTGGGCGGGGCCGAGCACGGCGCGCAGTTTTCGCGCCAGCGCCTCGCGGGTGTAGGGCTTGGAGATGAGCTCGACACCGGCGTCAAGGCGACCGTCGCGGGTGATCGCGTCCTCGGTATAGCCGGAGGTGAACAGCACCGCGATGCCCGGCCGCCGGTCCTTCGCCAGCCGGGCAAGCTCCGGGCTCCGCAGCCGGCCGGGCATGACGACATCGGTGAAAAGGAGGTCGATCGGTTCGCCGCTGTCGATGACCTCCAGTGCCGTCGCCGCGTCACGCGCGGTCAGCACCCGATAACCGAGGTCGGTGAGGAGTGCGACGACCGTCGCGCGCACCTCGTCGTCGTCCTCCGCGACCAGCACCGTCTCGTGCCCGCCGACGACCGGCCCGCCTTCGGCTGCAACCGGCGCGTCCTCGCGACTGTCGCTGCGGGGCAGGTAAAGCCAGACCTCGGTGCCGCGGCCGGGTTCGCTCACGATGCGCACGTGGCCGCCGGACTGGCGCACGAAGCCATAGACCATGGAAAGACCAAGTCCGGTGCCCTTGCCCTGCGGCTTGGTCGAAAAGAAGGGCTCGAACACCTGATCGAGGATCTCCGGCGCGATGCCGGTGCCGGTGTCCGCAATCTTCAGGCCGACAAAGTTCCGCGCGCCGGCCGGGAGGCCTTCGGTTTCCGGTTCGTCGTCCTCAAGACGGGCGTTCCCGGTGGCGATGGTGAGCCGGCCACCCTCTTCCATCGCGTCGCGGGCGTTGAGCGCGAGGTTGAGGATCGCCGCTTCTAGCTGCGTCGGGTCGACGAGGCAGTTCCAGAGGTCGGCGTCCTGCCGGGTCTCGACGACGATTCCCTCGCCGATCGTCCGGCGCAGCATCTCGCCCATGCCGGCGACGAGGCGCCCGACATTGACCACGCGCGGCTCCAGCGGCTGGCGGCGGCTGAAGGCGAGGAGCTGGCTGGCGAGCTTCGCTCCCTTCTCCACGCCGGCGAGCGCGTCGGCGACCCGCCGTTCCGCCCGGGCATCGCCCCCCAGGCCGCGGCCGAGAAGTTGCAGGTTGCCGGAGATCACCTGCAGGAGGTTGTTGAAGTCGTGTGCCACTCCGCCGGTCAGCTTGCCGATCGCCTCGAGCTTCTGGCTCTGGCGCAGCGCGGCCTCGGCCCTGGAGCGCTCCCGCACCTCTTCGGCCACCCGGCTTTCCAGCGTTTCGTTGAGGGCCTGCAATGCCGCCTCGGCGCGGCGGCGCTCGGCCACCTCCCGTTCCGCCGCCTCGAAGAGCCGGGCATTGTCCATCGCCACCGCGGCCTGCCCGGCGATGCCGGCAACGATGTCCCCGTGCCGGGCGGTGAATCGGCCGGGTTCGGGGTGTCCGAAGAACAGCCCGCCGATCACCTCGCCCGACCGCGAGGTCACCGGCACCGCGAGATAGCTCCGCACCGGCAGGTGACCGGCAGGCATCCCGCGATAGGGCTCGCTCCGGCCATAGCGCGGGTCGGCCTGGATGTCGTGCGACCGGATGATGCGCTCGCCGTGGAATGTCGGACGGAAGACCTCGGTCGCACGCGGCATCGGGAAGCCGTCGAACGCTTCGCGCGGCGCACCCGTCAGTGCGTAGAGGGTATAAACCTCCCCGTCCGCATCGTGCGAGTTGTAGAAGAAGGCGCCATGCTCCGCCTCGGTCAGCACCAGACAGGCGTCGCAGACCAGCTGGACGATCCGCTCCAGATCGAGCTCCGCGGCAATTGCGGCGCCGGTGCGGTTCAGCGTCGCCAGCCGGCGGGATTCGTCCCGGATCGCCGCCTCGGTCTCGCGCATGTCCGTCACGTCGACGTTGACGCCGATCATCCCGAGAAAGAGCTCCTCCGTCCCGAAGCGCGGCTGCGCGACCGTCAGGATCCGCCGCCAGCTGCCATCGGCCCGCTTCAGCCGCGCCTCGACGGTAAAGCCGGTGTGGTCGCGCATCGCCTCGGCATAGGAGCCGGCGTAGATGTCGGTGTCGTCCGGGTGGATCGTCTCGCGCCAGTCGAAATCCTCTACCCCCTCCGCCGTCGTGGCCCAGAAGGCGCGCTGGGCGGCGTTCAGGTACACGCAGCCGCCGGCGGCGTTGCTCATCCAGAGCATGACGGGGGCGCTCTCGGCGACCAGCCGGAACCGCGCATCGCTTTCCCGAAGCGCGATTTCGGTGCGCTTCTGGTCGGTCATGTCGTGGCCTGGACAAAGATGCCGGTGACCGCCCCGTCGACCCGGATCGGCTGGTAGAGGAAGTCGACGAACCTCTCCTCCCGGCCGCCCGCGCGCTCCAGCATCACCGACACGCCGCGGCGACGATCGGGACGCCGGTCGCCCGCACCTCCTCCAGAAGGTCGATGAAGCCCTGCTCGATCACTTCCGGCAGGGCCTCACGGATCGGCAGTCCGACGACCGGGCGGTTCCCGACAAGCTCCCTGTAGGCCGCATTCGCCTGGGTGAAGACGTGCCCCGGTCCCTCGAGGACCGCCATCAGGCCGGGGGCCTGGGCGAACATCTCCTCCATCCGCTCCTTCTCGCCCTGCAGCCGCATCTCGGCCCGCACCTTGGCGGTGGTGTCGAGCACCACGGCCAGCACCGCCACCGGGGTGCCTTCGGCGTCCAGCACCGGCGAATAGTCGAGGTTCAGCCAGACCCGTTCCGTCGCGCCATTGCGGTTCAGGTCGAACGCCTGATCGCGACAGGAAAGGGTGCCTCCGGCGAGGCAGACGAGCATGACCCCGTCGTTCCAGTCCGCCGCCTCCGGCCAGGCATCGCGGACATTCTGCCCGAAAAGGCCGGGGTGGCGGGTGCCGGAAAATTCCGCGTAGGCGTCATTGTAGATCATCACGCCCTCGGGTCCCCAGAGCGTCGCCATCGGCACCGGCGCGCGCAGCATGAGCGAAATGACGGCCTTCCGGCTCTCCGGCCAGCCGTCGAGCGCCCCGAGCGTGGTGGCGGACCAGTCGAACCCCGCGATCCGTTCCGCCAGATCGCCGCCTCCGGACAGGAAGGCTTTTCTCCCGGGTCGTTCACCGGGCACGGCTTCCGCGATCACCCCGCCAGTGGTCGGAGGGTGGGTCATGTCCGCGCCTGCCGTTGCCCGTCCGCCGCGACCATTCGGGCCATTTCTCCCCGGCGTTGCTGCCGTCGACACCTCAACCGCCATTGTCCCTCCCGACAAGCCCTGCACCGGCGCCGGGCGGGAGGCGAGGGCGACAGCGCCCGTCTCGTCGCGGGGAAATCCCGCCGGGGTGAGGCGGGACGAGCGCTGCCGGGTCGGGGTAGGCGCACCCCGCACACACACCAAACTGACGGCACGAGGCCGGGCCGGTGCCCGCGAAGGAAACTTGCCAGACGGCGATTGGTTCCGGCGGCGGGCGTGCCTTGACGCTTGCCGGAAAGTGTAGGGTTATGGCCTTCCCCGGTGCCGGGCGCCGGCTGCGGGGGAGGCGGCAGAGGGGGCGGCAACCGATGCGCTACATGCGGCATGGCCTTCTGGCGATCGCCGGCGTCCTGCTGGTGGTCGTCGTGGCGGTGATGATCTCGTGACGGCAATGGAAAAGCACGCCTTCCGCATGCGCCTGAAGCCAGGCTTCGAGGAGGAGTACCGTCGGCGGCACGAGGCGATCTGGCCCGAGCTCGTGGCGCTGCTCCGCGACGCCGGGATTTCGGACTATTCGATCCACCTCGACCGCGCCACGGGACACCTGTTCGCGTCGCTCTGGCGCACCGCCGACCACGGAATGGCCAGCCTGCCGCAGCAGGAGGTCATGCAGCGCTGGTGGGCGTGGATGGGCGAGATCATGGAAACCAACCCCGACGGCAGCCCGGAGGTCACGCTGCTGGAGCCGATGTTCCACCTGCCGTAGCTGGAAGAGGCCAGGCGGGGCGCCCGCTCAGACGCAATCCAATCGACCGCCTCGGACGGGCGCGCCACCCGGCCACGCGTCGGCGGTCGCACCCGGCTCGGGCAAC
>JBGALW010000152.1:0-9368 GCA_044223585.1 Amaricoccus sp.
CTCGGCCGCGCCACCGCCGCCACCGAGCTCGCCTTCGTCGCCCGCGGCGCGCCAGTGGCGGCCAGTCTCGCGCGGCTCGCGGCCACCGCCGCCCGCACCCTCACGGCGGTGGCGATGTTCGGCCTTGCCGGCGTCACCACCCTCGCGCCCTGGGCCGCCGCCAGCCTCGCGCAGTCGACCGTGACGGCTGCCGGCCTTCTCCTCGCCACCGGCCATCTTCACGGCCATCTGCGCTGGCAGCTGGCGCGAACCGAGATCCGCTTCGGCCTCCTCCTCATGCTGAACCAGGCGTCCCGCGCCGTCTCGGGCAACCTCGACCGCATCCTCCTCGCCGCGCTGCTGCCCCCGGCCGGCCTCGGCCTCTACGCCGCCGGCACCCGGCTGCAACTGGTGTCCGGCCTGCTGATCCAGGCGGCGACCCGCCTCTACCACCCCCGTTTCTTCCGGGCCGCCACCGACGGCGAGGCGGCGCTGGCGCGGCTCGCCCGCAGCGTCGCCGCCCGCCTCGCCGCGGTCGGCGTCGGCGCGGCCGTCATCATCGCCGTCGGGGCTCAGCTCCTGCCGCTGCTCCTCGGGCCGGCCTACGCCGCCGCGGCCCCGGTCGCCGCCGGCCTCGCCCTCGCTGCACCTTTCACCGCCCTGCAATACCCGGCCGCCGACGCGCTCACCGCCCGCGGACGACAGGGCGCCCGCACCGCCATCTTCCTCGGCGCCGCCCCCGCTTCCGCCGCCCTGCTCGCGGCCGGGGCCTTGGCCGCCGGCCTGCCGGGCGCGGTCGCGGGCTTCGTCGCCGGCCAGGCCGCCACCGCCGCCGCACTCTGGCTGGCGTACCGCCGTCTCCGATGATCCCGCCTGGCCCAAGAAACCTGGAGAGCAGTGCCGGGGGTGCGGGGGCGGCGAGCGCCCCGCCGGCGCGGGCCCACAGGCCTGCGCCCACCGAAGCAACCGGGCGCGCACCCGCGCGCTCCCCATGGCCGCCAACAGGCGGCCGCCCGACGCCGATGACCGGCCCGGCCGGCGCTCTGCTGCTCCTCGGCCTCCTCCTCGCGCTCGTCGAGTTCGGTCAGGTCTGGTACTATCCGGGCGGCGAGGGCGGCGTCGCGGTGACCCGCGCCTTCGGCGGCGCCTTCCGCCTCGGGCTCTGGACCACCGCAGCCGCCGGGATCGCCACCTTCCTCACCGCGCGCGGCCCCGGCCCGATCCTCGCCACGCTCGCGCCGTTCCTGCCCTTCGCCGCCTGGGGCGCCGCGGTCGCGCTCCTCTGGTCGATCGACCGCACCACGGGCCTGCGCGCGCTCACCTTCTGGAGCCTCGGGACGGGGGTCGCCGCCGCGGCCGGGGCAGCGCTTCAGCCGCGCACGCTCGCCCGCGCCGTCGCCTTCCTTGCCGCCGGGATCGCCGCAGCCTCACTGGCGCTGGCGCTCGTGCGACCCGAAGCGGCCTTCACCCCGTACGGCGACGGCCTCGCTTTGCGCGGGCTCTTTCCGCACAAGAACGGCCTCGGCTGGTACTGCGCGCTCGGCCTCGTCTGGACCCTGGCGCTCCGCCGCAGCATCGGCGCGGCCCCCGCGGCCGCCTGTGCGCTCATCCTCGCGGCCGGCCTCGTCGCCGCCGACAGCCGCACCGCGCTCGCGATCGCGGCGGCGGCCGCCGGCTACCTCGTGCTGACGGGCGCCACGACCCGCGCCCTCGGCGACGGAGCCGCGGCGGCAGCGGTCACCGCCCTCGCGCTCGCCGCCGTGGCGGCCGCTGTCATCCTTGTGGCGCCGCTGGTCCTCGACGCGGTGGGGCGGGACGTCACCCTCACCGGACGCACCGAGGTCTGGCGCCACTATCTCGGCTTCTTCCGCGGCCGGATGCTGACCGGCCTCGGGACCGGCCTCTTTTCCACCGACACGTCCCTCAACGTCGCGCTCGGCGGCAGCGTGCCCGGGGCGGAAGGGCAGGGGCTGCACTCGCCGCACAACACCTACATCGGCCTTCTCGGCGAGGCGGGCCTGCCCGGCGTCGCCGCCTTCGCTGCCGCCCATCTCTGGCTGCTGCTGGTTGCCCCGTTCCGCGGCACCGACCCGTGGCTCCGCCTGTCCGGCGCGCTCGCCCTCGCGATCCTGCTCGCCGGCCTGACCGAGATGCGCGACGCGTACGGCCCCGGCGCGGCGACCATCGCCCTCGTCGCCGCCCGTGCCGCCGGTCTTGGCCGCGCCGCAGCGCTCAGCCGCGCGGCGCCAGCATCCGCCCGAGGAATCCCACCGCCCAGGCATTGTGCATGACGCCGAGCGCCGGCCCGGCCCAGAGCCCGGCCCAGCTGCGCAGCGCCACGGCGCACCAGAGGCTCGCGCCCGCGAGCAGCGCCCCGTAGCCGAGCGCGGGCAGCAGGAACCGCGCGTCGAGCGCCGCCACCGGGCTGACGGCGGCAAGCGCGGCATAGATCGCCACCGGCATCAGCTGGCGCAGCCGTGGCCGCGACCGGTGCTTCAGGAGGTTCTGCGCCCGCCCCCGGCCATAGCGCGCATACTGACGCCCGAGCGCCAGCAGCGTCGCGCGCATCTCGTAGCCGACGCGAAGTCCCGCATCGAGCCAGATCCGCCCGCCGGCGAGCCCGAGCCGGTGGTCGAGTTCGGCGTCCTCGTTGTGGCTGAAGCTCTCGTCATAGCCGCCGACCCGCCGGAACCAGTCAAGACGGAAGGCCGCGTGGTGCCCGTGGTCGACGTACCCCGACCGCCGCCCGCCGCGATGCGCCGCGCCGCCCGAGCCGAACGGCGTATCGACGATCCGCGCCGCCGCCCGCTGGAAGCCGCCCGCGCCGCCGGCGTCGAGCACGCTCGCGACCGCGGCCACCTCCGGTCCCGCCGCCTGCAGCGCCGCCACGGCCGCCCTGACATAGCCCTCGGGGTACCGCGCATGCGCGTCGCAGCGCACCAGCACCGTTTCGCCGTCCAGCGCGCCGGCGGCGATCCGGTTCACCGCCGCCGCCTGCAGCCGGTCGGGATTGTCGATGAGCTCGACGTTGGGAAACTCGGCCTGCAACCTACCGACGATCGCGCGCGTGCCGTCCTCGCTGCCGCCGTCCGCCACCACCACCCGGACGCGCGCCATCGCCGGGTCGCCCTCGATCAGCCCGCGCAGGCAGGCTTCGATGTGACGCGCCTCGTTCAGCACCGGGATGCCGACCAGCACCGACTCCGGTACGAACCGCTCCGGCGCGGGCGGCTCCGCCAGGTTCCGGCCCGGCGCTTCCGCCGCGGCGGCCGGTGGCACGCGCCGGAGCGCCACCCCGTCGCGGGCATATTCGAAGACCCGGCGGCCGCGATGCGCGGCGATCCGGCCGCGGAGCTTCGCCGCCTCAAGCCACCAGCCGACCCAGGGGGTTTCCGGCTCGCGCCGGAGCAGCGGATAGACCGGCAGCCGCGCGGCAAGTCCGACCGTCTTCAGCACCGGCCGCCACCGGCCCTGCCGCAGTTCCTCGTCCATCACCATGTGGTTGCCGACCCGGAACCGCCGCTTCCACATCCAGCCGAGGCTCGCACGCGGCTCCGGCACCTCCTCGAACACCGCGGCCCCGGGCGCCCAGGCCATCGGCTTGCCGAGTCCGTGCAGCCGGGAGAAGAACACGAGGTCGCCGCCGCCGGAGAGCCCGTGCGCGTCGGCGAAGAGCGGCCGGGCCACATCGGCGATCTGCGCAAGGTCGATCAGCACGTTGCTCGTCGCGTGGACGAACGGCCGGCCGCCCCGCGCCTGCGGCAGCACCGACCAGAAGCGGGCGTGCCGGAGGAGGCCGCGCGCGCCTTCGGGAAAGACCGGCCCGACGAGACCGCCGACGACCGCGGCGCCGGTCACCGCCTGCGCCGCGAGCAGGCCGGCGAGCCAGTTCTCCGCCGGCCATTCGTCGTCGTCGATCAGCGCCAGCAGCCGTACCCCGGCCGCCTCCGCCTCGGCAAAGGCGCGGTTGCGTGCGGCCGAGATGCCGGGTGTGGTCTCGACCACCAGCCGCACCCCGCCGGCCATCGCCGCGACGCAGGCGACCGCCGGGTCGGTGCCGTCGTTGTCGACGACGATCACCACGGGATCCAGCCCGGCACAGGCCCGCGGCAGGGCGCCGAGCAGCCGGGCCAAGCCCTCCGGCCGCCGGTAGGTGCAGATGGCGACGCCGATGCGTCCGGTCATGCGCATACGCCTCTCATGTCGGGCTGGGGAGATCGGTCCGTTGCCGATCCAGGGGCCGTGCGGCATTCCGGAGGCGGCCGAGATTGGTGGAGAGCAACGCCTCGGTCATGCCGCCGCGTCCTGTTCCGCAGCCCGTGCGATCAGCCGCGCCGCCAGCGCCTCGCGCCGCGCCATCGGCAGCGGCACCGTCGACTGGATGCAGAAGCCGACATGCCCGGGCGCGAGCCGCTGCACGATGGCCGAATCTCCCGCCTCCGCCGCCTCGCCGGTCCAGCAGGTGAGCGCCAGCGACCGGTCGGTCGCGACGTGGCCGGAGCCGTCGCCCAGCACGTGCTCGCAGAAGACGCCGTAGAGGATGTATTCGGCGAAGGCGGGGGTCCGCAGCAGCCGCTCGCGCCAGCCCGGCCCGAGCCGCGCCGTCAGCGCCCGCACCGTGTCGCTGCGCCAGACGACGATCTGATCGATATAGCCCGCGCCGAACCAGCGGGTGTCCGGCAGGCCGAGCAGGCGGGCCGCGGCGAGGTGCCACTCGCCGTGCGGCTCGCGCGGGCCGATCGCCGGGTTGGCGTAGAGCCGCACGCCGTTCGCGCCGCCGAGCCGGCCGGCAAGGGGGCGGAGCAGGATGGCGTCGCTGTCGACATGCACGACGACCGGCTCCGGCGCGGCCGCTGCGGCGGCGAGCTTCACCACCTGCTGGACGATCCAGCCGTTCGACCGGCCGCCGCCCCGGAGCAGAAAGACGTCGCGGTGCGACAGGCCGACCCAGCGGCGCCAGCGCCCGCGCGGGATCGGCAGCACCCGGACGCCCGCCGGCAGGAAGTCCTCGGCCGCCAGCACCGTCCGGCCCGGCCTGGCGAGGTCCGCAAAGAGCGGCAGGTCGCGGCGCGGCACGACGATGCGGTGGACAAGTCCCGGATCGACGCGGTCCATCGTCGCGCAGAGCAGGCGGCAGAGCCCGAGGTCGCCCCGGAAAGAACAGGTGAGGGCGACGACGGGCTCCGCGGTCACGATGCCTCTGGCAGACCAAGCGCCCTGGCGACATGGCCCATCACCGCCCGGACCAGCGCCTCGGCGCGCGGCTGGTCGACCGCCTCGCTGTAGACGCGCAGTTCCGGGGCGTTGCCCGACATCCTGAGATGCACGATCTCGCCCGAGGCGAGCGTCATCCGCACACCGTCGAGCAGGTTCACGTCGGCGACCGGGCCAAGGTCGCCCAGCACCTTCGCCTGTTCGGCCGCGTCGGCCGCCAGCGCCTGCAGCAGCGGCCGCGACAGCGCCTCCGGCACCTCCTGCAGCCGGTCGCTCGCCGTCGCCCGCGGCGGCAGTTCCGCGACGAGCGCGGAGAGCGGCAGCCCGCGCCGGGCGGCGGCGACGAGCAGGGCCAGCATCGGCACCAGCGCGTCGCGGGTCGGCAACTCCGAGAGGGTGCGGCCCTCGCGATCCCGCGCGACGCCGCCGAGCAGGAAGCCGCCATTCGCCTCGTAGCCGACCGCGAGCGCTGCGCCCGCGTCCTGCAGCGCCTCGATCCCCGCGATCACGAAGGGCGAGCCGATCTTCGTCCGCAGCACGTTCGGGAAGAAGCCGCTCTTCTCAAGCGCAGTGTTGGCGTTGATCGGCGTCGCGACGCCGTCGGCGCCGAGCAGGCGGGCGGCCAGCATCCCCACGGTGTCGCCCCGCAGCACCGTCCCGGTGTCGTCGGCGACCAGCGGCCGGTCTCCGTCGCCGTCGGTCGACAGGATCGCGTCGAGATTGTTCTCAAGGATCCAGCCGGCGAGCCGGGCCGCATCCTCCGGCGCCACCGCCTCGGTGTCGATCGGCACGAAGCCGTCGGTGCGGCCGAGCGGCACCACCTCCGCGCCGAGGGCCTCCAGTACCTCGACGAGCAGGTCGCGCCCGGCGGAGCTGTGCTGGTAGACGCCGAACCGCGCTCCGGCGAAGGGCGCCGGGCCGAAGAAGTCGATCGCGCGGGCGATGTAGCGCCGCCCGGCCTCGGCATCCGTGACCGAGGCCGCGGCGGCGGGAATGTCGCGGTCGTCGAGGGCGGCGAGGATGCCGGCCTCGTCCGCCTTGGTGATCTCGCCCTCCGGGCGGTAGAATTTCAGGCCGTTGCGGTCGAAGGGGATGTGGCTCCCCGTCACCATCACCGCGGGCGCCCCGCGCCGCGTCGCCTCCAGCGCCAGCGCCGGCGTCGGCAGCACGCCGCAGTCGACCGCGAGCTTGCCCTCGGCCCGGATCGCCGCAAAGCAGGCGGCCGCGATGCGCGGCGAGCTTGGCCGGAGGTCGCGGCCGACCAGCACGAGATCGAAGACCTCGCCCTCTGCCCGGAGGTGCCGCAGGAACGCCGCGACATGGCCGGCGCACACCGGATCCGTCATCTCCGTCACGAGGCCCCGCAGGCCGCTGGTGCCGAATTTCATCGCGTTCCCCACCGATTGCCGATCAACCCACAGGCACGGTCCGGGCGCGCCCGGGACGTGCAGGGGTGGTGTATCGGCCCGAAGGAGGCGGAAACAGGGAGAATCGGCATCGCGTCAGTGGCCCGTTCCCCGCCAGATGCTTGCCGGCGTGAGGCACAGGAGCGCGAGATCCCCGGCCAGGCTGTGGGTCTGCACATAGTGCCGGTCGAGCGCGACCCGTTCCGCATAGGTCGTGCCGCTGCGCCGGCGGACCTGCCACGCGCCGGTGAGACCCGGCCGCACCGAGCAATAGTGGCCCGCCGACCGCCCGTAGCGGGCGAGTTCCGCCTGTGTGACCGGCCGCGGCCCGACGAGGCTCATGTCTCCCTTCAGCACGTTCCAGAGCTGCGGCAGTTCGTCGAGACTCGTCTTGCGCAGGAACCGTCCGAGCTGGGTGACCCGCGGATCCTCCCGCAGCTTCTGGTCGCGCTGCCACTCGGCCTGCCGCGCCGGGTCGCTCTCGAGCATGGCGTCGAGCCGGGCCTCGGCGTCCGGGACCATGGTGCGGACTTTCCAGCAGGTGAAGCTGCGTCCGTCCAGTCCGACGCGGGCATGGCCATAGAAGGCGCCGGCGCCGTCCCGTGAGGTCAGGGCCGCCAGACCGAGCGTGAGCGGGGCGGTGACGAGGAGCAGCGCCGAGGCGCCGGCGATGTCCACCGCGCGCTTCAGGGTCTCGCGAACGGTGATCTTCGAGCGGCGCGTGACTGTTAAATTAACGAACCTTAAAGATGTAGGAAGTCTAACGAGCCGACCCGAAAGCTCTGAAAAATCGGAAGCACTCTGTACCGTGGCCGACATGAAAGCACTCACACCCTTTGTTCATTCGATAATTTTTAGCTAACTTGGGGATGGTTTTTATTCTATGGAGAGGTTTCCAAACGGTAAACGATCAAGGTGGTCGGATGAACCTCTCCATGCGCGAGCGATCTTCCGCCTGCCCAGCGTGCTGGTCGTCGATCCCTCGCTCTTCACCCAGCCCTATGACGAGGCGCTGGTCGGTGCGCTCGTGACCGCCGGCGCCGACGCGACGCTCGTTGGCCGGCCGCTCCGGCCCGGTGAGCAGGCGCCGTCCGTGCCGTTCCGGCCGGCCTTCTATCGCCGTTCGGACCGGCTCCGGCTGCGGGGCGGACGGCTCGGCGTGGCGGCGAAGGCGGCCGAGCATGTGGCCGATGCCCTGCGGCTCGCCGGCGGGCGGACGATGCCGGACGTGCTGCACTACCAGTGGCTGCCGTTTCCGCTGGCGGACAGGATGGCGCTGAGGCGGGCGCGCCGGCGCGCGGCGGTGGTCCTGACCGTTCACGACACCGAGCCGTTCAATGGCACCCCGACCTCGACGCTGCAGGCGCGCGGCTTCATCGCGGCCCTGGCGGAGGCCGACCGGCTCGTCGTTCACACCGCGGCCGGGCGCGACCGGCTCGCGGCCGCAGGGCTCGACGTTGCCCGCATCCATGTCGTGCCGCACGGGCCGCTGGCACCGGGGTCCGTGCCGCGCGCGGCAGGGGACGGGCGGTTCACGCTGGTCGCCTTCGGAAAGATGCGCCCGTACAAGGGGCTGGACGTCCTGGTCGAGGCGGCGTCGCAGCTCGGCGCGGCGGAGCGGGCGGCGCTGCGGATCGTCCTCGCGGGCGAGCCGATGATCGACCTCGGGCCGCTCCGCGCGCGGATCGACGCGGCGGGCCTCGGCGAGACGATCGAGTTGCAGCCACGGCGGCTCGACGAGGCGGCGATGGGCACGCTTTTCGCCCGCGCCGACGGCTTTGTCTTTCCGTACCGCGAGATCGAGGCGTCCGGCGTTTTCTATCTCGTGCAGGGTCTGCGGCGCTGGGTGGTTGCCTCGCGGCTGGGCGCCTTCGCCGAGGCGCTGGAGGACGGAGTTTCCGGCCGGCTGGTGCCGCCGGGCGACGCAGCCGCGCTGGCGTCCGCGCTGCGGGAATGCGCCGGACAACGGCCGAGGCCGCTGGCGGCGCCGCGGGTCGTCGGGTGGGAGGCAATCGCCGAGGCGACGTTTGAAGTCTATGCGGCCGCTCTCAACGGGCGTGCCGTGCAATGACCGACACGTTCCGCCCGATCAGCCTGCGGCAGCTCGTAGCGCCGCTGCGCCGGAACGTCCTGCTGCTGCTTCTCTGCGCGGCCGGCTTCGCGGCGGTGGGCTGGTGGGCGATGGGCCGGATGCCGCCGCGCTATCAGGCGACGGCGCAGCTGCTGCTGGAACGGGAAAGGGTGGCGCTCGGCGCGATCCCGGACATGCTGGCCGCGCCTCCGGTCCCGGACACCGCCGAAGTCTCGAACCAGATCGCCGTCATCCTGTCGGCACCGGTGCTGGAAGCCGCCGCGCTGCGGCTTGGCATGCTGCCGGCGACGGCGACGGGCGCCGAGCGGCGTGAACAGGCCGCGCGGTCGGTGGAGGCGCTGCGGAAGAATCTCGACGTGACACGGAACCTCACCTCCTTCGGGGTCGACGTGGAGGCGCGGGCGGCGCATCCGGCCGCCGCGGCGGCGGTGGCGAATGCCGTGGCCGGCGCCTTCCTCGAGGCGAACGCGGCGGCGCAGCGCCGCGCCGCGGACCAGGCACTCGGCTGGATGACCGGGCAGGTCGCCGAGCTCCGGCGCCGGATCGCCGAACTCAGCCAGCAGGTGCAGGCCGAGCGGCGGGAGATGGTGGCGGCCGGCCGCGGCGATCCGGCGGTGACCAACGGCCAGCTGCAGGCCGTGGCCGGAGCCGTCGCCGGCGCGCGGGCCGAGCGGTCG
>JBGALW010000153.1:0-9338 GCA_044223585.1 Amaricoccus sp.
AGAGGTGCAGCGCCGTGCGCGCCACCATGGCGCCGAGCCCGATCCCCGCCGGAACCCGCAGCCGATGCAGCAGTGCGGCAGCGGCCGCCGCCGGGAGCAGCATGAGCAGCGCCTCGCCGGGCGTGTTGGTCGCGGTGGCCGCTGGCGTGGCGGCCGCAGGATGCCCGCCGCCGCTGACAAGGGAGATCAGCGGCGGCATCAGCAGCACGAGGGTGAAGATGCGCAGGCTCTGCGCCAGAACCACCCGCGGCAGGTCGGCGCCGCTCTCTCCGGCGATGATGACAACCGCCGAGAAGGCGCCGGGCATCGAGGCGAACCGTGCCGTCCTGCGGTCCCAGCCGTGGACATGCTCCAGATACGCCGCCCCCGCCAGCATCGTCGCCAGCACAGAGAGGCCGAGCAGCGCGATGCTCGCCGGCCACGCGGCAAGCTGGTGCAGGCTCTCGGGCGAGGCGCTCGACCCCATGGAAATGCCGAGCAGCAGGAACGCGCCATTGCGCAGCCGCGGCGGCAGGCTGACGTCTACCCCGGCCAGCGAGACGGCCGCCGTGGCAATCATCGCTCCCATCAGCCACGCCGCGGGCCAGCAGAGCACGGCATGGAGCGTGCCGCCGGCGGCCGCGACCGTCAGCGCGAGCACGGTCCGCCCGGCCGGGCCGGGCGCGGGGCGCGGCAGTCGGATCATCAGGCCGGGCCGTCCTCCGCGCCATAGTCCGAGCGGACGATCCCGTAGCGTTTCAGCTTGTCGTAGAAGGTCTTGCGCGGCAGTCCCAGCGCCTCCAGCGTCGCGCGCACGTCGCCGCGATGCTGCTGCAGCGTCGCGCGGATCACCTCCGCCTCATACTGCTCGACCATCTCGGGCAGTGTCCGGTCGCCGCCGGCCCCCGGCGCCGCCAGCGGCTCGGGCGATGGCGGCGCGTCCTCCTCCAGCCCCAGCACCGCGCGGTCTGCGAAGTGCAGGAGCTCGCGCACGTTGCCCGGCCAGTCATGGGTTTCCAGCCGGTGGCGGATCGCCGCGGTCAGCGGCGGGACCGGCAGGCCGAACCGCTCCGCCGCGCGCCGGGCGAAGTGGGCGAACAGCAGCGGCGCATCCTCGCGGCGTTCGCGCAGCGGCGGGATGCGAAGGGTGACGACGTTCAGCCGGTAGTAGAGGTCGGCGCGAAAGTCGCCGCGCGCCGCCGGGTCGCCGAGATCGACCTTGGTCGCCGCCACCACCCGGAGGTCGAGCCGGCGCCGCTCGTTGGTGCCGAGCGGCTCGACCTCGCGGGTTTCCAGAACGCGCAGCAGCTTCACCTGGATTGCCGGCGGGCAGGACTCGATCTCGTCGAGGAACAGCGTGCCGCCGCTGGCATGCTCGATCCGCCCGACCCGCCGCTTCTGCGCGCCGGTGAAGGCACCGGCCTCGTGGCCGAAAAGTTCGCTCTCCAGCACCGTTTCGGGCAGCGCCCCGCAGTTAAGCGCGACGAAGTTCTTGGCCCGCCGCCGGCTGCTCCAGCGGTGCAGCAGCGAGGCGACGACCTCCTTGCCGGTACCGGTTTCGCCGAGGATCAGCACGTCGACGTCGGTATCGGCCACGCGCCGCACCATCTCGCGCAGGGTCCGCAGACCGGGGGCGTTCCCGACCAGCGGCAGGTCGTCCGGCAGCTCCGCCGCCGCTTCCCGCAGCCGCCGGTTCTCCAGCACCAGCCGCCGCTTCTCGGCCGCGCGCCGCACGGTGCCGACCAGCCGCTCGCCGTCGAAGGGCTTGGAGATGAAGTCATAGACCCCGTTCTTCACCGCGCTCACCGCCAGATCGACGTCAGCATGGCCCGTGACGAGGATCACCGGCAGGTCCGGATCGAGCGCCCGGATCCGGTCATGAAATTCCAGCCCGCTCATCCGCGGCATGCGGATGTCGGTGACGACCGGACCCTCGAAGCCGGCATCGAGCGCGGCAAGCGCCGGCTCCGCCGCATCGAAGGCCTGTACCGCGAAGCCGGCGAGCTTCAGCATCTGTGCCGTCGCGCGGCGCAGATCCGGATCGTCGTCGACGAAGATCAGCGGGCCTTCGGCGGCTTCAGTCATGTCGGGCATTTCCGTCCTGCATGAAGCGCGGCCCGCCGACGGCGCGGCGTGCCGGCTCGGGCCGTCTGGCCCGGGTTCCCGCACCGGCGGTCGTGCCCGGCCCCACTGTCATCGCGGCGCCCTCGGCAGCACCAGCGTGAACGACGCGCCGTCCGTCACCGCGGCATCGAACCGCAGTTCGCCGCCGAACTCGCGCGCGAGGTCGCCCGAGATGACGAGGCCGAGGCCGAGCCCCTTTTCCTTCGTCGTCGCGAACGGCATGAACAGCGTCTCGCGCGCCTGTCCGTCGAGGCCGGGGCCGTTGTCCCGGACGGTAATCCGCACCTCCGAGCCGGTAGCCAGCACGCTGATCCGGATCAGCGGCTCGGCCACCCCACGCACCGCGTCGAGCGCGTTCTGCAGCAGGTTGACGAGGATCTGCTCCAGCCGGATCCGCCCGGCCAGGACGGCGGCGCCGGGCAGCCGCGGCCGGCGGTCTATCATTGCGCCGGCGTCGCGGATCCGCCCCGCCAGCAGCGCCAGCGCGCCGTCGATCGCCTCCTCCACCGGCACCGGCCCGACGCCCCCGGTGCCCCTGCGCGAGAAGCCGCGCAGCATCTGGGTGATCGCCCCGATCCGGTCGGTGACGCCGACGATCGCCTTCAGATTGTCCCGCGTCTCCCCGGTCTCCCCGCCGTCCAGCAGTTGCATGCCGCTCTCGGCATAGGTGCGGATCGCCGCGACCGGCTGGTTGATCTCGTGCGCCACCCCCGCGGCGATCTGGCCGAGGATCGACAGCCGGTTTGCCTGCGCAAGCTCGTCGCGCATCCGTCGCACCCGGGTCTCGGCGCTCTCGCGCTCGGCGATCTCCGCCGCCACCCGCCGCTCCAGCTCGGCGTTCATCGCGGCAAGCGCCTCCTGCCGTGTCCGGGCGCCTCGCCGCCGCCGCAGCGCGAGCGCCGTCAGGGCCGCCACCAGCAGGCCGGCGAGGAGCACGGTCAGCTGGGCTGTCCGCATCGCCTTCGCCGGGGTGCTGCCGGCCGGCGTCATCAGCGTCAGCGTC
This sequence comes from Amaricoccus sp., assembly GCA_044223585.1. Lineage (GTDB taxonomy): Bacteria > Pseudomonadota > Alphaproteobacteria > Rhodobacterales > Rhodobacteraceae > Amaricoccus. Next base: position 3,107 of record JBGALW010000153.1, read on the forward strand.
CATGCCGGCTCCGACGCGCCGACGGGCGCGGCGGCGCTGGCATAGCTGCCGGTGGCGCGGCCGCGGCTCACCTGGTCGAGCCCGTCGTTCCCGCGCTCGACCGGAACCGTGGCAAACGGCTCCCCCTCCGGCAGCTGCCGCGCGGCGCGCGCCGCGGCGGCGTCCGCCAGAGGGCGAGTCGCGCCGAACCGCCACTCCGGCTCGGTCGTCGCAAGGACAATGCCCTCGGCATCGGTCACATGCACGACCGACCCGCTCTCGCGCCACCGCTCTTCCAGCGCGTCGAACTCGACCTTGACCACGACGACCCCGAGCGGCCCGAGAACGCTGTCGACCCGCCGCGAGAGGTAGAGGCCGGGCCGCCCGCTGACCGTGCCGAGAGCGAACTGCTCGGCGGACCCCCTCGCCATCGCCTCCGAGAAATACGAGCGGAAGCCATAGTTGCTGCCGACGAAACTGTCGGGCGCCCCGGCGTTGCTGGCCGCGACCGAGACGCCGTCGGGGCCTACGAGGTAGATGACCGCCGCCCCCGCCTCGGCGGCGATGGCCGCGAGCTTCTCGTCGAGCCGCTGCTCCGCCTCCGGAGTCGGCGCGGCGAGGAGCGCGATCACCTCCGGGTCCCGGGCGAGCACCAGCGGGATCAGCCGCTGCTTGTCGATGACCCCGGTGAGAGCGGTCGAGGCCAGCGGAAGCAGGGCGGCGGCCCGGTCGCCCAGATCCTCGATCGCCCGTGTCCGCGCAACCCGGCCGGCGCCGACGACCGCCGCCGCGATCAGGAGGGCGCCGATGACCAGCGCCACCATGTCCCGGCGCCGGCGCGACAGGCGCAGGGCCTGCGCCGCCGGAGCGTCCACAACAGCCATCGTCCGATCCTCCCGCCGACACGCTAGGGCGGAAACCCGCCCTCCGCCAGCGGAACCCTGTGCGGGATTTCGCACGGCCGGAGCCCTGCCACCCGGCACGGGCGCCGTCCGGCCCGGAAAACTCACGGGAAATCGGCCCGGACGGAGTTGGCACAGACCTTGCTAGGAGGGGGTTGTTGCGAAGAGTGCGCTGTGCAGCGTCCCGGATCGCCGCAGAGCCCGCTCGACGGGCAAGAAAGATAACGCGTGGGCAAAGTCGCCCGAACAAGACTGGAGGAGACAAACATGCAAATTCCAAGCAGTGCCGCGACGCCCGGACCGGCGAAGCCATTTTACGCGCAGCTTTACTTCCAGGTTCTCACCGCGATTGCCCTCGGCATCACGGTGGGGCATTTCTGGCCGGAAATCGGCGCCAGCCTGAAGCCGCTCGGCGACGCGTTCGTCAAGCTCGTCAAGATGATCATCGCGCCGGTGATCTTCCTTACCGTCACCACCGGCATCGCCGGCATGTCCGACCTCAAGAAGGTGGGCCGGGTCGCCGGCAAGGCCTTCGCCTACTTCATCTTCTTCTCCACGCTGGCGCTGATCGTCGGCCTCATCGTCGGCAACGTCATCCAGCCGGGTGCGGGCCTCAACATCGACCCCGCGACGCTCGACGGCTCGGCGGTGGCCGACTATGCCGCCAAGGCGCATGACACCACCGTCGTCGGCTTCCTGCAGGGCATCATCCCGGCGACCGTCGTCGGCGCGTTCGCGGACGGCAACATCCTTCAGGTGCTGTTCTTCTCGGTGCTGTTCGGCCTCTCGCTCGCCATGGTCGGCGATCGCGGCGCCCCGGTGCTGAACTTCCTGCAGTCCCTGACCAACCCGATGTTCAAGCTGGTCGAGATCCTGATGAAGGCCGCCCCGCTCGGCGCCTTCGGCGCGATGGCCTTCACCATCGGCAAGTACGGCATCGGCTCGGTCCTCAACCTCGCCATGCTGGTCGGCACCTTCTACCTGACGGCGCTCATCTTCGTGCTCCTCGTGCTCGGCACTGTCGCCCGGCTGAACGGCTTCTCGATCCTGAAGCTGATCCGCTACCTCAAGGAAGAACTGCTGCTCGTCCTCGGCACCTCGTCCTCGGAAGCCGCGCTGCCCTCGCTCATGGAGAAGATGGAGCTTGCCGGTGCCAAGCGGTCGGTCGTCGGCCTCGTCGTCCCGACCGGCTATTCGTTCAACCTCGACGGCACCAACATCTACATGACGCTGGCCGCGCTCTTCATCGCCCAGGCCTGCGGCATCCAGCTCAGCTGGGGCGAGCAGATCGTCCTGCTCCTCGTCGCGATGCTCTCGTCCAAGGGCGCGGCGGGCATCACCGGCGCCGGCTTCATCACCCTGGCGGCCACCCTCTCGGTCGTTCCCTCGGTTCCGGTCGCCGGCATGGCGCTCATCCTCGGCGTCGACCGCTTCATGTCCGAGGTCCGTGCGCTCACCAACTTCGTCGGCAACGCCGTCGCCACGCTGGTCGTCGCCCGCTGGGAAGGCGAGCTGGACGAGGCCCGGCTTGCCGCGGTGCTGAACGGCGACGTGCCGCTCGACGATGAGGGCATGCCGGTGCACGACCTCGGTCACCGCAACCCCGCCGCGATCCCGGCAGCGTAACGCCACCGGAAGTTGAGATCAGAGGCCGCGCCGTAGGTGCGGCCTCTTTCTCTCGCCAGAGGGACGTGCAAACCCGGAAGAACCGTGCCAATGCTCACGGACAAGTGGCTCAGCGGGAAAAAGTGTAGATGATCAGCACCCTTACCATCCGCCGCCCCGACGACTGGCACATCCACCTCCGCGACGGCGCCATGCTGCAGGCGGTGCTTCCCTGGACCGCCGCGCAGTTCGCCCGCGGCATCATCATGCCGAATCTCGTGCCGCCCGTGGCGAAGCCGGCCGACGCCGCCGCCTACCGCGACCGGATCCGCGCCGCCCTGCCGCCGGACGCTGACTTCCAGCCGATGATGACCTGCTACCTCACCGACCACACGAGCCCGGACGACATTGCGAGGGGCTTTGCCGACGGCGTCTGGATCGCCGCCAAGCTCTACCCGGCCGGGGCCACCACCAACGCCCACCACGGCGTCACCAATATCCGGGGGCTCGCCCCGGTCCTCGAGCGGATGGAGGCGATCGGCATGCCGCTTCTCGTCCACGGCGAGGCGACCGATCCCGCCGTCGACATCTTCGACCGCGAGGCCGTGTTCATGGAGACGGAGCTCCTGCCGCTCCTTGCCCGGCACCCCGGCCTCAAGGTCTGCGTCGAGCATGTGACGACGGCCGAGACGGCGGACATCGTGCGCGCCTTTGCCCCGCGTGTCGGCGCGACGATCACACCGCACCACCTGATGATCAACCGCACCTCGATCTTCCAGGGCGGGCTCAGGCCCCACCTCTACTGCCTGCCGGTCGCCAAGCGCGAACGGCACCGGCTGGCGCTGCGCAAGGCGGCGACCGGCGGCGAGGCCTGCTTCTTCCTCGGCACCGACACCGCCCCGCACCCGCGCGGCGCCAAGGAGTCGGCCTGCGGCTGCGCCGGCGTGTTCCTCGGGCCGGTCGCCCTGCAATGCTATGCCCAGGTATTCGACGAGGAGGGCGCGCTCGAGCGGCTGGAGGCCTTTGCCTCGCTGAACGGCGCCGCCTTCCATGGCCTTCCGCCCAACAGCGGCACGATCACCCTCGGCCGCACGCCGTCGCGCGCGCCCGAGACCGTGCAGGCTGGCGCCGAGGAGGTGGTGGTGTTCCGCGGCGGCGAAACCCTGCCCTGGACCATCACGGAAACCGTCAGGGCTGCGGCTCCCGGTTCCCGCGCCGTCGCCGGCCGCGACGGCCACGACAATGCCGACCACAAACAACAGGCCTGAAGGGGGTAACGCCGACCATGTCCGACGAAACGCAATCGAACCTGCGCGCCGCGGCGCTGCATTTCCACGAGCATCCGCGCCCCGGCAAGGTCGAACTGACCCCGACTAAGCCGCTCGCGAACTCCCGCGACCTCGCGCTCGCCTACTCTCCCGGCGTCGCGGCCCCGTGCGAGGAGATCGCCACCGATCCGCAGGCCGCCTACCGCTATACCGCGAAGGGCAACCTCGTCGCGGTCATCTCGAACGGAACGGCGGTGCTCGGCCTCGGCAATATCGGCGCGCTGGCGTCCAAGCCGGTGATGGAGGGCAAGGCCGTCCTCTTCAAGAAGTTCGCCGGCATCGACGGCATCGACGTCGAGGTGGCCGAAACCGATCCCAAGAAGTTCATCGAGATCGTCGCGCCGCTGGAGCCGAGCTTCGGCGGCATCAACCTCGAGGACATCAAGGCCCCCGACTGTTTCGAGATCGAGGAAACCCTGCGCGAGCGCATGGCGATCCCGGTCTTCCATGACGACCAGCACGGCACCGCGATCATTGTCGCCGCCGCCACGCTCAACGCCATGCGCCTCGTCGGCAAGGAACTGTCGGAGGCGAAGATCTGCACCTCCGGCGCCGGCGCCGCGGCGCTCGCCTGCATGAACATGCTGATCGCCGTCGGCGCGAAGCGCGAGAACATCTGGATCGCCGATTCCAAGGGCATCGTCACCAAGCGGCGGGCGAACTCCGTCGACCGCTGGCGCGCCGCCTTCGCCCAGGATACCGACAAGACCGACCTCGCCGAGGTGATGCCGGGCGCCGACATCTATGTCGGCCTGTCGCAGGCCGGTGCGCTGAAGCCCGAGATGATCCGCGAGATGGCGCGCGACCCGCTCATCCTCGCCCTCTCCAACCCGGTGCCGGAGATCATGCCCGAGGTGGCCATCGCCGAGCGTCCGGACGCGCTCATCTGCACCGGCCGCTCCGACTATCCGAACCAGGTCAACAACGTCCTCTGCTTCCCGTTCATCTTCCGCGGCGCCCTCGACTGCGGCGCCACCACGATCAACGAGGACATGAAGCGCGCCGCCGCGTACGCCATCGCCGAGCTCGCGCACGAGCCGGGGCTGGAGGCGACCGCGAGCGGCGAGCCCGCGACCTTCAACCGCGGTTACCTCATCCCCTCGCCCTTCGACCAGCGGCTGATCCTGCGCATCTCGCCCGCCGTCGCCCGGGCCGCGGCCGAGAGCGGCGTCGCCCGCCGTCCCATCGCCGACATGGACGCCTACGAGAAGACGCTGCGCCGCTTCGTGTTCCGCTCCGGCCTCGCGATGGGCCCGATCATCGAGCGGGTGCAGGGCAAGGGGACCCGCATCGCACTCGCCAACGGCGAGGACGAGCGGGTGCTGCGCGCCGCGCAGGTCATCGCCGACGAAAAGCTCGGGAAGCCGATCCTGATCGGCCGCCCGGCGGTGATCGAGCAGCGCCTGCAGCGCTTCGGCCTCACGCTGAAGCTCGGACAGCAGGCCGAGGTCATCAACCAGGACGACGATCCGCGCTATCGGCACTATGTGTCGGTCTATCACCAGCTGGTCGACCGCAAGGGTGTCAACCTCGACCGCGCCCGCACCGTGGTGCGTACCAACACCGGGGTGATCGCCGCGGTGATGGTGCACCAGGGCGAGGCCGACGCGGCCCTCGTCGGGCTGGAGGGCACCTTCACCAAGCACATCTCCGAGGTGCAGTCCGTGCTCGGTCCCGACCAGGTCGGCGCGCTCTCGACCCTGTCGATGCTGATCACCAGCCGCGGTCCGCTGTTCCTCGCCGACACGCTGGTGAACCCGGACCCGAGCGCCGAGGATCTCGTCCGCATCACGCTGCAGGCCCGCGACCACATGAAGCGGTTCAGCGTCGATGCGCGGGTGGCCCTGCTCAGCTATTCGAACTTCGGCTCGCGCGAGGGGACGAGCGTCACGAAGATGCGCGAGGTGCGCCGCCGGCTGAAGGAGGTGGCCCCGGACCTGCCGGTCGAAGGCGAGATGCAGGGCGACGTGGCGCTGAACGGCGCGCTGCGGAGCCGCTACCTCGCCCGCTCGCACTTCCAGGACGAGGCGAACCTCCTGATCTTCCCGAACCTCGACGCGGCCTCGATCGCCACCTCGCTCCTCACCGAGGTCAACAATGCCCTCGTGGTCGGCCCGATCCTGATGGGCGTGACGAAGCCGGTGCATATCCTTGTGCCGAGCGTGACGAGCCGCGGCATCGTCAACATGGCCGCCATCGCCGCCGCTGAAGTGCTGGGCGCCTGACCGGAGCCGACGACGCCGGGTCGGAACCGTCACGCGGGCGGTTCCGACCCACCCGCCGCCTCGCCCGGCCCCTCAGGCCGCGCCGCCGCCCATCGTCACCACGACGCATCCCCGCCGGTGCCGGGTTTCCACGTCCCGATAGGCGTCCCCGATCTGCTCCAACGGATAGCTCCGTTCGACCACCGGCTTGATC
>JBGALW010000154.1:0-9296 GCA_044223585.1 Amaricoccus sp.
AGGAGCGCAGGCCGGGCCATCAGAGCCATGGCGATGATGACGCGCTGCTGCTGGCCGCCGGAGAGCTGGTGCGGATAGCTGCCGAGAATGCGGCCGGCGTCGGGAAGCCGTACCGCGTCGAGCATCGCCCGCGCCGCGGCCGAGGCCGGTGGTTCCTGCCGGCCCCCCGGCGCTTGCCGTGCGGGGCCTCACCAAGACCTACGCGCTCCGCGGCACCGATCGCAGCGTGAAGGCAAATGTCGACCTGAGCTTCGACGCCCGCCCGGCCGAGACGCTGGCGATCGTCGGGGAGTCCGGCTGCGGCAAGACGACGCTCGCCCGCGTCCTGATGGGGCTCGACCCCGCCACCTCCGGCATCGTCGAGCTGGACGGGACCGAGATCGCCGCGGTGCCCGTCCGGCGCCGCAGCGCCGCGACGGTCGCGGCCATGCAGATGGTGTTCCAGAATCCGGCCGATACGCTGAACCCCAGCCGCCGGATCGGCGGGCAGCTGGTCCGGACGCTGGAACGCCTCGGCATCGGCCGGACCAACGCCGAGCGGCGGCAGCGGATGCGGGACCTGCTCGCCCTCGTCAGGCTGCCGGAGGGCGTTGCGGATCGCCTGCCCGTCCAACTCTCCGGCGGCCAGAAACAGCGGATCGCCATCGCCCGTGCCTTCGCGGGGAACCCGGAGATCATCGTAGCCGACGAACCGACCTCCGCGCTCGACGTGTCGGTCCAGGCGGCCGTCGCCGGCCTCCTGACTGACCTTCAGCGTGACAGCGGCACCACACTGCTGCTCATCAGCCACGACCTCGGCCTTGTCCGCAGTCTCGCCGACCGCGTCCTCGTCATGTACCTCGGGCGGATCGTCGAGATCGGGACCACCGGGCAGGTGTTCGCGCCGCCCTACCACCCCTACACCGAGGCGCTGCTCGCCGCCGTCCCGGTGTTGGACGGCAGCACGGCACGAGCGCCGATCCTGCTTGACGGCCCCCTGCCCTCGGCGATCGATCCGCCGGCCGGGTGCCCGTTCCACACCCGTTGCCCGCACCGCGACCAGGTGCCCGGCGACGCCTGCCGCACCATCCTGCCGCCCCTCGCCGAGCGCGCGTCCGGCCACCTGATCCGTTGTCACCTCCCCGCGGCGGTGCTCGATTCGATGCAACCTGCAATCCCGACCGGACACGGCGGCGACTGATCTACTCGCGATGCGCCGATTCCCCCGCCGGTCGACCAACCGGCCGGCAGATTTCACGCAGCTTTTTGGCTGCAGGCAGCCGATTCCTGCATCGGCGCCTTTCCGCGGACGGGATTTTCGGCTAAAGTTGAAGGGTTTACGACATGTTGAAAGAATGCCCCTAGGTAGTGGGGGTTCCTTGGTCCATTTGAACCCTGTATCAGCCCCGCAAGACTTAAGGCGTACCGAGCGCCAGGAGGGACGAGTAAGTGAGAAGCAAGCCAAACGGCCCCGAGGCGGGCTTTGCGGGCCTCAAGGGGCTGTTCTGGACCATCGCGATATTCAGCACGGTTGTGAACCTGCTGATGCTGACCGCGCCGCTTTACATGCTGCAGGTCTATGACCGGGTGATCCCCAGCCGGTCACGCGAAACGCTTCTGGCACTGACCCTGCTCGTCACCGCGCTCTTCGCCATCATGGGCATCCTCGACTACGTGCGCAGCCGTATTGCCGCGCGGATCGGCGCGATCGTGCAGACCCGGCTCGACGACCGGGTGTTCCGCGCGGTCCTGCGCCGGTCGGTCCTGTCGAGCGAACGGTCAAAGCCGTCGTCGGGCCTCAAGGACCTGGAGGCGGTGCAGAAGCTCGCCTCCTCGCCGGTCCTGTTCGCGGTGTTCGACATGCCGTGGGCGCCCTTGTTCATCCTGGCGATCTTCAGCTTCCACCAGTATCTCGGCTATCTCGCGCTGACCGGCGGCCTCGTGCTCGTCGTCGTGACCTTCCTGACGCAGCGCTTCACCCGCAAGCCCGAGCAGGAATCGACCATGGCGACCGCGCAGGGCGAGGCGTTCGCCGAGACGATCCGCCAGCAGGGCGAGATGGTCCAGGCCCTCGGCATGCGCGACTCGGTGCTCGCCCGCTGGAAGGGCATGCGCGACCGCGCCCTCGACGCCCAGCTGAACTCCAGCGACCTCGTTGGCCAGTTCTCGACCATTACCAAGACCTTCCGCTACTTCCTTCAGTCGGCGATGCTCGGCCTCGGCGCCTATGTGGTGCTGCGCGGCGAGATGAGCGCCGGCGCGATGATCGCCGGTTCGATCCTGATGGGCCGCGCCCTCGCCCCGGTCGAGCAGGCGATCGGCGGCTGGCCGCTGGTCGTGCGCGCCCGCTCCGGGTGGACTAACCTCAAGGGCCTGCTGGAGACCACCCCGGAGGCCGAGGAGCCGCTGCCCCTGCCCCGCCCGCGCGCCCGCCTCGAGGTCAGCCAGCTGACCGTCGTCCCGCCGGAGCAGCAGAAGGCAAGCCTCCGGATGCTCGACTTCAATGTCGATCCCGGCCAGGCGCTTGGCGTCATCGGCTCCTCCGCTTCCGGCAAGTCGACGCTGGCCCGCGTGCTCACCGGCATCTGGCGCCCGGCCGCCGGCGCGGTACGCCTCGACGGCGCGGCGCTCCAGCACTACGAGCCGGACGTGCTCGGCTCCTACATCGGCTACCTGCCGCAGGACGTCGTCCTCTTCAACGGCACCGTGGCGGAGAACATCGGCCGCATGCTGCCGCAGCCCGATCCGGTAAAGGTCGTCGCGGCGGCCAAGAAGGCCGGCGCGCATGACATGATCCTCGGCCTGCCGCAGGGCTACGACACCCCGGTCTTTGCCGGCGGCTCGCGCCTCTCCGGTGGCCAGAAGCAGCGGATCGGCCTCGCCCGCGCCTTCTACGGCGACCCGGTGATGATGGTGCTCGACGAGCCGAACTCGAACCTCGACGCCGCCGGCCAGGACGCGCTCAACCTCGCGATCCGGCAGGCGAAGTCCGAAGGCCGCATCGTCATCATCATGGCGCACCGCCCGGCGGGCATCGCCGAATGCGACACGATCCTCATCATCGAGAACGGCGCAGCCAAGGCGTTCGGTCCGCGCGACGAGGTGCTGAAGGCCCACGTCCGCAACTATGCCCAGGTCGCGCAGGTCGCCGGCGGCACCAATGTCGCCCGGCTCGGCCCGCAGGAGGCGCAGGGATGATCAGCCCCACCACTCCCCCCAAGAAATCCGCGGCCGCGCCGAAGCAGCCGGTGCCGCCCGCCGCACCGAAGGCCGCGAACTCCACGATCCGGCCCGGCTGGCGCCTGCGCCAGCTGATGTTCACCGGCTATGTCACGCTCGGCGTGCTCGTCTTCGGGATGGGCGCCTGGGGTGCGGTCAGCAACATCTCCGGCGCCGTCGTCAGCTCCGGGTCGCTGGAGGTCGAGGGCAACCGCCAGGTGATCCAGCACCCGACCGGCGGCGTCATCAAGGCGATCCTCGCCCGCAACGGCGACCACGTGAAGGCCGGCGACGTGCTGATCCAGCTCGACAGCGAGGACCTGTTCCCGGAGCTCGCGACCGTCGAGGGCCAGTGGTTCGAGATGCTGGCGACCCGCAGCCGCCTGCAGGCCGAGCGTGACGGGCTGCCGGACATCGTCTTCGACCCCGAGCTCATCAGCCGCGAGGCCGGGAGCCCGCAGATCCGCGACCTGATGGCCGCGCAGCTCAAGCAGTTCGAGGCCCGGCGCAAGCTGCAGTCCGACGAGGAAGGCCAGCTTCTGGAGCAGCGGACCCAGATCACCAAGCAGAACGAGGGGCTCGTCGCGCTCCAGGCCGCCACCCAGTCGCAGATCGATCTTCTCTCGAAGGAGATCAGCGGGCAGCAGCAGCTGCTGGACCAGGGCCTGACCGAAGTCACCCGCGTCCTCACCCCGCGCCGCGAGCTCGCCCGTCTGGAGGGTGTCGCCGGCCAGGTCGAGGCCTCGATCGCCGAGAACCGCGGCAAGATCGCAGAGATCGAGATCGAGCGCGTCCGTCTGGTGTCCAAGGTCCGCGAGGAGGCGCACAGCCAGCTGCGTGACCTGGAATTCCGCGAGATCGAGGCGCGCGAGAAGCGCCGCGGCCTGCTGGAGCAGATCTCCCGCCTCGACCTGCGCGCGCCGGTTGACGGCGTGATCTACGGCTCCGCCGTCGACACGCTGCGCGGCGTCATCCGCCCGGCCGAGCCGGTGATGTACGTGGTGCCCGAGAACACGCCGCTGATCGTCCGCGCCAAGGTCGACACCATCCACATCGACCAGGTCCATGCCGGCCAGGAAGCGGTGCTGCGCTTCTCCGCCTTCGACCAGCGCACGACCCCCGAGGTGTTCGGCCACGTGACCAGCGTGTCCGCCGACGCCTACGAGGACGAGCGGCGCGGCCTGCGCTACTACGAGGCCGACATCCGTCTCGACGCGGGCCAGCTCGACCGGCTGAACCACGTGGAGCTGATGCCGGGGATGCCGGTCGAATCCTTCATCAAGACCGGCGACCGCAACGCCCTCAGCTACTTCGTGAAGCCGCTCAGCGACTACTTCACCCGCGCCTTCCGCGACGGCTGAGCGACGATCGACGTCAGACCCGAAGGCACTGCCACCGAGAGGCGGCAGTGCCTTCTTTCATTTCAGACGCAATCCGGCGGCCCCCGGTCGGAGCCGTCAGGGCATCGTCACCCGCGCGGCGTCGACGCGAAACGTCTTGCCCGGCTGGGGCGGGAACGGCGCCTCGAATGCCACCGGGTCCCCGACCAGCGGCGCCTCGCCCCAGTGCGAGGCCAGCAGCGCCATCCGCCGCTCTTCGGCCCGGCGGTCCGGCGTCCACCAGACGAGGACGACGCTTTCCCCCGCGGCCGGCGGCGGCCCCGGACGCCGCGACGCCACCACGGGCAGGTCCGGCCGGACCCGCATGAGGTTCGCGGCCAGCCAGTCGGGATCGGCGACGATCCGTGTCGCGTCGGGGAACCGGGCAACCAGGTCCGCCGCCACCACGTCCACCGGCGCCCGCCGGATCGTCGGATGCCCGGGATCGCCATAACGCATGTGGACAGCGAGCGCCGCCGTCACCAGCAGCCCCAGCCCGACGACGACCCCGCGCAGCACCCGGATGCCGCGGTCCGCCACCCGCCCCTGCACCCACACGGCGGCGACCGGCACCAGCCAGAACACCACCGGCAGCAGCCACATCTCGCGGACATGCGTCGTCCCGGTCGCCAGCACGCCGGCGACCGTCAGCGCAATCCCGATCAGGGCGGTGCGCGCCAGCAGCCGCTCCAGATCCGCCGGTTCTTCCGCCGGCCCGTCCTGCCAGACCCAGAAAACCCCGCCGAGAACCACACCCGCCAACGCGAGGCATGCCAGCAAGGCGCCCGTCATGGCGAGAAGCCCCGCTGCCACCCCTCCCGTCGCCTTCAGCTCCTCGACGGAGGCGAACGCTTCGCCCCGGTTCGCCACCGCCCACCAGAGCGGCGCCGCCACGATGACCGTCGCCACCAGAAACGCGAGTGCCAGATCCGCCGGTGCCACCCGACGCCGAACCGGCGCGAGGGTCGCCGCCGCCGCGAGAAGCGCCGTTGCGGCCACCGCGAAATTCGCCTTGGCGAGCAGCCCGCAGCCGAGCGCGACACCGAAGCCGACCCATCCGCCCCGGCTCCCCGGCAGCGCCCGCGTCCAGAACACGAGGGCCGCCACCGCCGTCAAGGTGACGACCAGCACCGAATGCGTCATGTCCCGCTGGCTGTCCCAAGCGATCTGCGGCACCAGCATGAGGCTTGCCGCGGCGAGCCCAGCCACCTGCGGTGCCGCCGCGGTGCGAAGGAGCGCGAAGACCGCGAGATAAGTGCCTGCAAGGAGGACATTCTTCAGGAGAGACAGCGCCAGAAGCGCGTCCGGAACCACCTGAAAGACCGCCCATTGCAGCCAGCCATAGAGCGGCGGCTGGGGACCGTAGCCGAGCGCCGGCGGCTCGCGCGCCCAGAGGTACATCTGCGCCTCGTCGAGCCCGAACCCGCCGCCGAGCAGCCGCCTCCAGAGGATCTGAAACGCGAAATATCCGACGATCAGCGCCGGCCATGGCCAGTCCCGCGGCTGGGGCCGCTGTCCGACCGGCGGGGCGCGCTTCACGTCCCCGTCCGGCGGAACACCGCGTCCGCCGCCAGACCGCCCTCCGCCTCCACCAGCCCGCGGTCGGCAAGATCGACGAGATGCGCGAGCACGTTCCGGGCCGCCGCGGGATGCAGGGACGGATCGACGGCGGCGTAGATCCGCGCGACGAGCGCCGCCACCGTGGCCGGTCCCTCGTCCAGCGCCGCGAGGATCTCGGCCTCGCGGCCCGCCCGATGCGCCATGATATGGCGGACCAGCGCCTGCGGCTCCGTCACCGGCGCGCCGTGACCCGGCCAGTAGACGCGGTCCTCCCGCTCCAGCAGAGCCCCGAGACTCTGCCGGAAGGCGCCAAGATCGCCGTCCGGCGGCGAGATGAGGGTCGTCGCCCAGCCCATCACCAGGTCGCCGGTGAAAAGCCCCCGCCCCTCGGCCCAGGCGAAGGCGAGATGGTCGGCGGTGTGACCGGGCGTTCCCAGCACCGACAGGGTCCAGCCCGGCCCGGCGATGCGGTCTCCCGCGCCGATCCGCTCGTCGGGCGCGAACCCGAGGTCGAACCCCTCGCCGCCCCCGAGTCCGCCAGCCGCCGCCAGCCGCGCCATCGCCGGCCGCCGCCCGCCGGCCGGATCGCCATGCGCCAGCACCGGCGCGCCGACGGCGGCGGCGAAGGCGCGCGCCCCGGTGCAATGATCGCGGTGCGCGTGGGTGACCAGCACGGCCGCCACGCTCTCTCCGGCCACCGCCGACTGCAGTGCCGCCAGGTGCCTCGGGTCGTCTGGGCCGGGATCGATCACCGCGACCTCACCCGACCCGACGATGTAGCTGCGCGTTCCGGTGAAGGTCATCGGCCCGGCATTCGGCGCGGTCACCACCCGCAGGCCCGGCGCCAGCGCCTCCGGCACGCCGACCGGCGGTGCGTGGCGGCGATCGAACGGCCCCTGCATGCTTCCGCCAGCCTCCCCTTGCCGCCCCGGCGTGGGCCGCGATACCGTCCTACCCATGGCCCCGTCGCCGCTCAAGCCGATCCTGCCACGCCGCCTCTTCTGGCGCACGCTGGCAATCCTGGTCGTGCCGATCGTGGCGCTGCAGGTCGTCGTCGGGCTGGTGTTCTTCCAGCGCCACTACCAGCGCGTCACCGAACAGATGACCCGCAACGTCGCCTATGAACTCGTCTACGCCATCGACCAGATCGAGGCGGCCGAGCAGCCGGACGCCGCGGCCCTGCGCGTCGCCGACCTAGCCCTGCCGCTCGGCATCCGCCTTCGCCTCGACCCGGCTCCGCTGACCGACCCGGAGATCCGCCGGCAGATCCTCGACATCACCGGGGGGACGATCTCGGCAACCCTCCGCGGCGCGCTGAACCGCCCGATCTCCCTCGACCTCGAGACCGACCCGCGCGCGGCGCTGCTCTGGATCGGCACCAGCGCCGGAACGCTTTCCGCCACCATCCCGCGGGACCGGCTGTCGGTGTCGAACCCGCACCAGTTGCTGGTGCTGATGGTGCTGTCGGCGCTCCTGCTCACCACGGTCGCGGTCATCTTCCTGCGCAACCAGGTGCGGCCGATCCTCGCGCTCGCCGAGGCCGCGGAGGCATTCGGCAAGGGGCGGTCGGTCCCCTACCGCCCGGCGGGCGCCGAGGAGGTGCGGCGCGCCGGCATCGCCTTCCTCTCGATGCGTGCCCGGCTCGAGCGCCAGATCGAGCAACGGACGCAGATGCTCTCCGGGGTCAGCCATGACCTGCGGACGCCGCTCACCCGGATGAAACTCACGCTCGCCCTGATGGACGAGACGGAGGAAAGCCGCGACCTGCTCGCGGATGTCGATCAGATGGAGCGGATGCTCGGCGAGTTCCTCGCCTTCGCCCGCGGCGACGGCCCGGAGGAGACGACGGAGACGAACCCCTTCGTCCTCGCCACCGGCATCGTCGACGACGCCCGCCGCGCCGGCGCCGCCATCCGCCTCGCCCGCATCGACGAGACAAGGCGCGGCGGAACCGTCGCGCTCCGGCCCGGCGCCATGACCCGCGCGATCCAGAACCTCATCGGCAACGCCCAGCGGCACGGCTCCCACGTGCTGCTGACCGTGCGCCTTGCAACCCGGACACTCAGCTTCATCGTCGAGGATGACGGCCCCGGCATCGCGGAGGCCGACCGCGCCCGCGCGCTGCAGCCGTTCACCCGCCTCGACGCCGCCCGCAACCTCGACAGCGGCCCCGGCAACGTCGGCCTCGGCCTCAGCATCGCGCTCGACGTCGCGCGCAGCCATGGCGGAACGCTCGACCTCGGCCGCAGCGCGGAGCTCGGCGGCCTCCGCGCAACCCTGCGGATCCCGCGCTGAGCCGGGCGCCCTTCCCCCGAAGGCTCAGGCCTGCCCGAGCCTTGCCAGCCGCGCCGCCCGCAGACGCTCGAAATCGGCGCCGGCGTGATAGCTCGAGCGGGTCAGCGGGGTCGCCGAAACCGTCAGGAAGCCCTTGCCGTAAGCCGCCTTCTCGTAGGCCGCGAACTCCTCGGGCGTCACGAACCGGCGGATCGCGTGGTGCTTCGGCGTCGGCTGCAGGTACTGGCCGATGGTCAGGAAGTCGATGTCGGCCGAGCGCATGTCGTCCATGACCTGCAGGACCTCGCGCTTCTCCTCGCCGAGGCCGACCATGATGCCGGACTTGGTGAACAGGCTGGGATCGAGCTCCTTGACCTGCTGCAGCAGGCGCAGCGAGTGGAAGTAGCGCGCCCCGGGCCGGACCGTGCGGTAGAGGCGCGGCACGGTCTCGAGATTGTGGTTGTAGACGTCGGGCTTGGCCGCGACGATCGCCTCCACGGACCCCGGCTTGCGCAGGAAGTCGGGGGTCAGGATCTCGATCGTGGTTTCGGGCCGGGCTGCGCGGATGGCCTCGATGCAGCGCACGAACTGGAAGGCGCCGCCGTCCGGCAGATCGTCACGGTCGACCGAGGTGATGACCACGTGCAAAAGGCCCATCGTCGCCACGACTTCGGCCAGGTGCGCCGGCTCGTTCGGATCGACCGCCAGCGGCATCCCGGTCTTGACGTTGCAGAACGCGCACGCCCGGGTGCAGGTGTCGCCCAGGATCATCACGGTCGCGTGCTTCTGGGTCCAGCACTCGCCGATGTTCGGGCAGGCCGCCTCCTCGCAGACCGTGTGCAGGTTCTTCTCGCGCAGCAGCCGGCGCGTGTCGTGATAGCCGGC
>JBGALW010000155.1:0-9220 GCA_044223585.1 Amaricoccus sp.
CAGGTCGGTCAGCGCCGGATAGACCGCACGCTCGTAGGTGCCGACCTGCGCGAGACTCATCGCGATCATCGCCGTCATCGCCACGACCGAGCCGGACGAGAGGTCGATGCCGCCGGTGATGATGACCTGCGTCACGCCCACGGCGATGATGCCGATCACGCTCACCTGCAGGATGATGATCGTCAGCCGCTGCGTGTTCATCAGGAAGCTCTGGCCCTGGAAGATCCAGCCGAGCAGCTCGAACACCGCCGCCACCGCCACGAGGATCGACAGGATGTTGACTTCCGGCGGCACCCGCCGGTGGGCCTTCTCGGGCGCCGCGAGCCGCACCGACTCGGCCTGGTTGTGCGTTGCCATTCGGGCTTTCCCCCTTCTTCCGCCTTATCGCGCGGCGAGTTCCATGATCCTCACCTGATCCGCCTCGCCGCGGTTCAGGATTCCCGTCTTGTGCCCCTCGTGCATCACCATGATCCGGTCCGACATGCCGAGCACCTCGGGCAGCTCGGACGAGATCATGACGACCGCCACGCCGTCGCCGGCGAGCCGGCTGATCAGCCGGTGGATCTCGGCCTTCGCGCCCACGTCGATGCCGCGGGTCGGCTCGTCGAGGATCAGGATCTTCGGCCTCGTCAGCAGCCACCGGGCGATCAGCACCTTCTGCTGGTTGCCGCCCGACAGGTTCTCGATCCGCTCGTAGAGCGTCGGGGTCTTGATCCGGAGCGTCGCCCTCATTTCGTCGCACTGCGTGTTCACCGCGGCCTGGTCGACGAACCCCATCTTGACATGGCTGTCCTGCAGGACGGCCATCTGCATGTTCTCCAGCACCTCCAGGATCAGGAAGCAGCCGGTTTCCTTGCGGTCCTCGGTCAGGAAGGCCATGCCGTGCCGCATCGCGTCGACCGGGCTGCGGATCGACACTTCCTGCCCGCGGATGCGAATCGTGCCCGACGCCGCAGGCTTCACCCCGAACAGCGCCTCTGCAACATTCGACCGCCCGGATCCGACGAGCCCGGCCAGCCCGAGGATCTCGCCCGCCCGCACGTCGAAGCTGATGTCGTTGAAGACCCCGGGCAGCGTCAGCCCCCGCACTTCCAGCACCACCTCGCCGATCGGCACCGTCTCCTTCGGGAACATGTCGGTGATCTCGCGGCCGACCATCATCCGGATGATGTCGTCGCGCGTCACGTCGGCGCTCGCGTGCGTCCCGACATACCTGCCGTCGCGGAACACCGAGAACTCGTCGGCAATCTCGAACAGCTCGTTCATCTTGTGGGTGATGTAGACGATGCCGATCCCCTGCGAGCGCAGGTCGCGGATGATCGCGAACAGATGCTCGACCTCGTTCTCGGTCAGAGCGCTGGTCGGCTCGTCCATGATCAGCACGTCGCTGTCATAGCTCACCGCCTTGGCGATCTCGACCATCTGCCGCTGCGCCACCGTCAGCGTCCGGACCTCCGCCTCGGGATCGAGCCGGATGTTGAGCCGGTCGAACAGCTCCTGCGTCATCCGGCTCATCTTCGCGTGGTCGATCAGCCCGAAGGCAGCCGTCGGCTCGCGCCGGATCCAGATGTTCTCCGCCACCGTCATGAACGGCATCAGGTTCAACTCCTGATGGATCATGGCGATGCCCCGCTCCAGCGCGTCGAGCGGCCCGTTCAGCCGGACCTCCTCGCCGCGCAGCCGCATCGTCCCCTGGTCGGGGATGTAGATGCCGGCGATGATCTTCATCAGCGTCGACTTGCCCGCGCCGTTCTCGCCCATCAGCGCGTGGACCGTGCCGGCCCTCAGCTTGAACTGCACGTCGTCGAGCGCCACCACGCCGGGGAATTCCTTGCGGACCCCCTCGACGGCCAGCACCTCCTGCTGCATCTGCCGCTTGTGACGGTGCGCGGCGAGTGCGACTTCCCTGCGGACTGACGTCATCGGTCTCCCCCCGGTGTATCGGCGGCCCCCGCGCCGCGCGACGGCACGGCGGCCGCGACCCGGATCAGTTCATGAAGGTCTTGTAGTTCTCGGGCGTAACCAGCTCGAACGGCACATAATTCTCGTGCGGCACGCTATCGCCCCGGACGAGCGCGAGGATCGCGTCGATCGCGCCCTTGCCCTGCCCCGGCGCGCTCTGCAGCACGGTCACGTCCATGTCGCCCGCCGCGACCGCGGCCACCGCGTCGGGTGTGGCATCGACCCCGCCGATCACCACGTCCTTCATGTCGACGCCGGCCGCCTTCATCGCCTGCATTGCCCCGATCGCCATCTCGTCATTGTTGGCGACCACCGCGTCGGGCTGCACGCCCGCGGTCAGCCAGTTGGTCATCAGGTCGGACGCCTGGGTGCGCTGCCAGGTGGCCGTCTGCTCGTCGGTGACCGTGATGAAGCTGCAGTCGGGCGTTTCGAACACCGCCTTCGCCGCCTCGGTGCGGAGCCGGGTCGCCTGGTTCGACAGATCGCCCAGCAGGATCACCGCCGTCGCGTCGGATTTGCCCGCGGCCTTCAGCTGGCGGCAGATCTCCTCGCCCTCCAGCCGGCCGGCCTCCGTCTCCACCGACCCGACAAACACCTGATTCTCCGGCAGCTCCTTCAGGTTCACCGGCGAGTTGTTCACATAGACCACCGGGATCCCGGCATTCTCCGCCGCCACCGTCATCGGCACCGTCGAGTCGCTGTCGACCGGGGCGATGATCAGCCCGTCGACGCCGGACGCGACGAAATTCTCCACCTGGCTCAGCTGCCGGCCGACGTCGCGCTGCGCGTCCTCGAACTGCAGCGACGCCCCCGCGGCGTCGGCGTTCTTCGACATCGCCTCGCGCAGGAGGGTCAGGAAGTTGTCGTCGAAGTTCGATACCGCGACGCCGATGTTCTGCGCCGCGGCCGGCACGGCAGCCGCAGCCAGCGCGGTGGCGGCGCAGAGTGCGCACATCATCCTGGTCATCCGTGTTTCCTCCATGCACGGCAGCCGTCTGGGGGCGACCTCCGCCTTCACGGGAGACTCGGTCCGAGCCCGCCGCGGACGGTTGCCGGATGGTCCTCCGATCGCGCGGCAATGGCCAGCACGAATGTTGCCCGCAATCCCCGGAAATCGTGCGGAATATTGCGGATGCGAACGAGCAACCGGCGGGCGGGCCTCGTGGCAGGAACCATCCCGGGCGGCGCGACGCCTGGCCTCGTGTCCAGCCATGCGGGCTGCGGGTCGGGGCGCGCGAGCCTCGCGCGCGCCCCGTGTGCCCGGATCAGTTCATCTTCTGGTAGTCGCCGAGGTTCGCCGGGGTGACGAGTTCGAACGGGATGAAGACCTTGGTCTCGGTCGCCTCCCCCTTCGCGAGCTTCAGCGCCGCGTCGAGCGCGCCCTTGCCCTGCCCGGCGGCGTTCTGGAACACCGTGACGTCGAGATCGCCCGCCTGCATCGCCGCCAGCGCATCCTCCGTCGCGTCGACGCCGGCAACCACCTTGTCCTTCATGTCGACGCCGGACGCCTTCATGGCCTGGATCGCGCCGATTGCCATCTCGTCATTGTTCGAGATGACCGCGTCATACTCGACGCCCGCCGACAGCCAGTTCGTCATCATGTCCGAACCCTGGGTACGCGACCAGTTGGCGGTCTGCTCCTCGACGATCGTCATGAACTTGCAGTCGTCGGTGGCGATGACGTCGTGGATGTCCTGGGTCCGCTGCCGTGCCGCCTGGTTGGAGAGCTCGCCCATCAGCACGAGGACCTTGGCGCCCCCGTCCTTGCCGCCGGCCTTCAGCAGCTTGCAGACTTCCTGCGTCTCCAGCGTGCCGGACTCCCGCTCGTCGGAGGCGACGAAAGCCTGCTTCTCCGGCAGGTTGTCGAGGTTGACCGGCTGGCGGTTGACATAGACGAGCGGGATGCCCGCCTCCGCCGCCGCCTGGCTCATCGCCACGGTCGCGTCGGTGTCCACGGGGTTGACGATGATCGCGTCGACGCCGCCGGCGACGAAGTTCTGAATCTGGTTCAGCTGCTTGCCGACGTCGTTCTGCGCGTCCTCGACCTGCAGCGTCACGCCGTCGAGCGTCTTGGCATAGTCCTGCATGCCGTTGCGCAGAACGGTCAGGAAATTGTCGTCGAACAGCGCCATCGAGACGCCGACATTCTGGGCGAACGCGCCCGACGCCATCACGGCGGAGAGCGCGGCTCCTGCGAGCAGGATTTTCATCGGTCTTCTTCCTCCACTATGGGCGTCCGGCGCACCCGACCCCTTGCCGGATTCCGGGCCGTCGCCCGGCGGTCCCCGGCGTCGTGGCGCCAATGGAACGCCCGCGCCGTTTTGTTCTTATGCGGAATGTTTGTTCTGCCTTCGCCTTCGACCGTCAAGCCCTGATTTCAGGCGATCTTAAACCGGGAACGCCGCGCCCGCGACTGCCGTGGGGCGGCCCCGCCACCGCTCGCGAAAACGCCGTCGGGGCTGGAGGGCGTCTCGGGCGGGGCGCAGCCGCCGCCAGGTCCGGAACGGCACTCGCGCCGGTCAGCCCGCCATCGCCAGCGCGGCGGCGTCGGGTCCGGCCGGATAGCGCAGCCGGTCGCCGGGATCGTTCGCCGCCAGCCACACGGCTTCGGCCACATCGCTCTCGCGGGTCACCAACGGCGCATTGGCGTAGCCCTCGAAGACCGGCTTGGCAAAGCCGGCATACGCCTCGGGGATCATGTCGGCGAGGGACAGCCCGAGGTTGGCGGCGAACTGCGTCGTCGGCCCGTAGCCCGGCTCGACCAGCTTCGCCCGGACGCCAAACGCGGCGAGTTCATGCGCCAGCGAGCCGGTGAAGCCCTCGATCGCCATCTTGCTGGCGGTGTAGGCGGCCGCGAGCGGCATGGGCGTGAGGGTGGCGCTGGACGTGACGTTCACGATCACCCCGGCCCCGCGCGCCCGCATCTGCGGGATCACCGCCTTGACCATGGCCATCGTCCCGAAGGTATTCGTCTCGAACATCCTGCGGACATAGTCCATCGGCGCGGCCTCGAAGGCGCCGACAAGGCCGATCCCGGCATTGTTCACCAGCGCGTCGATGCGGCCGGCCGCCTCGATCGCCGCCGCGATGGAGGCGGGATCGGTGACGTCGAGCGGCAGGACGCGCACCCCGTCGGGCAGAAGGCCGGCACGGGGGGTGCGCATGGCGGCGATCACGCCCCAGCCCATGGCGTGGAAGTGGCGGGCGGTCTCCAGCCCGTAGCCGGACGAGGTCCCGGTGATGAGGACGGTGTTCATGTCATTTCCTTTCTGGTGTTGACCACCGGGAGCTACCATGCGCTCATTGGACGATCATCGATCGATGGTCCGCATTTGATTGGCGAGAGTCCTGAATGACCGATCCGCTTGCCCAGGTCATCGCGCTGCTGCGGCCGCAGGCCGTCTTTTCGAAGGGGATCACCGGCGCCGGACGCTGGGCGGTGCAGTATGTCGACTTCGGCCGGCCGGCCTTCGCGGCGATCATCGAGGGCAGCTGCCGCCTGATGGTGGAGGGCGAGCCGCCGACGATCGTGCAGGCGGGCGACTTCGTGCTGCTGCCCGCCACGCCCACCTTCGTCATTTCCGGACTCGAGCCTGCCCCCGTGGTCCGGGTCGACGCCAGGACGGCCCCGCCGCAGCACGAGGTCCGGTACGGCCGGCAGGACGGTCCGCCGGAGATGCGGCAGTTCGGCGGCTGGTTCGTCTTCGGCACGCCCGACGCCGCGCTCCTTGTCTCGCTCCTGCCGCGGATGATCCACATCCGGGGCGTGCCGCGGCTCGCGCGGCTGGTGGAGATGCTCGGCGACGAGGCCGCGCGGGACGAACCCGGCCGCGAACTGATCCTGGAGCGGCTGGTCGAGATCCTGCTCGTCGAGGCGCTGCGCGCGGCGCCCGCCCGGACGTCGCAGCCGGGCCTCCTCCGCGGTCTGGCCGACCTCCGGATCGCCGCCGCCCTCCGCAGCCTGCATGACGACATCGAGCGCCCCTGGACGGTCCCCGACCTCGCGCGGGCGGCGGGAATGTCGCGCTCGGCCTTCTTCGAGCGCTTCACCCGGACCGTGGGCTTCCGCCCGATGGAATATCTCGGCACCTGGCGCATGGCGGTCGCCAAGGATCTGCTCCGCCGGGGCGGCATGCCGCTCGACGAGGTCGCGCGGCAGGTCGGCTACGGCTCCGCCAGCACCTTCAGCACCGCCTTCAGCCGCCATGTCGGCCAGCCGCCGGGACGCTTCATGCGCGACGCCGCCGCCAGTGCGTGAGACACCACCCCGGCTTGCCAACCCGCCGCGCCGCGCCCATCCTCCAAGGCATACAGCAACCGGGAGGAACATCATGGCCATGGCCCGCTGCGACGACCACAAGCCGGAGATCGTCGATCCCGACGTGGTCGGCTATGCCCTGCCGCTCGGCTATCCGTCGACCGCCGCCACCTGCGAGATCGTCGGCTGCGAGAAGCCGGCCCGCCTCTGGCTCAGCGCCGACGAGCGCGCGGCCTTCGTCGGCGGGCAGCGGGTCTTCCCCATCGCCGGCGGCGCCCGCCTGCGGGTCTCGGACGACCTGTTCCCGAACTGACCGGACGCACCTGACCCGGCCGGGCGCAGCGGAGCCGGCCGGCCTCAGTGCGCGCCCTTCGCCTTCAGCCAGGCCTGCAGGGTCGCGATCTCGCCCTGCTGCGCCGCGATGATCTCCTCGGCCAACTTCCGCAGCTCCGGATCCGAGCCGTACTGCAGCTCGACCTCCGCCATCGCGATGGCGCCTTCATGGTGCGGGATCATGGATCTGGCGAAGTCGACGTCCGGGTTCCCGGTGTAGTCGATCGCCATGCCCTCATGCATCCGCATGTTCGCCGCCTCATACTCCGCCGTCGCCTGCGCCTGCCCGGCCGGGCCATGCATCGAATGCTCCTGCGCCACGACGACCGCAGCCCCGGCCGCCAGCGCGGCGACCACCGCGTAGACCAGCTGCCGCATCTTCACGATCCTTTTCATTCACTTGTCGCCGGAACCTCGGCGGACAGCCTCTCGCGGATCCGCGCCCGGACCTCGCCCGGTTCCGCCGCCACCGCCTCGCCGAGCCGCCGCAGTTCCCGCCGGAGCCCGTGGATCTGGTCCACCAGCGACACGACCATACCCGCCGCCTCGGCGTCCAGATCGAAGTCGCTCACAAGTTCGGCAAGCAGCCGGACCCGCGCCACATCCACCTCCGCGAACGCCAGCCGCCCCTCCTGCTCGGCCGGCGACAGGCACTCGGCCGCCACGAACGACCGGAGCCGGGCCACCGTCATCCCCTCGATGCGGGCCACCACCTCGGTCTCGGAATAGAAGCGCGTCATGCCACCACCCCCTTGCGCGGATCATAGGCGTGGCCCTCGCGCCAGCGCCGGAAGAAGTCCTGAAGTTCCTCGTCGACCACCGGCGGCGAAACGATCTTCAGCGTCACCAGCTGGTCCCCGGCGGCGCCGCCCCGCTTGACGCCGCGCCCCTTCAGCCGCAGCACCTGCCCGCTCGAGGCACCCTTCGGCACGGTCAGCGCCACCCGGCCCCCCAGCGTCGGGACCTCAACCTTGCCGCCCAGCACCGCCTCGTCGAGCGTGATCGGCAGCTCCGCCAGGATGTCGTCGCCCTCGCGCCGGAAGAAGCCGTGCACGGTGCCACGCTCACCGTCACGAGCGCGTCCGCAGACCGCCGCCGATCCCCTCGCCGCCCTTGCCGCGCAGCCGGATGGTCTGCCCGTCCGGTGAGGCCCCGTCCACTCGATCTCGCCTCCCCGGCAGCGTGATGCGCCGCGTGCCGCCTTCGCCGCCTCAGAAACCCTACCTCCAGCGTGTAATGCCGGTCCGGCCCGCGCATCCTCAGACCCTCGCCGCCGCGCGCCCGGCCGCCCCGCTGTCCGAACAGATCCGCAAAGACGTCGGAATAGTCGCCGAAATCCTCGAAGCCGCGGCTCGTCGTGTGATAGGTCGCTTCCGGCCCCTCGGCATACTCGCGATAGAACTTGTGCTGCGGCCGCTCCTGCCCGCTGGCGTCGATCTCGCCGGCGTCGAACCGCCGCCGCTTCTCCGTGTCCTTCAGGAGGTCATAGGCCGCGGCCGCCGCCTTGAACCGCTCGGCCGCCTTCGCGTCGCCCGGATTGAGGTCCGGGTGACTGGTCTTGGCTATCTTCTTGTACGCCTTGCGAATCTCGCCCTCGGTCGCGGTCTTCGCGACCCCGAGCGCAGCGTAAGGATCCTGGTCCATCATCCAACCCTGCCGGTCTTCGCCGCACCGTCCCCCGCCGCCACCGCCTTGTCAACGCGAAGCGATCACCGCTAGGCTGCCCTCCCGACCGGAGCCGGCGATGAAGAAGTTCCTCGAAACCGACCACCCGATGTTCCGCCCGCTCTGGGTGCGCGTGCTGGTCGTCGCCGTCTGCTTCGGCTGGGCGGTGCTGGAGTTCGTCACGGGCGCGCCGTTCTGGGGGGTGATCTTCGCCGGACTCGGCGCCTACTCGGTCTGGGGGTTCTTCTTCGACTTCGATCCGGATCGGAACAACCCGACCGATCCTCCTGACGGAAAAGCATAATCCGCACAGGACCACCGCGATTCCCATCCGCGCCGCAGCTGCGCCCGGCTATGGAGCCATCGGCGGGGACCGTCTGGTGCAATGCCGCCACGGACGCGTTTCCGCGCCGGCGTGTCATCTCGCCCGCCGCCGGCTCTCCTCGATGTACCGCGCCTGCAGCGCCATCGTCACCGCCCTGGCGCCGCTGCCGACCGGCATCGCCGTCGATCGCCACCACCGGCGTCACGAAGGCCGTCGCCGCGGGGATGAAGGCCTCCGCCGCCCCTGTGCCTCGACGAGGGTGAAGGCGCCGCTCCTCGACACCGAGTCTGGCCGCCCCGGCATGACTGAGACCAGTAGCAAGAGCGCCGTGGAGGATGCGGTGCGACAGGTCGCGGGTCACGATGACGCCGTCCCCCGTGACGATCCAGGCGTTGTTCGACGTGCCCTCGGTGACGAAGTCGTCCTCGACCATCCAGGCGTCGTCCGCCCCCGCCTCGCGGGCGATCATCTTCGCCCAGGACGGCGCCAGCAGCTGCACGGTCTTGATGTCGCGCCGGCCCCAGCGGATGTCGGGGACCGAGGCGACGCGGATGCCGGCCGCCGCCCGCGGACTGTCGACGAGGGCGAGGGCCTGCGTGAACAGCACGACGCTCGGCGCCGGCCGCTCCGGCCAGACGAAATCCCGGTCGGCGGCGCCGCGCGTCACCTGCAGATAG
>JBGALW010000156.1:0-9102 GCA_044223585.1 Amaricoccus sp.
CGCGGCAGAAGGCCGCGGGGAAGCCGGGAAAGGTCGTCCAGATCGCCGTCGCCCGCCGGCTCCTCACCACGGCCAACGCCGTGCTCCGCGACGGCACACCCTTCCGCAAGCCGATCACAAACGCCGCCTGAGCCCCGCAGGCGCTTCGCGCCAGCCCAGGCAGGCGCTGCCGGTTGCTCCATCACACCGTTGCGCGAGCCGGGTGCACCTGCCGGCGCGAGAGGCCGGGCGACGCGCTCGTCCGGGGCGATCAAGCGGATCGCGTATCAGGCGCCCTGCAGCGGGGTGATAACGATCTCGACGCGGCGGTTCTGCGCGCGGCCGCCGGGCGTGTCGTTGCTGGCGACCGGCTGGCTGTAGCCCACCCCGGCCGTCTGCACCCGCCAGCCCTCGACACCGTTGCCCGTCAGGACCACCGCGACGGCGGCGGCCCGCCGCTCGCTCAGCGCCTGATTGTAGGCGGCGCCGCCGGTATTGTCGGTGTGGCCGACCACCCGCACCGTCGACTGCGGGTTGTCGCGCAGGCTGCGGGCGATGAAGGCGATCTCGTCGACATATTCCGGTTGCACGATCGAGCTGCCGACGTCGAAGGTGATCGCCTCGGGCAGCGTCACGACGAGCGTGTTGCCGGTATTGACCACGGTCGCCCCCGACCCGGACAGGCCCTGCTCCAGCTCGCGCTGCTGACGGTCGAGCGCGCCGCCGATCGCGGCGCCCGCGACCGACCCGATCGCGCCGCCGATGATCGTGCCGGTCCGGCCACCGCCGTCGATCGCCCGGCCGACAAGAGCGCCGGCCCCCGCGCCGATCAGCCCGCCGGTCGCGGTGCGGTTGGCGCTGCCGTCCGGATTGGTGCATCCCGCCACCACGACGGCCATCGCCGTCAGGATCGTGATCCTGCCTGCATGTCGCATCTGCTCGCCCTCTGGTCTTTTGTTTGTCCTGTCCGCGCCGCTTAGCACGCGGAGGGCGCCTGGCGAATCCCCATTGTGCGGCCCGGAGATCAAATCTGCCGCTGCCGGCGCGGCGTCGCAGGTGTCAGGGCCAGACGAAGCCGATCTTCGCCAGCGGTCGGCCGCAGAACCGGTCCTCGTCCCGGGCCGCCTCGATGCCGCCCATCGCCCGGTAGAAGCGGCAGGCGACGCCGTTGTCCGCCAGCGCCCACACGGCGAGCCGTCCGAAGCCGCGCTGCCGCAGGCGGCCCCGCGCGTCGTCGAACAGCTGGCGGCCGAGACCGCAACCCTGATGCGTCGGGCGCAGGTAAAGCTCGTAGATCTCGCCCGAATCGGCGCCGCCGCGGCGGCTCGGGCCAAGGGTCGCGTACCCTGCCGGCGCGCCGTTGAACTCCACCAGGCGTGCCCGGAAGCCGCGGCCGTGCATCCGCCGCCACCAGGGCGGGCCGCGCCGGGTCACCATGCGCTGCAAGGTCACGCCGGGGATGATCCCGGCATAGGCATGGAGCCAGGACTCGCGATGGATCTCGGCGAGACTGTCGTCGTCGTCCTCGGTCGACCAGCGGGTGACGGCATCGGTCATCCGGCTATCATACGCCGGCGCGCACGCGCTCGCGAGTGGCATCGCGGCGGCATTCGTGGCAGGCTCCCCGCCCATGCCGACACGGACAGAGACACGCCCGAAGACCGAGCTCCGCACCGAGCGGCCGAAGCTCTACCGCGTCATCCTGCTGAACGACGACTTCACGCCACGCGGTTTCGTCGTCACCGTGCTCTGCACCGTGTTCCGGATGACCCGGGGGCAGGCACAGGCGGTGATGCTGGCCGCCCACCAGCGCGGGGTCTGCATCGTCGCCGTCTACACGCGCGACATCGCCGAGACGAAGGCGGCGCAGGCAAACGACATGGCCAAGGGCGAAGGCTTTCCGCTGACCTTCACGACCGAGCCAGAGACCGGGCCGTCCTGAAGCCCCGCGTCAGGGCGCGCGGCAGCCGCGGATCTCGACCGCGCGGTCGTCGTCGATCACCGTGACCCGCAGCTGGTCACGGGCGATGATCGGGCCCGCCGCCGCGCCGCTCGCGGCGGTGACGGCGCTCGCCACCGGCACCCGCGTCGTCACCGTGCGGCCCTCGGTCCGGCTCTCGGCAAGACCGACCCAGAGGTCCGGCTGCCCGGCCTCGACCACCGCCTCCTGGTCCGGACCCGGTGGCGCCGCGAAGGTCACGGCGGCGGTGAGCGCGAAGCCGCCCCGCACCGGCGACAGGCTGCAGGTGACGGCGTCAACGCCCGCTTCCTCCGGGGACTGCGGCCGCTCGGCCAGCGCCGCCTCGATGCTGGGCCGCCCCTCCTCGGCCGTGGCGGGGACCGTCTCGTCCACGCTCGCCTCGGCCGGCACGCAGATGTCGTCGCAGACGCCATAGTCGAGCGCCAGGACGACGTCGATCGGCGCGTCCGGGTTCTTCGGCACCAGCCGGACCGGCAGGATCAGCAGCCCGACATAGCCATAGCTGCGCATCCCGAAGCTCTCGATGATGTCCGGCCGCGGCCATTCGTAGGAGACCGAGGCGAGGTTCCCGGACCCCGACCAGTCGAAGCTCGGCGGAATGCCCGCCTCCCCCGGCACGCGCCAGTAGGTGTGCCAGCCCGGCGCCAGCCGGATCTCGATCGCCGCCATCCGGCTGCCGTCCGGCTGGCGCCAGCCGTCGAGCAGCCGCACCGCCGGCGCGGGCGCCGTCGGCCGCGGCAGCCGGATCTCGGCGGCGGCCGGCAGGGCGACGAGCGTCAGGGAGGCAATGAGCAGAACGGAGCGCATCCGCGGACGATTGTCACGGAACCCCACCGACGGGGAGTCACTTTCGGGCGAGGCCGGGCCGGCCGCGGCCATCTGTGGCCGCTTCGCCGCGTTCCCTTGCCCCTCCGCGAGGCGGCGCTTAGGTTGTCATCGGACAGCCTTACGGAACGCCCTTGACCGACGCCGACAGCGCCTACCGCGTGCTCGCGCGCAAATACCGGCCCGCGACCTTCGCCGACCTGATCGGCCAGGAGGCGATGGTCCGCACCCTGCGCAACGCCTTCGAGGCCGACCGGATCGCCCACGCCTTCGTGCTGACCGGGGTGCGCGGCGTCGGCAAGACGACGACCGCCCGGATCATCGCCAAGGGCCTCAACTGCACCGGCCCGGACGGCACCGGCGGTGCGACGATCGAGCCGTGCGGCGCCTGCGACGCCTGCCGCGCCATCGCAGAGGGGCGCCACGTCGACGTGCTGGAGATGGACGCCGCCTCGCGCACCGGCGTCGGCGACATCCGCGAGATCATCGACTCGGTCGCCTACCGGGCGGCGAGCGCGCGCTACAAGGTCTACATCATCGACGAGGTGCACATGCTCAGCACCTCGGCCTTCAACGCTCTCCTCAAGACGCTGGAGGAGCCGCCGGCGCACGTGAAGTTCATCTTCGCGACGACCGAGATCCGCAAGGTCCCGGTGACGGTCCTCAGCCGCTGCCAGCGGTTCGACCTCCGCCGCATCGAGCCGGAGGCGATGATCGCCCACCTCGGCGGCATCACCGAACGCGAGGGAGTGAAGGTCGCCCCCGACGCGCTGGCGCTGATCGTCCGGGCGGCGGAGGGGTCGGTGCGCGATGCCCTGTCGCTGCTCGACCAGGCGATTGCCCACGGCGCCGGCGAGACGACGGCCGCCGAGGTGCGGGCGATGCTGGGGCTCGCCGACCGCGGCCGGGTGCTGGACCTGTTCCGGTCGGTGATGGCCGGCGACGCGCAGGCGGCGCTCGCCGAGCTCTCGGCGCAGTACGGTGCGGGCGCAGATCCGCTCGCCGTGCTGCGCGACCTTGCGGAGGTGACCCACTGGGTGTCGATGCTGAAGCTCGCGCCCGAGGCCGCCGACGATCCGACGATTGGCCCGGACGAGCGCACCCGCGGCCTCGACTTCGCCGCGCGGCTCTCGATGCGCGTCCTCAGCCGGACCTGGCAGATGCTGCTGAAGGCGCTGGAGGAGGCGGCGACCGCGCCGAACGCGATGATGGCGGCGGAAATGACGCTGATCCGCCTGACCCACGTCGCCGACCTGCCCTCGCCCGAGGAGCTGGTCCGGCGCCTGACCGAGACGCCGCCGCCCGCGCCCACCCCGCCGCCGCCCGGCGGCGGCATGGCGCGCTCCGACGGATCCGCGGCCCGCGCCGTCGCCGCGCCGCAGCAGGTGCCGCCGGCCGCGCAGCCCGCGCCACCCGTGCAGGCCACCGACGCGCTGGCGCGGTATGCGGCCTTCGAGGACGTGGTGGCGCTCATCCGCAACCGCCGCGACATCAGCCTGCTGATCGAGGTGGAGGCCGGGGTTCGGCTGGTGCGCTACGCTCCGGGCCGGATCGAGTTCGAGCCGGCGGATGCGGCGCCGTCCGACCTTGCCACCCGGCTTGCCCAGCGGCTGCAGCTCTGGACCGGGGCACGCTGGGGCGTCGCGGTGGTGGGCTCCGGCGGCGGCGAGACGATCGCCGAGGCGCGGGCGCGGGCGCTCGGCGACCTCACCGCGCGCTCGCTGGCGCACCCGATGGTGCAGGCGGTGCTTGCCGCCTTCCCCGGCGCCGAGATCCGCGCCGTGCGCACGCCGGACGCGCTTGACGATTCTCCGGGCGCCCCCGGACAGGCGACCGACCCGGCCACCGCGGCGGTGGCCGACGCGACGCTTGATGACGACTGGGACCCCTTCGACGAGGATTGATGTGATGCTGAAAGGACTGGGACAGCTCGGCGACATGGCCAAGCTGATGAAGCAGGCGCAGGAGATGCAGAGCCGGCTGGCCGACGCGCAGGGCCGGCTCGACACGATCGAGGTGACGGGCGAGGGCGGCGCCGGCCTCGTCACCGTGCGCGCCACGGCCAAGGGCGAGGTGAAGGGCCTGACCATCGACCCGTCGCTGTTCGTGCCGGAGGAGCGCGAGGTGGTGGAGGATCTGATCGTCGCCGCGATCCAGGACGCCCAGGCCCGCGCCGCCGCCGCCGCTCAGGCGGAGATGGCCAAGGTGACGGACGGACTGGAGCTGCCGCCGGGCATGAAGCTGCCCTTCTGATGCCGGCCCCGTTGCCCGACGCCGGGGACGCCGTCCTCGACCGGCTGATCGCGCTGATGGCGCGGCTGCCGGGCCTCGGGCCGCGCTCCGCACGGCGGGCGGTGCTGGCGATGGTCCGTCGCCGCGACTCGCTGCTGGAGCCGCTGTCGCGGGCGCTGGCCGAGACGGCGGCGACGGTGCGCGAATGCGAACGGTGCGGCAATGTCGGCACCGCCGCGCTCTGCGCCATCTGTGCCGACCCGACCCGCAGCGGTGCGGAGATCTGCGTCGTCGAAACCGTCGCCGACCTCTGGGCGATGGAGCGCGGCGGCGCGTTCCACGGCCGGTATCACGTGCTCGGCGGCGTGCTCTCGGCCCTCGACGGCACGACGCCGGAGACGCTGCGCATCCCCGCGCTGGTCGCCCGGACCGCCGAGGAAGGCGCGGCGGAGGTGATCCTCGCGCTCAATGCGACCGTCGACGGCCAGACCACGGCCCACTACATCGCCGACCAGCTGGCGCCGCTCGGCGTGCGGGTGACATCGCTCGCCAAGGGCGTGCCGATCGGCGGCGAACTCGACTATCTCGACGACGGCACGATCGGCGCCGCGCTGCGGGCGCGCCGCCTGATGGACGCGGGCTGACGCAGGGTCAGGCCGCCCGCGCCCGCCCCCCGGCAAACTGGTCATAGGCCCGCAGCGCGTCGGCGGCGTACATCAGCGCCGGCCCCCCGCCCATGTAGACGCAGAGGCCGAGCACCTCCGACACCTCCTCGCGCGTGGCGCCGAGATCGACCAGCGCCTTGGCATGGAAGCCGATGCAGCCATCGCACCGCTCGACGACGCCGATGGCGAGCGCGATCAGTTCCTTCGTCTTGGCCGACACGGCGCCGTCGGCGGTCGCGGCCCGGGCCAGCGCCCCGAAACCCTGCATCACCGGCGGCACCGCACGCCGGAGCTCCGCCGTGTAGGCGGAGATGCCCGCCGTGATGTCCGCATAGTCCTTCTCGCCCGCCATATCCGAATCCCTCCACGGCCGTTGCCATTTCATGATTGTCTGATATTATGATTCTGTGAATTGTAAAGGGGCTGCGGATGGACGGGCTGGGAGAGGTTGCCCAGGCAATGGCGGAAAAGGCCGAGGATGTCGCGGGTTTCCTGAAGGGCCTCGCGAATCCGCACCGGCTGGCCGTCCTCTGCTGCCTCGCCGACGGCGAGCGCAGCGTCGGCGCGCTGGTGACGGCCACCGGGATCAGCCAGACCTCGATGTCGCAGCACCTCGCCCGGCTGAAGGACGAGGGAATCGTCACCGTCCGGCGCGACCACCGCACCCTCTACTACCGGATCGACCATCCGGCAGTCAGCGAACTCATGACCGTGCTCTACAGCCACTTCTGTGCAGGAGATGACCTGAAATGACCGTGACTTCGGTTTCCCCCAGCGATGCAGCCCGCTGGATCGCGGACGGCGAGGCAGTCCTCGTCGACGTCCGTTCGCCAGCCGAGTATCTCGCCGCGCATATCGCCGGCGCCCTGTCGCTGCCGCTCGACACCCTGCCCGGTGCGCTCGCCACCCTCGGCGTCCCGTCCGGCCGCAAGGTCATCTTCCAGTGCCAGCGCGGCATGCGCAGCGAGGCCGCGTGCCGCGCCGTGATGGACTCCGCGTGCGTCCGGTTCAGCCTCGCCGGCGGAATCGACGCGTGGCGCGCCGCCGGCCTGCCGGTCGTCGCGGGCGGCTAGACCACACCGGAGTCAGGTCCCCGCGACACCGGAGGTCCGGCGCCAGGCATCTCGCGGGCCTTGGCAGGCCCGTGTTTTCCCAATATTCCCGTCCCCGGAATTGCAAACCAGATCGCGGCGAAGATTGAGTCGCGACAATGTGGGGACGTGCGAACATGTTGAAAAAGCTCAGTGCCGAGGCGTTCGGCACCTTCTGGCTGGTGTTCGGTGGCTGCGGCAGCGCCGTGCTTGCCGCCGCCTTTCCGGCCGCTGACCCGGCGCTCGGCAACCTCGGCATCGGCTTTCTTGGCGTGGCGCTGGCCTTCGGCCTGACCGTCGTCACCATGGCCTATGCGGTCGGCCCGATCTCCGGCGGCCACTTCAACCCGGCGGTGTCGCTCGGTTGCGCCATCGGTGGCCGGATGGAGTGGAAGGACCTTATCCCCTACTGGATCGCCCAGGTGGTCGGCGGCCTCATCGCCGCGTTCGTCCTCTACCTCATCGCATCCGGCAAGGCCGGCTGGACGCCGGGCGGCTTCGCCTCCAACGGGTATGGCGCCAATTCTCCGGGCGGCTATGGCCTGTTCGCCTGCTTCCTCGCCGAGGTCGTCCTGACCGGCTTCTTCATCATCGTCATCCTCGGCGCGACCGCCCCGGCGGCGGCGCCGGGCTTCGGCGGGCTCGCCATCGGCCTCTCGCTGACGCTGATCCACCTCGTGTCGATCCCGGTCACCAACACGTCGGTCAACCCGGCCCGGTCCACGGCCGTCGCCTTCTTCGCCGAGAACGGCGCGGCGGGCCAGCTGTGGCTGTTCTGGGTGGCGCCGCTGATCGGGGCCGCGATCGGCGCGATCCTCTACAACGGCCTTATGGCCGACGACTGACCGCTACTGCCGCGGGGCCGGCGCCGGCCCCGCGGTCACCGCGCCAGCGGCAGCGCCGTCTCGACCAGGCGCACGAAGTACGAGGCACCGATCGGACTCGCCTCGTCGTTGTAGTCGAACTGCGGGGTATGCAGCCCCGACCCCGGCCCGGTGCCGAGAAACACGTAGGCCCCGGGCCGCTCCTGCAGCATGTAGGCGAAGTCCTCCGCCCCCATCTCCGGGTCGCGGTCGTCCGCGACGTGCGCCGCGCCGACCACGTCCGCCGCGACCCCGGCGCAGAACGCCGCCTCCCCCGGATCGTTGACCAGCACCGGATAGCCGAAACGATAGTCGATCCTGGCCGTCAGCCCGAAGGCCGTGGCCGTCGACTCGACCAGCGTCCGGAAGTCCCGCGCGATCTGCTGCCGGACCGCTTCGTCCAGCGAGCGCACGGTTCCGGCGAAGGTCGCCGTCTCCGGAATGATGTTGGAAGCGCTCCCCGCCGACAGCACCGTCAGCGAGATCACCGCCGGCTTCAGCGGATCGAGGTGGCGCGAGCGGATCGCCTGCAGACCCTGCCCGATCTGCAGCACCGCCGGGACCGGATCGACGCAGATCTGCGGATAGGCGGCATGACCGCCCCGGCCCTTCAGCGTCACCGTGAAGTCGTCGACCGCGGCAAGCAGCGGTCCGGGGCGCAGCCCGATCTCCCCCAACGGCCGGTTCGGTTCGTTGTGAAGCGCAAAGACCCGGCCGATGCCGAACCGCTCCATCATGCCTTCGTCGCACATCACGCGGCCGCCGCCCGACAGCTCCTCCGAGGGCTGGAAGATCAGCGCGACCGTGCCGGCGAAGTTCCGCGTCTCGGCGAGGTAGCGGGCGGCGCCGAGCAGGATCGTCGTGTGCCCGTCATGGCCGCAGGCATGCATCCTGCCCGGCCGCTGCGAAATCCACGCCCGGTCGCCTTCCTCCGCGATCGGCAGCGCATCCATGTCGGCCCGGAGGCCGATCACCGGCCCCGGTGCCTGCCCGCGGATCAGCGCCACGATCCCGGTCCTGGCGATCCCTTCGTGGATCTCGTCGACGCCGATCGCGCGCAGCCGGTCCACCACGAAGGCGGCCGTCTCGAACAGGTCGAAATCCAGCTCCGGGATGGCGTGCAGGTGTCGGCGCCAGGCGCGCATGTCCGGCTCGAACTCCGCAATCCGGTTGATGACCGCCATCGCCGCCTCCGTTCTCCGACAGGCTGAGACCCTGCGGCGACCGCCGGATGCGGTCAAGGCGGGGCGTGGTCGCAGGCACGATCCGCCGCTCCTCCCGCGGAAAACCCGCAGCCCGCCCGGCGGCCGGCCGCTTCGCCTCTTCCGCAACCGGCCACCGCCGGACTATACCTCCGCCCATGCCCGACGACGCACCCCACAGAGACCGGCTGATCGCCGACCCGGACGGCGGCCTGCCGCGGCTCGTCGCCATCATGGCACGCCTGCGCGATCCGGAGCGCGGAT
>JBGALW010000157.1:0-9210 GCA_044223585.1 Amaricoccus sp.
CGATCAGCCGCTGCACCGCGAGGAACAGCAGCGAGCCGGTGGCGAGCGACAGCAGGAGCGAGATCATCAGGATGCGCCGGCCATAGGCCACCATCGCCTCGCGCAGCGGCCATTCGTGCAGCGTCACCTCGATCTCGCCGCGCGCGCCGTGGGTGGTGTGCCCGACCACGCGGATGATCCGGTCGCGGCCGCTGACGAAGACCCGCATCGCGTCGCCCATCAGGTCGACCTGGGTCGCGTTGTCGAGATAGAAGGTTTCGTCCACCATGTCGGGCATCGGCGCCTCGACCATCATCTCGCGCACGAGGTCGCGGCGGAGCACGACGTTGAGGACGCCGGCGGACGCGAAAAGCTCCGCCTGGAATTCGGGCGAGGCGTCCCGTTGCTCGGGCGCCAGCAGCGCGGTTGCCGCCACCTGTCCGAGCTCCAGTCGGCCCTGAAGATAGTCCACGCGAAATCGTGCCATCGCCGGCACGAAGAACAGGACCTCCGCAACCAGGACGAAGACAATCGTCAAACCAAGAAATCGTCCCGAAAGGGTCCTGAACATTCCGCCCGCCGACGATCACGAAGGCGTGGAGAGTCTAGGCGTTGCACATAGCCGCGGCAAGCCGGCCCTCCGTAGGGGCAACAGGCCGCCGAACCGGCCGACGATGGCCACGGCATCCCCAAGGATGCCCTTCGCGCGACGCCCCCTTGGCGCGACACGCCGCGGCCCTTAAGCAGGGGGCGGGGGCATGAACGGAGCGCTGCCATGGCCGACCCTACCGCCGCCGCCCACGCGGCCGAGGCCGCCGGCCAGCACGGCTTCGACATCGTTCCCATCGTCGTGCTGCTCGCGGCCGCCGTCGTGGCGGTGCCGCTCTTCAAGCGGATCGGCCTTGGCTCGGTTCTCGGCTATCTCGCCGCCGGCCTCGCCATCGGGCCGTTCGGCCTCGGGTTCTTCAGCGACGCCCAGAGCATCCTGCATGTCGCCGAACTCGGTGTCGTGATGTTCCTGTTCGTCATCGGGCTGGAGATGCAGCCGTCGCGGCTCTGGTCGATGCGGGGCGACATCTTCGGCCTCGGTCTTGCGCAGGTCGGACTGTGCGTGGCGCTGCTGTCCACGGTCGGCCTTGCCCTCGGCTACCCGACCGCGGCCTCCTTCGTCTCCGGCGCCGGCTTCGTCCTCACCTCGACCGCCATCGTCATGCAGATGCTCGAGGAGCGACGGCAGCTGAACCAGCCGGCGGGTCGGCGGATCGTGGCGATCCTGCTGCTGGAGGATCTCGCCATCGTGCCGCTCCTCGCCATCGTCGCCTTCCTCGCACCCGGTGGCGAGGAAGCGACGCTTGCCTCCCGGCTGGCCTCCGTCGCCGTCGGCCTCGCGGCGATCGGCGGCCTGATCGTCGCCGGCCGCTACCTCCTCGACCCTCTGTTCCGCCTGCTCGCCCGCTACGGCGCCCGCGAGGTGATGACGGCCGCCGCGTTGCTCGTCGTGCTCGGCGCGGCGCTGCTGATGCAGTCCGCGGGCCTTTCGATGGCGATGGGCGCGTTCCTCGCCGGCGTCCTGCTGTCGGAATCGACCTTCCGGCACCAGCTCGAGGCGGATGTCGAGCCCTTCCGCGGCATCCTGCTCGGGCTGTTCTTCCTCGGCGTCGGCATGGCGCTCGATCTCCGGGTGATCGCCGGCAACGCGGGCCTCATCCTCGTCTCCGTTGCCGCCTTCATGATCCTGAAGATGCTCGGCATCTACGCCACCGCGCGTCTGTTCCATGCAAGACACGACGAGGCACTGGAGCGGGCGGTGCTGATGGCGCAGGGGGGCGAGTTCGCCTTCGTGCTCTACGCCTCGGCCATGGCCTTCGGGATCATCGACCCGACCTCGAACGCCATCCTGACCGCGATCATCATCGTCTCGATGGCGCTGACCCCGCTCCTCGTGATGCTGCGCGACCGCCTCGCGCCCGCGCCGGTCCAGTCGATGGACGGCATCGAGGCCGTGGACGGGCTGAAGAACAGCGTCCTGCTGATCGGCTTCGGGCGCTTTGCCCAGATCGTCAGCCAGCCGCTGCTGAGCCGCAGCTGCTCGATCTCGATCATCGAGACGGACACGGAGATGATCCGCGCCGCGGGGACGTTCGGCTTCAAGGTCTACTATGGCGACGGCACGCGCCTCGACATCCTGCATGCGGCGGGCGCTGCCGAGGCACAGGTCATCGTCTGCGCCGTCGACGATCGCGAGGCGGCGCTGAAGATCGCCGAGATCGTCCGGGCCGAGTTTCCGCTCGTCCCGCTGCTGGCCCGCGCCTTCGACCGCCAGCACGCGATCGACCTCACCAAGGCCGGCGCCGACTGGCAGATCCGCGAGACGCTGGGCTCCGCCTTCGAGGCGGCCGGGGAGGCGCTCCGCCGCATGGGCGTGGCCGAGGACGAGGTCGCCGAGACGCTGGCCAGCGCCCGCCGCCGCGACGAGGAGCGCTTCGAACTCGACCTCCTCACCGGAACCGTCGAGCCGGGAACGGGCATGATGATCAGCAATGCACCGCAGGCACCGCAACCATAGGGAGGAGCACATGGCGGAATGGGTCCGGTGGGGGGTGCTCGGCGCGGCCAAGATCGCCCGCGAATGGGTCGTTCCGGCAATCCACAACAGCGCGCGCGGGGTGCTGGCGGCGGTGGCGAGCCGGCAGCCGGCGAAGGCTCTGGATCTCGCCGAGCCTTACGGCGCCGTGGCGATCCATGACAGCTACGAGGCCCTGTTGGCGGATCCGGGGGTGGACGCGGTCTATGTCCCGCTGCCGAACGGCAGCCACGTCGAATGGACGGCGAAGTGCCTTGAGGCCGGCAAGCACGTCCTCTGCGAGAAGCCGATCGCGCTCCGCGCCGGGGAAATCGACGGCCTCATCGCGCTCCGCGACCGGACCGGCCTCGTGGCGGCCGAGGCCTTCATGATGGTGCACCACCCGCAATGGGCGCGGGCGCAGGCGCTGGTCCGGGACGGCGCGATCGGGCGCGTCTGCCAGGTGCAGGCAGCGTTCAGCTTCTTCAACGACGACCCCGGCAACATCCGCAACCTCGCGGGTCTCGGCGGCGGGGCGCTGCGCGACATCGGCGTCTATCCGACGGTCAGTATCCGGTTCGTCACCGGCGCGGAGCCGGTAGTGGCCCGCGCTACGCTCGAGTGGGACCGCGGGATCGACGCGACGGCGCGGGTGGCGCTCGACTTCCCGGACTTCGGCGCGGACTTCTACGTCTCGATGCGGATGGCGCCGCGGCAGGTCATCACGTTCCATGGCGAGCAGGGATGGCTCGCGCTGCACGCGCCATGGAACGCCGGCTCCTATGCGGATCCGGTGCTGGAGCTGCGCCGGCCCGACGGGCGGGTCGAGCTCGACCGCTTCCCGCGCTCCGACCAGTACCGCGCCCAGATCGACGCCTTCAACGCCAGCGTGCTCGACGGGGCCGCCTATCCATGTCCGCTGGAATTCTCGCGCGGCAACCAGGCGGCGATCGACATGATCTACGCGGCGGCAGGGCCTGCCTCCGGCTAGGCCTCACGGGTCTTTTTCAAGTCCGGGCCTCGTGTTGTCCGGCGCCGCGGATCGCGCTAGCATGGCGGTGCGACGGTCGGCCCGCATGATGGGCGCGCACGCGTCGCAGGCCCGGGCGTTGCGTCCATGGTGGCCGCCTCGCCCGGCGGGGAGGAGAGCCAGAATGAGCGCCTTCAACATCGTCCGCATGCGCACCAAGCCGGGGTGCGCCGACGCCTACCTCGAATTCCACCGCCAGCGCGACCTCCATGACCTTCCGGGCATGAAGGCCTTCCGGTTGGTCCAGACCGGCGAACGCGACTTCTGCGTGATCGGCGAATGGGACAGCATGGCGTCGCTCGCCGCCGCCCGACCGGTGATGATCTCGATGCTCGACGGCTTCCGCGACCAGCTGGAGGACCTCGGGCATGACCTCGGCGTGACCGACCCGGTTTCGGGCGAGGCGGTGGTCGAGCGGGTCGTCTGAACAACCTCCGGCGGCGCGAAGTTCAGGAACCGGCAACACTTGGCGACTAAGCCGGAAGGACTCGCGCCGCAGCCTTGTAAGCGGATCGATTCTGAGTAATCGTCGTATTGAGTGGGTGAAGACATCATGATCGCGAGAAAAGTCACGTCGCTGGCCCTCGGGGCTATTCTCCTGTCCGGGTGCATGCAGGCCGAGAACGGGCCTGTGGTGGTGGAAAAGCCGCCGGTGGAGGTGCCGCCGGCCAAGCCCGAGCCGGCCCCCGCGCCGGAACCGGCCGCCTCCAAGGCGGCGGTGGTGCTCGACCCGGTGCTGGTCGAGATGTACGCCTCCCGGCCGGATGGCAGCCGGACGGTGCCGGCGATCGACGTAGGCGCCTTTCACCGCGAACTGCTGCGCAACGAGGTGGACTTCGCGACGGCGGAGGCGCCGGGCAGCATCGTCATCGATACCAAGGGACCCTTCCTCTACTTCGTCGAGCCGGAGGGCAAGGCGACCCGCTACGGCATCGCCGTGGGCCGCGAGGGGTTCGGCTGGACCGGCACCGGCACCATCGCCCGCCGCGCCCAGTGGCCGCGCTGGACCCCGCCGCCGGAAATGATCGCCCGCGACCCGAGCCTCGCCAAGTGGGCCGAGGGCATGCCGGGCGGCGTCAGCAACCCGCTCGGGGCGCGCGCGCTCTACATCAACTTCGGCGGGGCGGACTCGGGCTATCGCATCCACGGCACCAACACGCCGAAGTCGATCGGCTGGGCCGCGTCGTCGGGCTGCTTCCGCATGCTGAACCAGGACGTCATCGATCTCTACGACCGGGTGCAGAACGGCGCGAAGGTCGTGGTCCTCTAAGGTCCGAAGCAGCTCTGCGCCGCGTTATGGTCGGGGCAGGGCGCCGGCCCGCACGGGCTGAAATATTCGCGGACGGACGGCGCGACCCGGCATAGTCTGACGGGAGAAGCGGGGAGCCGATTCGTGGTCGCACGTGCGGGGCGGTTGGCCCTCACTCTCAACGCCGGTTCCTCGTCGCTGAAGTTCGGCCTCTACGACATTGCCGGCGTGCCGGTCGAGTGCGCCGTGGGCCTCGTCGAGCGCATCGGCGGCCAGCCGCGGCTCAGGGTCGGCTTCGGTGGTGGCGAGGCGCCGGAGGAGCGGGAGCTCTCCGCCAACGAGGCCGCGGACCATCGCGGCGCGCTCGCGACCGTGCTCCGCCTGCTCGGCGACCGCTTCCCCGGTCTCGATCCCGCCGCCGTCGGCCACCGTGTGGTGCATGGCGGGCCGCGCCACGCCGAGCCGGTGGTGGTGACGCCGGCCGTGCTGGCCGAAATCCGCGGGCTGTCGCCCTTTGCGCCGCTCCACCAGCCGCACAACATCGCCGGAATCGAGGCGGCGCTGGAGGCCTTCCCGCGCGCGGTTCAGGTCGCCTGCTTCGACACCGCGTTCCATCGGCACCATCCGAAGGTCAACGACGTCTTTGCGCTGCCGCGGGAATATTACGACAAGGGCGTGCGCCGCTACGGGTTTCACGGCCTGAGCTACGAGTATGTCTCCGGCGAGCTGAAGCGGTTCGCTCCGCTGCTGCACGACGGGCGGGTGATCGTGGCGCATCTCGGCAACGGTGCCTCGATGTGCGGGATGATCGGCGGGCGGTCGATGGCCTCGACCATGGGCTTCACCGCACTCGACGGCCTGCCGATGGGCACCCGCACCGGCCAGATCGACCCGGGGGTCATCTTCTACCTCGTGCAGCAGGAGGGGATGACGATCGACGAGGTGCGCGAGCTGTTCTACACCAAGTCCGGCCTGCTCGGTCTCTCGGGCCTGTCGAACGACATGCGCACGCTGGAGGCCGCGGACACCCCGGAAGCCCGCGAGGCGATCGACTATTTCGTGTTTCGCTGCCGGCGCGAGCTGGCCGGGCTGGCCGCCGCGCTCGGCGGCGTCGATGCGCTGGTGTTCTGCGGCGGCATCGGCGAGAATTCCCGCAGCATCCGCGAGCAGATCTGTGCGAACCTCGACTGGATCGGCATAGAGCTCGACCGCCAGCGCAACGAGGCGAACGAGCGGCGGATCAACAGCACGTTCAGCCGCACCCATGTCCTCGTCGTGCCGACGAACGAGGAACTGGTGATCGCCCGCGCCGCCAAGCATTTCTCGGAAGCCGAGGGCCCGCCCGTGGAATAGAAGCCGGCGCTGTCTGGCCGCACCGACGGCCGCTGTTCTGGGTGAGCGGCGATCCGGGACCGGGTCAGTAGGTGCGTATCAGGCCGACGAGCTTGCCCTGCACGCGGACCTGGTGGTCCTGGTAGATCCGGGTCTGGTAAGCCGGGTTGGCGGCCTCCAAAGCGATGGTCGAGCCGCGGCGGCGGAAGGTCTTGAGCGTCGCCTCCTCGCCCTCGATCAGCGCGACGACGATGTCGCCATTCTGCGCCGTCGGCTGTTCCTGGATCACCACGACGTCGCCGTCGTTGATCCCGGCCTCGATCATCGAGTCGCCCTTTACCTCCAGCGCATAGTGGCGGCCGGCGGAGGCGAGCATGGCGGCAGGCACCGCGACGTTGCGGCTGGCATGCTGGATCGCCTCGATCGGGGTGCCGGCGGCAATGCGCCCCATCACCGGCAGCTCGATCGAGCTGGCGGCCAGACCGCCGCCGAAGCCGCCGCCCGGCGCGTCCGCCCCGGAGCGGGCATCCGGAGCGCCGCCGTCCAGCAGGGCCGGCTGGAAGCGGCCGGTGTCATCGAGGGTTTCCGGCAGCCGGACGATCTCGATGGCACGGGCGCGGTGGGCGAGGCGGCGGATGAAGCCACGCTCCTCCAGCGCGGTGATCAGCCGGTGGATGCCGGACTTCGAGCGCAGGTCCAGCGCCTCCTTCATCTCGTCGAACGAGGGCGGCACGCCGTCCGACTGCAGGCGTCGGTGGATGAAGTGGAGGAGATCGTACTGCTTGCGCGTCAGCATGCCTGAAACCCTTCCCGGGCTCGTTGCCGTTGTCTGTATGCTAACGTTCTAGATACGTTCTTGATTTGTGTCAAGATTCATTGCGGTAGTACAATCAACGGTTTATTTAATCCAAAGATAATCAACCTCGGCTCCCGCCTCCCGTGCCGGGTCGTGCGGCGGCCGGACCACCAGCGCGTTGGCGTCCGCAAGGACTGACAGCAGGGAGCTGTCCTGGTTCGCGAATGCCGTGCAGTGGAAGCGTCCATCGGGGCCGGCGTCAGCCCGGGCGCGGAGGAAGTGGGTGCGGGGGCCGTTCGGTCCGAGTGCGACGGCAAGGCGCCCCGGCAGCCGCGGCGGCGGGTCGCCGGGAAGGCCGAGCATCCGTTCGATCATCGGCACGAGAAAGAGCCGGGCGGTGACGAGTGCGGAGACGGGGTTGCCCGGCAGTCCGACGAACGGCCGGCCATCGTCGAGCAGCCCGGCGAGCAGCGGCTTCCCCGGCCGCATGGCGATACGCTGGACCGTCAGGTCGCGTCCGGTCGCGCCGGCCCGCACAAGGTCGAGGTCGCCGGCGGAGGCGCCGCCGATCGTGACGACGAGGTCGGCCCCCGCGGTGAGCCCGAGCCCCGCGGCAAGGCTCTCGGCACGATCGCCGGCGATGGGCAGGAGACGGGTTCGGGCGCCGGCGGCATCGAGCAGCGCCTTCAGTCCGTGACCGTTCGAGCTGACGATCTGGTCCGGGGCGGGTTCGGCGCCCGGCGGCACCAGTTCGTCGCCGGTCGGCAGAAGCGCAATCTCCGGCTGGCGGGCGACGCGGACGCGGGCGGCGTTCATCGCCGCTGCGAGGGCGATCCGCGCCGGTGTCAGGTGGCAGGGCGCCGCGATCCGGTCGCCGGCGGAGAAGTCGCCCCCGGCCGGGCGGATCGACGGGTTGCCGCCCGGATCGCCGCTGACCCGCACGACGTCTCCCTCGCGGGTCGCATCCTCCTGCAGCAGCACGAAGTCCGCGCCCCCGGGGATCGGCGCGCCGGTGAAGATCCGCACCGCCTCGCCCGGCCCGACGCGCCCGTCGAAGCGTGAACCGGCCGCCGCGGTGCCGACGACGCGAAGCGCCGCGCCGGCGGCGAGGTCGGTTGCGCGGAGGGCGTAGCCGTCCATCGCCGAAACCGGGACGGGCGGCTGCGACCGGGCTGCGACGATGTCTGCGGCGAGCATGCGGCCAGCGGCGTCCGCCAGCGGCACCACTTCCGCGGGCAACGGCCGGACGAGGGCGACGAGCCGGGCATGCGCTTCGGCGACACTGAGGGCGCCGGTCATC
Organism: Amaricoccus sp.; assembly: GCA_044223585.1. GTDB lineage: Bacteria > Pseudomonadota > Alphaproteobacteria > Rhodobacterales > Rhodobacteraceae > Amaricoccus. The sequence continues at coordinate 8,250 of JBGALW010000157.1, forward strand.
GTCGGTGGCATGGGTCAGGGTGCCTCGAACCGCCCGGACCGGCCGCCGTCCTTCAGCGCCAGCCGGATGTCGGTGATGGTCATCGTCCGGTCCACTGCCTTCAGCATGTCATAGACTGTGAGGGCAGCGACGGAAACCGCGGTCAGCGCCTCCATCTCCACCCCCGTCGGGCCGGTCGTGGCGACGGTTGCCTCGATCTCGATCCCCGTGTCGTCGGGCGTCAGCGCCACCGCGACCTTCGACAGTGCCAACGGGTGGCAGAGCGGGATGAGGTCGGCCGTCCGCTTCGCCGCCATGATCCCGGCGATCCGCGCCACGCCAAGGACGTCGCCCTTGGCGGCGGTGCCTCCGGTCACATGGGCAAGCGTCTCCGGGGACAGACCGACGCGCCCACGGGCGACGGCGATGCGCCGGGTCGGCGCCTTGTCCGACACGTCGACCATCCGCGCGTCGCCCGCCTCGTCGAAATGCGTGAGCCCGGGAGCGGTCATCCGGGCGGGCGTCCCGCCGGCCCGGCGGCTGCGCCTCGGGCCGCCGCTGTCATTCGGCCTCCGGCGTCCATGGGCTTCGCAGCAGCTCGCGGGTGGCCAGTTCGACATTCTCCTCGCGCATCAGCGACTCGCCGATCAGGAAGCACCGGATGCCGTAGCGGGCGACCTGGGCAAGGTCCTGCCGGGTGGAGAAGCCGGATTCCGAGACGATGATCCGGTCGGCCGGCACGCCGCGCGCGAGCCGCTTCGTCGTGTCGATGTCGGTGACGAAGGTGTTGAGGTCGCGATTGTTGATCCCGACAATCGGCGAGCGCAGCGCCCGCGCCCGGTCGACCTCCTCGGTCGTGTGGGTCTCCAGCAGCACGGCCATGCCCCAACTCCGCGCCGCGTCCTCCAGCTCCTGCGCCTGCGTGTCGGAGACCGAGGCGAGGATGATGAGGATGCAGTCGGCGCCGAGCGCACGGGACTCC
>JBGALW010000158.1:0-9133 GCA_044223585.1 Amaricoccus sp.
GGGCGCAGCTGCACCCGGACACCTGGCGCGAGGTCATGCCAGCGCGGCGCGCTGGTCAGGTCGAGCGTGAGCATCAGTAGGTCTCCACATCGTTCACGAGGGTGGCGGTGCACATCCGGCCGACGATGCTGTCGCGGGCGGCCTGCCAGTCGAAGGTGGCCTGCACGCCCTGCGGCCCGGAAATCTCGATGCGCGGGCGCGGCAGGTAGACGGCGTGCACGGTGAAGGTGAAGCTCTCGCCCGAGGGCAGGACGTAGGCGAATTCCATCTCGCAGGCCTCGCCGTTGATCGCCTGCGTCACCAGCGTCTGGTCGGCGAAGCGCACCTCGATCCGGCCCGTCAGCGCGGCAATGGATGGATCCGCGCCATCGATGCGGCCGTCCGAGCGGATGGTCTCGATCCGGTCGAGGTTGTTGGCGTAGGTGATCTCGGCCGAGACCACATTGCCGAGGGCGGTGCCGTTCCGGGTGATCGCCCCGTTGAAATGGCCGAAGCGCTTCAACTCCAGTGCGGCGGGCGTTCCGGCACTGGTCGTGGTGCCGACCGTCTCGCCCTGCGCCACCAGCCGCGCGGTCGCGGTGAGCAGGCCCGAGCGCTGCATCTGCCAGGTGATCTGGTCGAGCACGCAGCCCGAGTACATCGCATAGCGGGGCACCTCGGGCATGCCGGTCTCGATCGACATCGAGGGCAACGTCCAGGACCCCGACTGAAATTCGTGGCTGTACGGGGCCTCCGCGCCCGTGGTCGTGGGCGCGCCGAAGGCTGCCTTCAGCCAGAAGCCGAACGCCTCGGCGTCCAGCGGCACGACGACGTCGCCGTCGGCCGTCACGGCGTCCTTGATCGGCGCTAGCGGATCGCGGCCGTAGCCGAGAAGCTCCGAATTCAGCAGCGGCTGCTCCGCGCCGAGCGACGTGCTGGCGAAGGGCATGCGGGTGAAGCCGCTGACGGGCGGCGTTCCATAGGTCGTCTCGAACGCAAGCGCCATCAGCGCTCGCGCCCCTTGGGCTCGTGCCATGTTCGTCTCCTGTGGTCGGTTGGGTCAGGCCAGCGGGTCGGCCGTGGAATAGTGCAGCACGACCGGGATAACGGCGGCCTTCAGACTCGCCGCGCCCTCGACCGGCAGATCGACCGGGCGCGGGGCTTCGGCCTCGACCCAGTCGCAGAACCCGCCCAGCGTCCGGTCGGCGGCGAGCGCTGCGCCGATGCTGGCGGTCAGCGTGTCAAAGGCGGCGTCGCGATCGGCACCCTGAACGACCGCCTCGATCTCGGCTCGGTGCTGGTAGTGATAGCGCAGCGGCGACAGCGTGACTTCGGGCGCACCTGGTTCGCCATCGCGCAGGATCATCAGGCCCTCGACCGGCATGCGCTCGGGCAGCACGTCCCCGCGCAGAGCGGTGGCGGGCAGCGCCGAGAGCCGCGCGTGCAGCGCGACGAGGATGGTTTCGCGAGGTGTCATGGGTCGGCCGAGTTGGAAATCGCGTCGAGCACCGGACAATCGGGGACTTCGGCGCCCGAACACCTGGATGCAGTTGTAGCGAGGACGGATTCGATACGCCGAAGATCCGCGATCCTCGCGCGGACATCGGCAAGGTGCCGCTCCGTCCGTTCCTTGACCTCGGCGCAGGTCGGCGCGGCGCCGTCGCCGAGCCCCATCAGCCCGCGGATGTCCTCCATCGAGAACCCGAGTTCGCGGGCGCGCAGGATGAAGCGGAGGCGTGTGGCGTGTGCGGCGGAATAGACCCGGTAGCCGGCGTCCGTGCGGGGCGGGTCGGGCAGCAGGCCGGTCTTCTCGTAATAGCGGATCGTCTCGATGTTGCAGCCGGTCGCCCGGGCCAGGTCGCCGCGTGTGAAGCCGCTCTCGCGCTCGTGATCGGTCATGGGCAAGTTTCCTCTTGAGCCTGTAGTTGCTACAGACCCTACACCCATCGTCAATCACAGACGAGAGGTGCGCGACATGGCGCTGACAGACGACAGAACGGACAGCACGGGCGCGGATCGCCCCGCCCGAAAGGGCTGGCTCGCGGCGGGCGGTGTGGTGGGCGCCTTTCTCGCCTCGGCCTGCTGCATCGGGCCGCTGGTGCTTCTGACTCTCGGCATCTCGGGCGCCTGGATCGGCAACCTGACGGCTCTGGAGCCTTACAAGCCGATCTTCGCCGTGATCGCGCTCGGCTTCATCGCGGCGGGTTTCTGGCAGGTCTATTTCCGCAAGCCAACCGTCTGCGAACCCGGTTCCTACTGCGCAAGGCCAGCATCGGCGCGCATCACCAAGTCGGCTCTCTGGGCCTCCCTGATCCTCGTTCTCGCAGCCCTCACCATCGACTGGTGGGCCCCGCTTCTCTACTGACCCCGAAAGGACATCCACATGAAGAAGATCCTTGCACTCGCCTTGTTCGGCCTGACCGCCGTTGTGCCGATCACCGCCATCCCTGTTGCCGCGCAGACCGTCGCCGCCGAGCAGACCGTCACCTTCGCGGTGGACAACATGACCTGCGCGCTCTGCCCAGTCACCGTGAAGCGTGCGATGGAGGGCGTCGCGGGCGTGCGCGCCGTCGAGATCGACTTCGATGCCCGCACCGCCACGGTGATCTTCGACACCGCCGCGACGAGCGCCGACGCCATCGCGACCGCGTCGGCCAATGCAGGCTACCCGGCGCGTGTCGCGGGCTGACGAGATGACCGAGCAGTCCGACCGCAAGCTGATCGCGACAGGGATCGTCGGCACCGTCATCGCGGCGCTCTGCTGCTTCACTCCGGTGCTGGTGGTGCTTCTGGGTGCCGTGGGCCTGTCGGCCTGGCTGGGTTGGCTCGACTACGTTCTGCTGCCCGCGCTCGCCTTTTTCGTCGCGCTGACCGTGTACGCGGTCTGGAGACGGCAGCGGCGCCAGACCACTCGAACGGATGGATGACTTGATGAAAGACGATTGCTGCGCGCCCAAGGGCGATTTCGACCTTGCCGTGATCGGCGCCGGATCGGCCGGGTTCTCGGCCGCGATCACCGCCGCCGAGGGAGGCAAGCGCGTCGCGCTGATCGGCCATGGCACCATCGGCGGGACCTGCGTGAACGTGGGCTGTGTGCCCTCCAAGACGATGATCCGGGCCGCGGAAGCCCTGCACGGTGCGCAGACAGCACATCGGTTCCCGGGCCTGAACAGCGAGGCGCAGGTCGCCGACTGGTCGGCGCTGATTGCGGCCAAGGACGATCTTGTCGCGACACTGCGCCAGAAGAAGTACGCCGATCTGCTGCCGGGCTACGGCGGTGTGACCTATCTCGACGAGGGTCCGGCGCGTCTCGTCCTCGGCGGGGTCGAGGTCGGCGGGCGCAGGATCACGGCTCCCAAGGTGATCGTCGCGACCGGTGGCCGACCCGCCGTGCCCGACATCCCTGGGATCCAGGACGCACCAACGCTCGACAGCACGTCGCTGCTGGAGCTGGACCGGTTGCCCGAAAGCCTGATCTTCCTCGGCGGCGGCTACATCGGCGTGGAGCTGGCGCAGATGATGGCGCGGATGGGCACCCGCGTCACCATTGTCTGCCGCTCGCGCCTGCTGCCGCGCACAGAGCCGGAGGTGTCCCGGGCGCTGACGGAGACGCTGCGCGCCGAGGGCGTCGCGGTTGTCGATGGCGCGACCTACGACGCCGCACGGCGCGACGGGGCCCGTGCGGTCCTGACGGTGACGGTGGACGGCGCAGACCGCGATCTGACGGCCGACCGCCTCGTCCTGACGACGGGACGCGCAGCCAACACCGAGGGGCTGGGCCTCGCGGAGATGGGCGTCGAGACCGACGCGCGTGGCGCGATCCGGGTGGGCGACGACATGCAGACCACGAAGGCCGGCATCTTCGCGGCGGGCGATGTGACCGACCGCGACCAGTTCGTCTACATGGCCGCCTATGGCGCCAAGCTCGCGTCCCGCAACGCCGTTCTGGGCGGGGCGGAGCGCTACGACAACGCCGCGATGCCGTGGGTGGTGTTCACCGATCCGCAGGTCGCCGGCGTCGGGCTGACCGAGGCGCAGGCGCGCGCCGCGGGTCATGACGTCAAGACCAGTGTGCTGACGCTCGACAACGTGCCCCGCGCGCTCGCCGCCCGCGACACGCGCGGCCTGATCAAGCTCGTCGCGGACCGGGCGACCGACCGCCTCCTGGGCGGCGTGATCATGGCGCCGGAGGGAGCCGACAGTGTCCAGACGCTCGCCATGGCGCTCAAGTTCGGCATGACGACAAAGGCGCTCGGCGAGACGATCTTCCCCTATCTGACCACGGTAGAGGGGCTGAAGCTCGCCGCGCAGACCTTCGACAAGGATGTCGCGAAGCTGTCGTGCTGCGCGGGGTAACCCGAGCCGTCGGTTTCGTGGCTGCCGAGCAAGATTGCGCATCGATGCGATCACAACCTACCCCCCACCCAGTTCGCCACGATCAGCCCCGGCACGCTGTCCAACGCCCGGTCTGCATCCCGCGCCAGATCCAGCCGCTTCGGCAGCTTGACCTGCGGCACCAGCAGGAAGATCGGCGCAGTGACCTTTCCGCGCCCGGTCTTCGACCGCGACACCACCGCCTGGCCTTTCGTGTTCAGCCGCCCCTCGGCGACCAGCAGGCTGGGGCCCGTCCGGCGATAGACGAAACGCAGGCGGAGGCCGCGTCGCCGCTCCCATTCACCGGGGGTGATCCGGCCGCCGCGCAGGGATTTGCCCGCCGCGGGCAGCGGGATCGCCAGCCAGAACCCGTTCTTCGATCGGATCAGCGGCCCGGTGTCATGCGCACCGACGATTACCGGCGCCTTCGACCAGACCAGCGCCGCAGCCTCAAGGCTCTCGCCCGACCTCGGGAAGTTCTGGCTCCGGATCGAGTTGGCGAGCCGTGTACCAAGCCCCGCGCCGGTGATCTGCAACCGCCACGCCGTCTTCAGCCCAGTCCCGGCCTCGCGAATGGCGGCGGTGACGGCCCGTTCACCCGCCGCGACCTCGGCCGCCATCATCGCGACGATGTCGGGATCGATGTCGAGCTTCAGTTTCACGCGGGCCTCAGGTCGACGGTCCAGACCAGCCGCTCGCGGTCGCGGACCGGCTCGCCCTGTATGAGGAAGGCGTCGCCGTCGATCTCGATGCGGTCGCCGGGACGCGGGTTCGCCACCTCGGCCACGCGCAGGTCGATCCGGGTGGTTTCGGACCAGAGCCGCGCGTCGCCGAAGTCGGTGACCGCGTCGGCGCGACGGGCGACGGCACGCACCAGCACGGGTGTACCGCCGTCGGCGATGTAGACCGCGTCCCGGCCGATGTTCGGATCGGCGAAGAGCGCGCCGATGGCGGCGGCGAAGGCCGACATCAGAACGTCGCGTTCAGGCGCACCCGGCCGATGGTGTCGCCGGCGCCGCTCGCCACCGCCTCGACGGCCGCGCCGATGAGGGTGTTGTCGGTCGCGACGGTCGTGGTGCGCTTGTTGGTGTCGTCCCAATAGACCTTGGCGCCAACCGTCCACGCCTGGGAGCCGACCTTGGTGATGTCGAACACGCCGACGAGCGCGGTCTCGACGGGCTCGCCAATGGCGGCGGCACCCGCGGCGATGCCGAAGATGGAGCCGACGAGCAGGCCATCGCCGGAGGCGACGGCATAGGGCGCGGTCAGGGTGATGGTGTTGCCGGGCTGGACGTAGGTTTTCATGATGGGGATCCTCGTGGAAAGACGAAGGGCGGCCCGTCAGGACCGCCCGTGTGTCAGGGTTCAGGAAGCGCGCCTTACGCGCCCGGGTTCTTGTAGAGGCCGCGCCAGTCGATGGCCTTGGCTCCGAAGTCGAGGCGGCACTTGATCTCGACCCCGTCGACGTCGAAGCCGTTGCGCGTCTCGATATAGGCGCCCTGCTGGCCCTCGAGATAGGCGTACTCGATGGTGTCGATCTGGTTCGGGCTGGCCGCCAGATACCAGGCGGTCTCGCTGGCGGCGTCGAGCCGGGGCTCGCTGATCGGCGCCAGCGTCCTGATCGACTGCGGCACCACGCTGGACGTCGCGGCGGGCACGAGGTTCTGGGCCACCAGCTGTTCGGCTTTCAGTTCCAGTGAGGCCGGCACGATCAGGAAGGCAGGCCGGACGTTCAGCACCGTCTTCTTGTCGAGGCCGGTCTGCTTGGCCATCGCCGCGCGCGCCGCTCCGACGCTGCTGACATCGAGCGCCGCGCCGGTGCCTGCCAGGTTCTTGTGGGTGGTGTGGAAGAGCGCATTGCCGTCGGCCATCGCCGGGTTGGCGGTGATGATGCCCCAGACCACGTCCGACTCCAGCTGGGCGATGGAGTTGCCGTACATCGCCGGGATGCGGGTGAAGGCGTCGAGATCGTCGTTGATCAGCGTCTGACGGGTGATGGCGACCACCCGGCCATAGGTCTTGACCTTGTAGCTCTCCTTGCTCTCGCCCAGCGTGCCGCGCTTGAACTCGCCGCTTTCGCCGACCTCGAGCAGCTGCGGGGCTTCGCCGAGCTGGACGCGATGCATCGCCTTGAAGTCGGTCGCCAGCACCTGGCGACAGAACAGCATGAAGGTGCGGGGATAGGCCTCGTAGGCCTGCCGCAGCGTCTTGTTGGTGACGGCCGACAGGATCTCGGGGAAGTCCGAGGTCGAGTGCAGCGCGCGCGTCGCCACCTCGTCACGCGACAGGCCGCGCGTGTTGACCCCGGCATTGCCGAGGCTTTCGCGGGCGAGCTCCAGCAGCGTCATGCCGCGATACTGGCGCGCGGCGTCCTCGAGCTGGAACAGCGTTGGGCTGTAGCGGTGCAGCAGTGCGTTCGCCACCGCGTCACGGCGGGTGATGCACTCGTCTCGGCCGCCGAGCGGGACGGAGACATGGGGGAAGTTCCGGGTCTCGTCGGATTTCGCGGCGACCTGGTCGAGGATCAGGCGGCGGGACTCGTCGACGCTGACGCCGCGCTTGACCAGATCCTCGGCGAAGCCGCGCTCGAGGTTCAGCCGCCCGGCCAGATCGTAAATGGTGGAGACGCGGTCGCGCTCGGCCTCGCGGGCGCGGGTGGCGACCACTTCGGTATCGGGCGCGGGAGTTACCTGCGTCTTCTGGCTGCGCGTCTCGCTGGCCGCGACCTTCGGGTCGGGCGCAGCCGGTTTCGGCTCGGTCATGGGGGTGTCCTCGGTTTCGACCGGCGCGGTCGGCTGGGTGTTGGCGGGGGTTGCGGCGTCGCTCGCCGGGGTCTGGGTCGTGTCCGTCATCGGGATCGGTCCTTTCGTGGTGGAAGGGGCGTCCCGGCGGTGGAGGACGCAGTCGTGAAGGGGGTGCTGGGCGCGGAAGCCCGCTGCTGGGTCGGCTCCGACCGCGACGGCGGAGACCTCGAAGGGCGTCCAGTCCACCGCGCGCCAGAGCTCGCGGGCGCCATCAGGCTTCGAGATATCAAACCGGTGGACCTGGTAGCCGATGGAGACGGCGCGGATGTGCCCCGCCTGGATGTCGCGCCAGATCGGCTCGACATCGGCACGCTCGCTGATCCGGACCAAGGCGATGCCGCGACCGTTCTCGATCCGGGCCGAGCCCGGCACGACCGAGCCGATCACCGCGTCGAGCGTGTCGAGCTCGTGCACCTTCAGGAACGGCGCGCCCGCGTTCAGCCGGTCGAGCCGGACATGGGCCGGGTCGAGGCTGAGTTCCTCGTCATAAGGCTCGCCGAAGAAGGTGGCACGGCGGACGCGAGCCCCGGCCGACCAGACCACCTCGACGGTGCGGTTGTCGGCATCGGCCGTGTTCGGCGCAAGCTCCGCCGACCGGCGCATGGCCGGCAGTTCGATCATCGTGTCCATGAAGGTCAGTCCTGTTGGTCGGCCTGCGCCGGGTCTGTATCCGCGTCGGCGGTCGGGTCGTCGGCGTCTGGTTCGTCGGCGGCCGGATCGTTCGCCGGATCGCTGGCCCCGTCTTTGGATTGTGCGCTGCCGGTCTTGGTGACGCGGCGAGGGTCGCTGTCGAGGACCAACCCCAGCGCGTCGAGCTTGGCGTTGGTCGCCGCGATCTCGGCCAGCACGGCGTCGGGGTTGCGGCCCTGCCGGGCGATCACCTCGGCCAGCGTCATGGTGCCCGAGCGGATGGACAGCAGGTTCGCCATCGCGTCCTTCTGCGGATCGACCGCCTCGAACTTCGGCGGCGACCATTCCACAGGCACGATCGGCGACGGGATCTGCCCCGCCGCCCATGCGGCTTCCGTGAACCACCGCCACACCGGGGCGCAGAACATCGGGATGAACAGCTGCCATTGGACGGCGTCGATCTGGCGGCGGAACTCCACGAGACCCGCCCGGATCGAGGAGTAGTTCACTTGGGACAGGTCCCCCGTCAGCAGCTCGTAGGGCACGCGGAAGCCTGCCGAGATCGTGTGCAGGCTCGCGCGCTTGTATTCGCCGTAGCCGCCCGTCGCCGAGGGCTGGTTGAAGCGGATGTCCTTGCCGCCGCGGGCATAGGCGATCAGCCCCGGCTCGAACTGTTCCACCCGGTTGCCGTCGGCATCGACCACGGAGGGCGCGATGCCCTGTTGCGCCTCGTCGTCGCCGAAGACGATGGCGGTGACGCAGGCCTCGGTCTTCTTGCGAACCAGTTCGGCCACTTCATAGTCGTCGAGATCACGCAACGACCGGATCACCGGCGCGCCCCAGGGGACGCCGCGCGCTTGCGTGCGCTGCTTCTCGTAGACATGGGCGATCTCGGTCGCGGGGACCGGGCGGCTCTGCAACCCGTTCTGCAAGGCCCCGTAGGCGTCGCCCGGATGCTCGGCATGCAGCCAGTAAGCCCGGCGCTTCCCGACCGGGTCGAACTCGATCCCCTGCACGAGGCGCCCTGCGCCGAGGGCTCCGGACTTGGTGGCGTCGAGGAAGTCGGCTTCCAGCACCTGCAATTGCAGCGGCACCGGCAGGCCGTCGCTCGCGCGCCGCAGGCGGCGGCGCACCAGAACCTCGCCCGCCTCGACCATCTCCCGGCAGATCAGCGTCTGCAGGCCATAGAAGTCAAGCTGGCCATCGGCGTCGCAGTCCGCCGTCCAGCGTTCGAAGAGCGCATCGACCTTCCGGTCCAGCTTGTCGTCGCCGCTAGCGGCGCGGGGCATGATGCCCGCGCCGATGATGTTGTTGACCAGCACCGCCACGGCCTTGGCCGCATGCGG
>JBGALW010000159.1:0-9139 GCA_044223585.1 Amaricoccus sp.
CCTGGACCAGTCCGGCGCAGGCGGCGCGCCAGACCGCGGCCGCCCTCGGGCTGGAGGCGGTTGTGGAACCGGCGCTGAGGGACTGCGACTATGGGGTATGGCGCGGGCTCGACCTCGACGCGGTCCCGATCGATGCGCTCGCAGCATGGCGATCCGATCCGTCCGCGGCCCCGCACGGCGGCGAGCCGCTCGCCGCGCTCTGCGCGCGCGTCGGCGCCAGGCTCGCGGGGGACCTCGGCGCCGGAGCCGTCGCGGCGGTCGCCTCCGCTCCGGTGGTCCGGGCGGCCGTGCTGCACGCCATGGACGCGCCGCTCGGGTCCTTCTGGCGGATCGACGTCGCGCCACTCGCGATGGTGCGGCTTCATCGCGTCGCCGGCCGCTGGTCGCTGCATCTCGATCCATGGCGCCGCCGGGACGGCGGAATGACGGAAGCATGACAGGGCGGGGCGTTGTCATTGCATGCGGCTGCCGGTAGCGTCCCGGGATGGACACGCCGCTCGAGCACAAGGCCTTTCTTCTGCTCCTCGCGGTGGTCACCGTCGCCTTCGTCTGGATCCTCATTCCCTTCTATGGCGCCGTCTTCTGGGCGGTGATCCTCGCCATCGTCTTCAACCCGATGCAGCGCAGCTTCGAGCGGCGGCTGCGGCCGCGGAGCAACCTCGCGGCGGTCCTGAGCGTGATCGTCGTCATCGTCATCGCGATCATCCCGCTGATCGTGATCTTCAGCTCGGTGGTCAGCGAAGGCGCCCAGCTGGTGCGCAAGGTGCAGGAAGGACAGTTCGAGCTGCCCGGATCGCTGAACGACCTGCGCGACATGCTGCCGACCTGGGCGCGCTCGGGTCTGGAACAGGCGGGGCTGAACGACTTTTCCGCCCTGCAGCAACGGCTGATCAGCTTCTTCGCGCAGGCCGGACAGTTCCTCGCCGGGCGGGCGGTCGCGATCGGGCAGAACACGCTGCGCTTCATCGGCGCGATCGGCATCATGCTCTATGTGCTGTTCTTCCTGTTCCGGGACGGCCGCCAGATCGGACGCGACATCCTGAAGGCGATGCCGCTCAGCGAGGAGAAGAGCCGGGCGCTGCTGATCCGCTTTGCCGCGGTGGTGCGGGCGACGGTCAAGGGCAACATCATCATTGCGATCATCCAGGGCACGATCGGCGGCGTGACGCTGTGGCTGCTCGGCATCGAGGGGGCGCTGCTCTGGGGTACGCTGATGACGTTCCTGTCGATGCTGCCGGCGGTCGGCTCGGCGCTCGTGTGGGTGCCGATGGCGGCGTCGCTGCTGCTCGGCGGTGCGGTAGCAAAGGGCGTGATCCTGATCGTGATCGGCGTCTTCGTGATCGGGCTGGTCGACAATCTCCTGCGCCCGAAACTGGTCGGCGCCGACACGAGGCTGCCGGACTACGTGATCCTCGTCTCGACGGTGGGCGGCCTGTCGGTCTTCGGGATCAACGGCTTCGTGATCGGCCCGCTGATCGCCGCGCTGTTCCTGTCCTTCTGGTCGCTCTATCGCGACGAGCGCAACAGCGTCCGCGAGGCGCAGATCTCCCCGGAGCCCTGATTTGCATCCGCCCCGCGGCGCGGGTACGGGAGGGGCGGGAGCAGGAGGACGCGCAGGCGATGGCATTCTTCCAGAAGCTGAAGGACCGGCTGTTCAAGTCCTCCTCGAAACTCGAGGCGGGCATCGACGCGATCATCGACGAGGCCCCGGCGCCGACCGCCCCCGAGCCGGCATCAACGCCGGCCACGCCGGCGCCAGCGGCAGTCCCCGGACCTTCCGACGATGCGAAGCCAGGACTGGTCGGGCGGCTTCTCGGCCAGCAGGAGCGCGGCCGGGTGCTGGACGACGCGATGCTGGAGAGTCTTGAGGAACTGCTCATCCAGGCCGACATGGGCGTCGACACCTCTCTCAAGGTCACGGCACGGATCGCCGAGGGCCGGTTCGGGCGCCGTGTCGGGGCGCAGGAAATCCGCACGCTGCTGGCCGAGGAGCTGGCGACGATCCTGGAGCCGGTGGCGCGGCCGATGCCGATCTATGCCAGGCGGCCGCAGGTGGTGCTCGTGGTGGGCGTCAACGGCTCGGGCAAGACCACGACGATCGGCAAGCTCGCGAGCCAGTTCCGCGCCGCCGGCAAGTCGGTGGTGATCGCCGCCGGCGACACGTTTCGCGCCGCCGCCGTCGAGCAGCTGCAGGTCTGGGGCCAGCGCGCCGGGGTGCCGGTGATGACGGCGGCGCAGGGGTCCGACCCCGCAAGCCTTGCCTTCGACGCGCTCGGGCGGGCGGAGGCGGAGGGGGCGGACCTCCTGCTGATCGACACCGCGGGGCGGCTGCAGAATCGCGAGGACCTGATGGCGGAACTCGCCAAGATCGTGCGGGTGATCCGCAAGCGCGACCCGGAGGCGCCGCACAACACGCTGCTGGTGCTCGACGCCACGACGGGCCAGAACGCCTTGAGCCAGGTCGAGATCTTCCAGAAGATTGCTGATGTGACTGGCCTCGTGATGACCAAGCTTGACGGGACGGCCAAGGGGGGCGTGCTGGTGGCGCTGGCGGACCGGTTCCGGCTGCCGATCCACGCGATCGGTGTCGGGGAGCAGATCGACGATCTGGCGCCGTTCGACCCGGAGGAATTCGCCCGTGCCCTGACCGGGCTTTAGGATTGATGGAGTTCGGTGTGACTGTTGGAATGGGCCGAAAATGACGGGCGCACGGCATGTTCATCCGCTCGTGAAGCTCGTGCTGGAGGTCGGGCCGATCGCGGTCTTCTTCCTCGCCTATCGCTGGGCGCCGGTGCCGCCCGGACTGCCGGAAGCGGAGCGGCAGCTGGAACAGATTCTGTTTTCCACCAAGGTGTTCGTTCCCACAATTCTCGCGGCGCTCGTCGCGGGATGGCTGCTGACGCGGCGCGTGCCGCGGATGGCGGCGGTGACGGCGGTGGTGGTGACCGTGTTCGGCGGGCTGACGCTGGTGCTGCGGGACGACACGTTCGTCAAGATGAAGCCGACGATCCTCTATTGCCTGTTTGCCGGCATTCTCGGGTTCGGCCTGCTGCGCGGGCAGAGCTATCTGCGCTACCTGCTGGACGAGATGATCCCGATGCAGCCGGAAGGCTGGATGAAGTTCACCTGGCGCTTCGTCATCTTCTATCTGGCGCTGGCCGTGGCCAACGAGGTCGTCTGGCGGGTCTGGGGCACGGACGTCTGGGTCAACTTCCGGACCTTCGCCCTGCCGGCGGCGAATTTCCTGTTCATCATGGCGCAGGTGCCGCTGTTCCAGCGCTACGCGGTGCCCGAACGGCCGGGCTCCTGATCTGCATCCGGCTGATCGCAACGACCCCACCGTGGCGACCCGCCGGAGCGCGGGTCAGATGCCGGCGTACCAGTCGTAGCCGGCGACGTCCTCCCAGAAGCCGCCCTTGCCCTGGCCCATGCCCCGCAGGCTGGCGACCGCTTCCACGCGCATGATGAACTTCGCCTGCTTGTAGCCGAGCTGCCGCTCCACCCGCAGCCGCAGCGGCGCGCCGTGGCCGATCGGCAGCGCGGCGTCGTTCATGCCCCAGGCGAGGATGGTCTGCGGGTGGAAGGCGTCGACGAGGTCGATGCTCTCGTAGTACGGCGTGCCGCTGAAATCGTCGGCGCAGTGGAAGACGATGTAGCGCGCTTCCGGCCGCAGCCGGACGAGGCCGAGCAGATGGCCGAGCGGCACGCCGGTCCACTTGCCGATCGCGCTCCACCCCTCGACGCAGTCGTGCCGGGTGATCTGGCTGCGCGCCGGCATCGCCCGGATCTCGTCGAGCGTGTAGGCGCCGGGCGTCTCGACAAGGCCGTCGACCTGCAGCCGCCATCCGGCGAACCCGGCGTCGGCGAAGCGGCGGTACGTCGCGTCCCGGACGTCGGCGTTGCCGTTGGTGCGGAAGTTTGGCGACAGGTCCGCCGGGTCGAACTCCCGCGCCAGCGCGGAGGAGCCGATCAGCCGGTGCGCGTGATAGTTGAGCCACTCGCCCGAGCCCAGCACGATGTCGCGGAAGCTCGGGCTGGCGCCCAGCCAGTCGCAGCCGCCGAGGGCCAGGACCGGGGTCGCCGCGGCTCCGAGCAGCAGGCGGCGGCGGGTCAGGAGCCGTGTCATCGCGCGCGTCCTCCCGGAAGGCGGTACCAGCCGGTCACCATCGACCGGAGCTCGTTGAACGGCCCGGAGAGCACCACCATCGCAAGATGCACGAGCACGAACAGGACGAGCAGCATCGCGGTGATGAAGTGCACCGACCGCGCCGACTGCCGCCCGCCGAAGAGGTCGAGCAGCCAAGGCCAGGCCGCGTCCATCGCCGGCGACATGGTGAGCCCGCTGAGGACCATGGTCGGTATGAGCAGGATCAGCACGCCGACATAGGCGAGCTTCTGCAGGACATTGTAGTGCCGCGCCGCCTCGCCGGTCGGAAAGCGCAGGCGGGCGTGGTCCTTCACCTCCTGCCAGAGATGCCCGGGGGAGAGCTCGCCGCCGCGGGGCAGCAGGTCGCGCCGCAGGTGGCCGTTGGCAAGGCTCGTCAGCAGGTAGGCGACGATCCCCACACCGAACACCCAGGCGAAGGTCAGGTGCCACTTGCGGGCGAGCGCGAGGTCGTAGGAGGAGGGCAGGGTGGCCCAGCCCGGGAAGGCGCGGGTGCGGCTGCGCCCGTCGATCTCCTGCCGCCCGAGCACGCCGTCTGTGTCGAGCACGACGTCGCCCACCCGCAGGTAGCCGCGGCCGTCCTGTGCGCCGATCTGCAGCCAGGCGGGATCGGGATTGGCGCCGTACTGGCCCCAGTAGAGCCGCGGATGGGCGTTGAACACCATGAGGCCGCTCATCAGCAGGATGAGGAGCGCCACCACGTTGGTCCAGTGCCACAGCCGGGTGGAGAGCCGGTGGCGCCGCACCAGCGGGCCGGCCTCCGATCGCTCCGTGGTGGCCGTGATGGGCTCGGTCGTCATCGCGTCACTCCGTGGTCATGGCCTGCTCGGCGGCCGCGGTCAGCGCCATGTCCGGGTGACCTTCGCACGCCTTCGAGACGTCATGCACCCACTGGTTGGTCGCGGCCTGGTCGTCGGGCTCGATGTCGTCGCCGAGCGGCTCGATCTGCGAGAGGAGTTCGAGCCGCGTCGCGGTGTCCATCGTCAGGAACTGCTGGCAATCCGTCTGGTCGGCATAGGGGCCCTCCTGTGCGAGGGCCGCGCCGCAGCTGGTCATCAGGGCGAGGAGCAGGATCGGTCTCATGGTTTCTCCGGTGAAGTCCCCGCCCCGATGCGCGGCGGCCGGCCTTTCCTAGCACGGCCCCGCGCTGGAAAGCAGGCGTCAGTTCGACGCCTTCATCGCCTCGCCGACAGTCATGTCCGGGTGCATGCCGCAGGCCTCGACCGCGGCGGCGGTGGTGTCCTCGCCGTGCATCATCGCGTCGCCGGTCGTGCCGTGGTCCGCCGCCATGCTGCCCTCGGTCGTGCTGGCCGCCATGGCGCCCGTGTCGGCCATGGCGCCGGTGTCGGCCATCATGCCGGTGTCGGCCATCGCGTGCATCTGCCCCGCCGAGTCCATCGCGACGAAATCCTTGCAGGTCATGTCGTCCATGGCGAAGGCCGGCAGCGCGGCACAGATCGCGATCGCAGAGGCAAGAAGGGTCCGGGTCATGTCGTCTCTCCTGTCCGGGTCCACCGCAGCAAGTGCGGTCAAAGAGCCCTACGGAGGGGAAGCGCCCGGCATTACAGCGGAAGCCTCACGAAGCGGTGAGGCGGCCGCACGGTCACACGTTTGCCAGCACGCCGGCCATGGCCTGGCGGTAGCGGGCCTCGATCGCGTCGCGCTTGACGTGCCGGCCGTCGCGCACGACGGCACGGCCGGCGGACCAGACCTCGCGCACCACCCGGTCGCCGGCGGCGAACAGCCAGCCGTCAAGCAGCTGGCCGTCGCCGCGGGCGGAGTGGACGAGGTCGTCGCGGTCGATCGCCACGAGATCGGCGAGGACGCCGGGCCGGATGCCGCCGGAGGCGCGGCCGAGCGCCTGGGCGCCACCGCCGAGGACGGCACGGAAGATGGTTTCGCCGACCGAGTCGCCGGGATCGGCCAGCATGTTGCGGGCGCGGTGCTGCAGCCGCTGGCTGTACTCGAGGCTGCGCAGCTCGCCGGCGAGCGAAATCCTGACGTTCGAGTCCGAGCCGACGCCGAAGAGGCCGCCGGCGGCGCGATAGGCGGCACCGGGGAAGATGCCGTCGCCGAGGTTCGCCTCGGTGATCGGGCAGAGGCCGGCGACGGCCCCGGAGGTGGCGAGGCCGGCGGTTTCCGTCCCGGTCATCTGCGTGGCGTGGATCAGCGTCCAGCGCGAGCCGATGCCGATGCGCTCGAGCAGGAAGGCGACCGGCCGGGTGCCGAGCCAGGCCGTCACCTGCTCGACCTCCGGCTGCTGCTCCGCCGCGTGGATGTGCATCGGGCCTTCCGGCAGCGCGGTGACAAGGGCGCTCAGCTGGTCCGGGGTCGTGGCGCGCAGCGAGTGCGGCGCGGTGCCGAGCACCCCGTCCGCCGCGAGGTGGGCGCGGGACCGGGCACGCAGCGTCAGGAAGGCGTCGAGGGTGCAGCCGAAGCGGCGCTGGCCGCCGGAAAGCGGCTCGGCATTGGCGCCGCCATAGCTGTAGAGCACCGGCAGCAGGGTGAGGCCGATCCCCGCCTCGGCGGCGGCGGCGACGATGCGGTGCGCCAGCTCCGCCGGGTCGGCGTAGGGCGTCCCGCCGGGCTGGTGGTGCAGGTAGTGGAACTCGCCGACGGCGGCGAATCCCGCCTCCAGCATCTCGGCATAGGTGAGCGCGGCGATGGCCTGCACCGCCTCGGGGTCGAGCACGTCGAGAAAGCGGTACATCAGCCGCCGCCAGGTCCAGAAGCTGTCCTCGCCCGGACCGCGCCGCTCGGTCATCCCGGCCATCGCCCGCTGGAAGGCGTGACTGTGCACGTTGGACGGCGCGGGCAGCAGGGCGCGGCCGGTGAGACGGAGGTCGCTGGCGGCCGGCGCGGCGTTGACGGTGACGGAGGCGATCCGGCTGCCCGAGAGCGTGACGCGCACGTCGCGCGCCCAGCCATCGGGCAGGAAGGCGACGGGGGCGAAGAGGGTGGTCATCGGCTTTCCCCGGCTTGCGGCTTCCCCCGAAATAGGCGGTAAATGGCAGGATGGCAAAGGGGGAGCCGGGATGCATCTGGCAGCCATTCGCACATCGCCCGTGCCGGTACCGCCCGGCGCCGGCGGCTCGGGGCGGATACAGCCGCCACGCCCGGGCCGGGGGCATGGGATGGTCCGATGATGGCTGATTCCCCCGACGCCCTCTTCACCGATGCCACCGTCGCGACGATGCTGCCCGGTGGCGCGCCCTATGGCCTGCTCGAGTCGGCGGCGATTGCCGTCCGGGGCGGGCTGATTGCCGGGGTCGGGGACCCCGACGCCGTCGCCGGGCTGGTGCCGGGGGTGGAGCCCGTGTCTCTCGGCGGGCGGCTGGTGACGCCGGCGCTGATCGACTGCCACACCCACATCGTCCATGGCGGCGACCGGGCGCGCGAGTTCGAGGCGCGGCTCAATGGCGCAAGTTACGAGGAAATCGCCCGGGCCGGCGGCGGGATCATGGCGACCGTGCGGGCGACGCGCGGGACGACGGAGGCGGCGCTGCTCGACTCGGCCCTGCCGCGGGTCGACGCGCTGCTGGCCGAGGGCGTTGCGGTCATCGAGGTGAAGTCGGGCTACGGGCTCGACCGCGACACCGAGCTTGCCATGCTGCGGGTGGCGCGCGAAATCGGCCGGGTGCGGCCGGTGCGGGTCAGGACGAGCTTCCTCGGCGCCCACGCGGTGCCGCCGGAGATGGACGCCGACGCCTACATCGACGGCGCCTGCATCCCGACGCTGCGCGCGGCGGCGGAGGAGGGGCTGGTCGATGCGGTCGATGGTTTCTGCGAGGGGATTTCCTTCATCCCCAAGCAGATAGCGCGCGTGTTTACGGTGGCGCGCGACCTCGGGCTGCCGGTGAAGCTGCATGCCGAGCAGCTCTCGGACCTTGGCGGCGCCGAACTGGTGGCGGGCTTCCGCGGGTTGTCGGCCGATCATCTGGAATGGCTCGACGCCGATGGCATCGCGGCGATGGCCGCGGCCGGAACGGTGGCGGTGATGCTGCCCGGGGCCTTCTATACGCTGCGCGAGACTCGCGTGCCCCCGGTGGCGGGCCTCCGGGCCAGCGGCGTCGCGATGGCGGTGGCGACCGACTGCAACCCCGGCACCGCGCCGCTCACCTCGCTCCTGCTCGCGATGAACATGGCCTGCACGCTCTTCCGCATGACGCCGGAGGAGGCGCTGGCGGGGGTGACGCGGGTGGCGGCGCGGGCGCTGGGGCTGGGCGACTGCGGCACGCTGGCGCCGGGGCTGCGCGCCGACCTCGCGGTCTGGGACGTGCGGCATCCGGCGGAGCTCAGTTACCGGATCGGATTCAACCCGCTCGCGATGCGGGTGGTGGAGGGACGGCCATGCGGACGCTGACACCGGGATCGGTCACTCTCGCGGCGCTGGAGGCGGTGTGGCGCGGCGAGCCGGCCAGGCTCGACCCCGAGGCGCGGCCGGCGATCGAGGCGTCGGCGGCACGGGTGGCGGCGGCGGTGGCCGACGGGGCGCCGGTCTACGGCGTCAACACCGGCTTCGGAAAGCTGGCGAGCGTCGCCATTCCGGCCGTCGACACCGCGCGGCTGCAACGCAACCTGATCCTGTCGCACTGCGCCGGGGTGGGCGAGGCGACGCCGGTGCCGGTGGTGCGGCTGATGATGGCGCTGAAGCTCGTCTCGCTCGGCCGCGGCGCCTCCGGCGTCCGCTGGGAGCTGGTCGCGCTGCTGCAGGCGATGCTGGAGCGCGGCGTGACGCCGGTGGTGCCGGCGCAGGGGTCGGTCGGCGCGTCGGGCGACCTCGCGCCGCTCGCGGCGATGGCCTCGGTGATGATCGGATCGGGCACCGCCGAGGTCGGCGGCTGGCGGATGTCCGGGGCGGAGGCCCTGTCGCAGTCGGGGCTCGCGCCGCTGGCGCTGGCGGCGAAGGAGGGGCTCGCGCTCATCAACGGCACGCAGTTCTCTACGGCGTGGGCTCTGGCGGGCCTCTTCGGC
>JBGALW010000160.1:0-9063 GCA_044223585.1 Amaricoccus sp.
CGAGGTGTTCGGCGAATACCGCGCGCCCACCGGCGTCGGCAAGGCGGCGAGCGCGCCGGCGGCGAACCTTGCCGAGGTGCGCGCGGCGGTGGAGGCGGTCAATGCCCGTCTCGGGCGGCGGCTCAAGTTCCTCGTCGGCAAGCCTGGCCTCGACGGCCATTCGAACGGCGCGGAGCAGATCGCGGTCCGGGCGCGCGACAGCGGCATGGAAGTGGTCTACGAGGGCATCCGCCTGACCCCGGCGCAGATCGTCAACGCGGCGCTGGAGGAGAGCGTCCACGTCGTCGGCCTGTCGATCCTCTCCGGCTCGCACATCCCGCTCGTCACCGAGGTGATGGAGCGGATGCGCGCCGCTGGCCTCGACGACGTGCCGGTGGTGGTCGGCGGCATCATCCCCGACGCCGACGCCGAGACCCTGCGCTCGGTCGGCGTGGCTCGGGTCTACACGCCGAAGGACTTCGAGCTGAACCGGATCATGCAGGACATCGTCGCCCTCGCCGGCACCGGCGCCCGCGCCGCCGCCTGAGCGGCCTTTCCGGCTCCGTCGGGAGCCGGCGGGCCGTCGGTTCCGCCGTCGATCTCCGGTGGCGACGTCGCCGCCGATGCGCCAGCGTTGGCAGGAAGCAGGAGTTGCCCCGTTGGCACGCCATGCCGTCGCTCACCCGGAAGTTGCCGCCCCCCCCTTGCGAACGATGTCTGCCTTACGCCAACACCGACCGCAGGTAATGCCTGAAGGGGGGATCTCCGATGACATTCGATCAGATCATCGCCACCGTCGCGGGCCTGATCGCCGGGCAGCCTGCGCCGAGCGCGTTCCCGGAACTCGTGGCGGGAGGATTTGACCCGGCCTTTCCGGTCGAGATCTCGCCCTGCTCGCGTCCCCTGCTGCCCGAGGAGATCGAGGGGCAGACGATCATCTGCGGCACGATTTCGGTGCCCGAGGATCATCGGGCGCGCCACGGTCGCCGCATCGATCTGGCCTTCGCGGTCCTGAAGTCGCTGTCCGCCTATCCGGCGCCCGATCCGGTGGTCTACCTGCATGGAGGACCCGGAAGCGGCGTCATGGGCGACTTCGCCGGGGTCGCCCAGGTCTTCGAGCCGTTCCGCGCGACGCGCGACGTGGTGATGTTCGACCAGCGGGCCGCGGGGCTGTCCGGCAAGTCCACTTCCTGTTTCGGGGCGATGCAGGCGAACATCGACGCGCTGATCGCCCCTGACTTCGAGGAGTACGGCACCGCGGCGATCAAGGACGGGCCGAGCCTGACGGCGCAGTGCGTGGCGGAGCTTAAGGGGCAGGACATCGACCTCTCGAAATACAACACACTGGAGAACGCCCGCGACGTGCGCGCGGTGCTGACCGGGCTGGGCTACGAGACCTACAACCTCTATGGCATTTCCTACGGGACCAAGCTGTCGCTCGAGGTGATGCGATCGGTGCCGCAGGGATTGCGGTCGGTTATCCTCGACGGTGTCGCGCCCCCGGAGGTGAAGCTCTACGACACGGTGGCGCAGCCGCTTGACGAGGCGATCGGGATGGTCGTCGACCTGTGCGCCGCAGACGCGGCCTGCAACGCCGCCTATCCGAAGCTGGGCGACGTGATCACCGGCGTCCTGGAGAAAGCCGCGGCGGGGCAACTGAAGGTGAAGGGCGAAGCGCTGCCGCTGGAGATGGCGCTGGCGCCGTTCATGGTCCGCAACGGCGCCTACCGCAAGAAGAGCCTGACGCCGCTCATCCCGGCGCTGATGTACGAACTGACGGAGGACGAGACGCCGCTCTGGGACGAGCTGATCGCCAGCAAGTTCGCGCTCGATCCGCTCACAGACGTCCGCTCGGTGGAGGTTCACAAGCAGGTCGATGCCCTGGAGGGCGATCCGCTGCAGGCCGCCCGGACGGTCCTCGCCGGGGCCGAGGTGGAGCGGGCCACGGCGACGGCGCTGCAGGGATCGCTGGAGACGCTGCGGGTGGCGATGCTGCGAGACCGCGACCTCGGCCCGCTCGGCGCGCTCTTCGACCGCGAGATGCAGCGCTCGGGCGGTCCGTGGCAGTCCGATCCCGAAGCCGCTCTCGCGGCGGCGAAGGACTATCTCGCGCTGCAGCGCGGGCTGCACGACAAGGTGCGGCTCGCGGCGTTCGTGACGAAGCACTTCGACGACGACGACCGGCTTCTCGCTCTGATCGAGGCTATGAACGACGCCGAGCTGGACCAGGTCTACCGGATCATCTCCGTGGCGGCCGACCGGCCGGAGCACGCCTATCTGCAGACGCTGCACCTCGGCGTCTACGCCTGTCAGGAGGACATTCCCTACAACAGTCCCGAGGGCTACGAGGCGGTGGCGGCCGCCGGGCGCTTCCCGATGCTGCGCGATGTCTGGTCGAAGGAGATCGGCGTCTTCTACGACATGTGCACGTCGTTCACGCCGTCGCCGCGCGAAGGGTTTCACGACCCGGTAGCGAGTGACATCCCGACCCTGTCCATCGGCTCCGGCTGGGACACCCAGACGGCGGCGAGCTGGGCAGAGCTGGCGGTCAGGACGTTGCCGAACGGGCAGGCGATCGTCATTCCCGAGGCCGGGCATGGCGCGATCATCTACCAGCCCTGCGTGGCGGACATGGGAGTGGCGTTCATCAACGATCCCACGATCGGGATCGACGACCGCTGCCGCCAGGCCGCGATGCCGGAATTCTGGATCCGGCCCCAGCCTGAAGCAGAGGCCCAGTAGGCGGGATCAGGGCCGACGGCCTTGAGGTCGCGTGTGCCGGATGTGGCGCCCGCGGCGGGCCTCGGTGGCCGCCGCGAACACCGCCCTCCTGGGAACGCGGGTCAGCGGCCGCCGGCGCGGCGGTCGCGGCGGGCGGACATCGGCTGGAACGCCACGGCGACGTGCGTCTCGCAGTAGGGCTTGCCCGGGAGGGTGGGCAGGCCGCAGAACCAGAAATCGTCGGTCGCCGGGTCGCCGATCGGCCACTTGCAGGTGCGCTCGGTCAGCTGCATCAGCGACAGCTTGCGGGCCTTCTTCGCCACCTCGGCGAGGTTCGCCAGCGCCTCGGCGCTGATTTCGTTCGCCGAGGGCTGTGGCGGCAGGGGCTGGCCGGGCACCGGTTTCGGGCGGACGGCGGGTGCCGGATCCTTCGCGACCGGGCGCGGCGCCGCGGGCGTGGCGGCCTCGGCGGCGGGTTCGGGCGCGGCCTCCTCGACCACCGGTGCCTCCGGCTGGAAGCCATCCTCGGCGAGGCCATCGGGCCCGCCGACGCGGTTCGACAGGCCGAGGCGGTGGACCTTGCCGATCACGGCGTTGCGGGTGACGCCGCCGAGCTCCTTGGCGATCTGGCTGGCGCTCTTGCCTTCGGTCCACATCGACTTCAGGGTTTCGACTCGTTCATCGGTCCACGACATGCGGGCGGCTCCGTCTGGAGAATTCGGGGACGGACGTGTGTCCGGTTCGGGGGCATTCTACCCGGCCGCGTGCGGCGGGCACAAGCACCCGCGACTCACCGGCGATCGACTCACCTGGCGGCGGCGTCGACCGGCACGTTGTCGATCAGCCGCACGCCGCCGATCCAGGCCGCGGCGAGCAGGCGGCCCGGCGCCTCGCCCCGCGCCATCGGCGCGAGGTCGTCCGCGCGGCGCAGCTCGACATATTCGACCTCGGCAAAGCCGGCGGCGAGGATCGCGGCGCTGGCCGCCCGGATCGCCTCGTCGGCCTCCGCGCCTCCGGCAATCGCCCCGGCGGCCCGGGTCAGCGCCGCCGCCAGTCCCGCGGCGGCGGCACGGTCCGCCGGAGACAGCCGGACGTTGCGCGAGGAAAGCGCCAGCCCGTCAGCCTCGCGCACCGTGGGGCAGCCGACGATCTCCACCGGCAGGTCGAGGTCGCGCACGAGCCGGGTGACGACGAGCAGCTGCTGGTAGTCCTTCTCGCCGAAGAACGCCCGGTCTGCGCCGGTCTGCAGGAGGAGCTTCGTCACCACGGTCGCGACGCCGTCGAAATGCCCCGGCCGGTGCGTGCCGCAGAGCCCGTCGCTGACCCCGGCGACCGACACGGTGGTCGCGAAGCCGGGCGGATAGATCTGGTCCGCATCCGGGACGTAGAGAATGTCGGCGGCGAACGGCGCGATCTTCGCCGCGTCCGCCGTCTCGGTGCGCGGGTAGGCGGCGAGATCCGCCGCGCTGTTGAACTGCTTCGGGTTGACGAAGAGCGTGACGATCACCCGGTCGGCGCCGGCCTTCGCTGCGGCAACGAGGCTGAGATGGCCCTCGTGCAACGCGCCCATGGTCGGCACCACGCCGACGCGCTCGCCCCGGGCCTTCCAGCCGGCGACAATCTCCCGCAGGGCGGGCAGCGTGCGGACAATGCTGGTCATCGCGCGGTCACGTCTCGGGAAAGGTGTGCTCGGGAGCGGGGAAGCGCCGGGCGCGGACGTCGGCCGCATAGGCGGCTATCGCCGCGTCGGCGGCCGCCCCGAGTTCGGCATAGCGCCGCACGAAGGAGGGCCGGAAGTCGGTGAAGAGGCCGAGCATGTCGTCGATCACCAGCACCTGCCCGTCGCAGGCGGCCGAGGCGCCGATGCCGATGGTGGGGATCGGCACGGCTTCGGTGATCTGCCGGGCCAGCGGCTCGACGATCTTTTCCAGCACCACCGAGAAGGCGCCGGCGTCGGCCACCGCGCGGGCATCGGCGAGGACGCGCGCGGCGGCCGCGCCGCGCCCCTGCACCCGGTAGCCGCCGGTGACGTTCACCTGCTGCGGCATCAGCCCGACATGCGCCATGACCGGGATGGCGCGGGCGGTGAGGAAGGCGATGGTTTCGGCCATGGTCTCGCCGCCTTCGAGTTTCACCGCGGCGCAGCCGGTCTCGGCCATCACCCGGGCGGCGCTGCGGAAGGCCTGCTCCGGCCCGGCCTCGTAGCTGCCGAACGGCAGGTCGACGACGACGAGCGCGCGGGACGCGCCGCGGCGCACCGCCTTTGCGTGCAGGATCATCATCTCCAGCGTGACGCCGAGGGTGGAGGGCAGGCCGTGCACCACCATGCCGAGGCTGTCGCCGACGAGGATGACGTCGGCGTGCGCGTCGACGAGGCGGGCCATCGGGGTGGTGTAGGCGGTCAGGACCACGAGCGGGTCCGCGCCCTTGCGCGCCCGCACGGCAGCGGGCGTGATCGCCCTGGTCTCAGCAGTGGCGCTCACGGCGGACGCTCCTCTCCCGACAGATGTCTGCGGTCGCTCGGGGCTTTTCAGCGGGAAGTCCCGCCGGGAGTCAAGTAAGGCAGGATTACTTGATCTTGCCTTCCTTGTACTCGACATGCTTGCGCGCGACGGGATCGTACTTCCGGACCGTCATCTTTTCGGTCATCGTGCGCGAGTTCTTCTTGGTCACATAGAAGTGCCCGGTGTCGGCCGTCGAGTTCAGCCGAATCTTGATCGTGGTGGGCTTTGCCATTGCCGTTCCTTCCCCGCGGTCGCCCGCGCCAGCCCCGCCCCTTGCCGAGGCCAGAAATCCGAGAGCCGTGCTAATAGCGGCTCGGGGCCCGGAGTCAAGCGGGAACGGGGCCCGGGCGTGGCGGCCTTCCCCCCTTGGCTCGGGCGTGGGCGGTTGCGCCTGGCTCGCGCGACAGCGCGATCGGGCATCGGCAGGGACACCCCGCGACGAGCCGCGCCGGACAGCGTGGGGCAGGCCGGTCGGAGCGCCTACTCGAAGCCCCACCGCCCGCTGCCGAGCGGCGGTGCCGGGGCTTCGGTCACCAATCGGCTGCGCGAGAAGGCGAGGGGCGTGCGGAGGCCCGGTATGCCCCCCGGCGATACCCGGAGGCCGCGGGCGGCAATCTGCGGCTCGGCCAGCGCCTCGGCGACGCTGTTGATCGGCCCGCCCGGCACCCCGGCCGCCTCGAGGGCCGTGATCAGGTCGGCGCGGCTGCGGCCGGTGGTGCGTTCGGAGAGGAGCGCCGTCAGTGTCACGCGGTTCGCGACCCGCGCGGCGTTCGTCGCGTAGGCGGGATCGGCCGCCAGCGCCTCCAGCCCGAGCAGGCCGCAGAGCGCGGCGAACTGGCGGTCGTTGCCGCAGGCGATGATGAGGTGGCCGTCGGCGGCGGGGAACACCTGGTAGGGCACGATGTTGGGATGGGCGTTGCCCATCCGCCGCGGCGCCGCGCCGGCGAGGGCGTTCATCGCCTGGTTCGCCAGCACCGCGACGCCGGTGTCGAGCAGCGACAGGTCGACCTGCTGGCCGAGGCCGGAGCGTTCCCGCTCCGCCAGCGCCGCCTGGATGCCGATGACGCCATAGAGCCCGGTGAAGATGTCGATCCAGGCGACGCCGACCTTCTGCGGCGGGCCGTCCGGCTCGCCGGTCAGATCCATGATGCCGCAGAGACCCTGGATCAGGAAATCGTAGCCGGCGCGGCTCGCCATCGGTCCGGTCTGGCCGAAGCCGGTGACCGAGGCATAGACGAGGCGCGGGTGCCAGGCGGCGACCGAGGGATAGTCGAGGCCGAAGCGGGCGAGGCCGCCGACCTTGAAATTCTCGATCAGGACGTCCGCCTCGGCGATCAGCGCCTTTGCCCGCGCGAGGTCGCCTGCGTCGGCAAGGTCGCAGGTGACCGAGGTCTTGCCGCGGTTCGCCGCGTGGAAATACGCGGCGGTCGGCGGCTCGCCCGGCCGGTCGAGGAACGGCGGCCCCCAGCGGCGGGTGTCGTCGCCTTCCGGGCTTTCGAGCTTCACGACGCTGGCGCCGAGGTCGGCCAGGGTCTGGCCGATCCACGGCCCGGCGAGGATGCGGGCGAGTTCCACCACCTTCAGGCCGGCAAGCGGGGCATCCGGCGCGGCCATCGGGCGCCCGCCTCAGCGGCCGGCGGGGGGCGCGGCGACGAAGGCCGCGAAGGCGTCGGCGAAGTCCGGGTGCCAGCGCGACAGCGCCGGGCGGTTCGCGATGAGATCGCCTGCCGCCCAGGCGATGCGCCGCTCGTCGAGGGCGCGGGGGACGTCGTTGTCCGGGCAGAGGATGTAGAAGTCGCCCGCCCCGAGCCGGTCCAGCATGAAGTCGACGGTCTGCTCCGCCGTCCAGGCCGCCGCCGGCTTCTCGCCGCCGCCGGGGCGGGTGAGGCCGGTGAAGACGAAGCCGGGGATCAGCAGGTGTGCGGTGATCGCGCAGCCCGGCGTCTCGCGCAGTTCGTGCGCCAGCGCTTCGGCGAAGACCTTCACCCCCGCCTTGGAGACGTTGTAGGCGGGGTTGCCGGGCGGGGTGGTGATGCCCTGCTTCGAGCCGGTGGCGACGACGAGGCCGGGACGGCCGCGGGCGATCATGCCCGGCACGAAGGCGCGGGCGCCGTGGATCACCCCCCAGAGGTTGACGCCGAGAATACGCTCCCACGCCTCGGAGGGGCCGAGCGCGTTGGTCTCCGGCCCGATGCCGGCGTTCAGCATCAGGACATCGGTGCCGCCCCAGCGGTCGGCGACGGTGGCGGCGAGATGCTCCATGTCGGCCGCGCTGGCGACGTCGGTCTCGGCGGCCAGCACGGCGGCATGGCCCTCCGGCGCCAGCGCGGCGAGGGCGGCCGCGGCTGTCGCCAGCCGGACCTCGCCGAGGTCGGCGATCGCGACGCGCAGGCCCGCCGCGGCGAAGCGGCTGGCCGCCGCGAGGCCGATGCCCGAGGCACCGCCGGTGATCACGGCGACCGCGCCCTGCACCAGTGCCGGATGTTGCATCGGACCCTCCCTCCCGCCTGCCTTGGGCGCATTTCGCCTCCGGCGGCATGGGAGGTCAAGGCGGGCGGATCGCGCCGCTCCGGGTTGATTGCCGCCCGGAGACCATTGGAAGGTCGAGGTGGCGATGTAGTAGTCGTTGCCGGCGCGGCAGATCGAAGGGTCGGGATTGAAGCCCTTCAGGATCGGGTTGCGGATCATCGTCATTCCTCCGGGGATGCACGCCTCGCTCGGTGCGCCCGGGCTGCGGGCGCTGCCCCGGCGTCAGGCCGCCCAGCGGCGCGGAAGCCGACCCTTGCCCGCACGCGAGCCCGGGCCGGTGGCCGGGCGGCGCGCGGGGTCGGGTTGGCGCCGCACGCACGCGGGAGAGGGGCGGGCCGGCACGGTCATTCGGCGGAGGACCTTGCCCAGAGGTTGATGTCCTCCTCGCTGGCGTGGGCGTCGATCTCGGCCAGTTCTTCCTCGGTGAAGTCGAGGTTGGCGACGGCGCCGACGCAGTCGGTGACCTGGCTCGGGCGGGAGGCGCCGATCAGCGCCGTGGTGATGCCGCCGCCGCGCAGGACCCAGGCGATCGCCATCTGGGCGAGCGTCTGGCCGCGGTGCTCGGCGATGGCGTTGAGCGCGCGGAGGCTCGCGATGGCGCGGTCCGAAAGGAAGGCGCGGTCGAGCGACTTGCCCTGGGTGGCGCGGCTGCCCTCGGGAATGCCGTTGAGGTAGCGCGAGGTCAGCATCCCCTGGGCCAGCGGCGTGAAGGCGATCGAGCCGATGCCGAGGTCGTGGAGCGCTTCCTTGAGGCCGTCACGCTCCACCCAGCGGTTCAGCATGTTGTAGCTCGGCTGGTGGATCAGGCAGGGCGTGCCGAGGTCGGCGAGGATCGCCGCCGCCTCGCGGGTGCGCTGGGCATTGTAGGAGGAGATGCCGGCATAGAGCGCCTTGCCGGAGCGGACGATGGCATCGAGCGCCCCCATCGTCTCTTCCAGCGGGGTGTCGGGATCGAAGCGGTGGGAATAGAAGATGTCGACATAGTCGAGGCCCATCCGCCTGAGGCTCTGGTCGCACGAGGCGATCAGGTATTTCCGGCTCCCCCATTCGCCGTAGGGCCCCGGCCACATCAGGTATCCGGCCTTTGACGAGATGATGAGCTCGTCGCGATGGCCCCTGAGGTCGGTGCGCAGGATCTCGCCGAACGCCGCCTCGGCGGAGCCGGGGGGCGGGCCGTAGTTGTTGGCGAGATCGAAATGGGTGATGCCCGCGTCGAACGCGGTGTGGATGATCGCGCGCTTGGTGTCGTGGGGCGTGTCCCCACCGAAGTTGTGCCAGAGGCCGAGCGAGATCGCCGGCAGCATCAGGCCGGAGCGGCCGCAGCGGCGGT
>JBGALW010000161.1:0-8954 GCA_044223585.1 Amaricoccus sp.
GACGATCTGCGGCTCCGGCTGGTCGGGCGCCTCGATCTGGATGATGCTGGCGACGCCGACCCGCGGATCCTCCGCCCCCACCACATGCAGCCGCGCAAAGCCGGGCCGGTTCGAGGGGCCGACATAGATGACCTGCGCGCCCTTGACCAACCCGCGCGCCTCCAGGTCCATCCGCCGCTTGCGGTGCTTCAGCGGCAGCTCGATGCCGTCGCAGACCAGCGGCTCCCCCGGCAGCAACCCGTCCGGCGGCGCGCCATGCGCGGTGCGGAACGCCTGGATCAGCCGGATCCGCGTGGCGTTGCGCCAGACCAGCACCGGCGACCGGGCCATGGCGCCGGCATCGGCGCGCGGCGACATGATGATCCGCGGGTCGCGGTCCGCCGCCTGCCGGATCAGCGTCTCGAAGTCGCGGAACTCCAGGTCCGGGTCGCCCAGCGCCTCCGACAGATCCAGGATCGGGTTGTCGGCCGCCTGCCGGTGCACCCGGCTCAGCATCAGCCGGTCCTCGGCCGGCAGGGCCTCGAACACCATCTGCCCCGGTCCGGCCACGGGCGCCAGCTGCGCGGGATCGCCGAACAGGACGAGGGTGCGGAACAGCTCGCGCAGGTCGCCATACTGGCGGTCGTCCAGCATCGACGCCTCGTCGATCAGCCCGATGTCCAGCGGCTCGTCCCGCCGCTTCCAGCCCTTGATGAAGTCGGAGCCGCGCAGCCCGGCGGTGGCCAGCGCGCCGGGCACGGACGGATGCTGCTGATAGAAGACAAAGGCCCGGTCCAGCGCCTCCTCGGCCATCCCCTCGACCTTCGGGCGCTGGGCCTTGCCGGTCAGCCACTCGGCGATCGCCTCATAGTCGGGATGGTAGAGCGGCGTATAGAGGATGCGGTGGATGGTGGTTGCCGGCACGCCCCGGTTGCGCAGCACGCTCGCCGCCTTGTTGGTCGGGGCCAGCACGGCCAGGGTGCGGCGGCTGCGGGTCCGCCGGCTTTCATAGTCGGCGGAAATCGTCTCCACCCCGGCGGCGACCAGCGCCTTGACCAGTTCCGCCAGCAGCAGCGTCTTGCCCGACCCGGCCCGGCCCAGCACGGCCAGCGTCGGTTGCGGGCCGCCGCCTTCCGGCCGCAGCGCGGCATTCGGCAGGTCGATGCCGGAGGCGTGCAGCGTCGCTTCGAGGCGGGTCCAGGCCCGCGCCTGATCGGGAGAGAGTGCCATCCCGCTTGGTAGCCGCCCGGCGGCGCCTCGGCCAGTCCCCGCCCGCGCGGGCGGTGGCGGTTGGCAGGGGACGGGGACGGGGGCAGGCGCCTTCAGGCGGCGACGCGCTCCTCGTCGTGGAACTGCTCGGGGTGGAAACTCGCATCGAACCAGTGGGCGATGACCGACAGCGGAATGCCCGAACGGCGCGAGATCTCGGCCCGCCGCTCGACGGAGATGTCCCACAGGCCGACGCTGATGCTGTCCCGGCTCTCGCCGTCGCTGCCGATGATATCGGGCATCGACCCGATGCGGCGATACAGGGTGACGGTCTTGGTGTAGATCACCCCCAGCGCCTGCTCCAGCCCGAAGCGCAGGCCCAGCTCGATCCCCGCGACCAGCAGGGCGGCGGCAACGCCGGCGGTGGCGCCGGGGGCAAGACAGAAACGGGTGCATTCCCAGATCAGGGGCGAGGCGATGCGCACCCCGCCGGTCAGGTGCAGGAAATGCTCGTTGGTCATGATCCGGCCGGTGGTGGGCATCAGCCGCACAGATCCGCCGTGCGTGCCGTCGGCTTCTTCCCAGATGATGTAGAGCGGGTTCAGTCGATCATACTGATCGACTTCCCAGCCATTCTCATCGACAGTAACATCCCAGTCCAGACGATCCTTGAACTGCGCTGCACGGTCCCTGAACATGGAGTCGGCAAGAACCGGATACTGCGACAACTGGTCGGCGTAGATGTATCGGATCATTGTGGCCTCCTTCGTTCTTGACGAGGATGACCATCATCGATCGTGCTTAACAAAGTCCGACCGTGCGCTGCCCTAATATTTAGGCAACGCCCCGGCAGGGACGATGATCCCCTTCGCCAGCGCAAGGGCGACGGCGTGGGTGACGTTGAGTGCGCCGAGCTTGTGGCGGGCCGAGTCGATGTAGGCGCGCAGCGTGTTTTCCGAGATCTGCAGGTCGTTCGCCACGGCGGCACGGCTGTGCCCGAGGCTGAGAAGCATCAGGGCCTCGCGCTCGCGGGGCGAGAGGTCGGCGCTGGGCGGGTCCATCTCCTTGTTCGCGATCCGCATCGCCTGCTGGTGAAGGAGATGCGACACGATCAGCAGCGACTTGGTGTTGGCGGCGATGAAGGCCGCCCAGCTGGTGTCGTCGGTGCTGTCGTTGACGGCGAACAGCGCGAACTCGCCCTGCGGACCCCAGATCGGGATCGAGAAGCCCTGGTTGCCGAGGCCATGCGCCATGGAGTCGCGCATCATCTCGCGGGCCTGCGGGCTGGACCAGTCGAGGGTCTTCCAGTCCATCGGGTGGGACCGGCGCCGGGCGCCGAGGACCACCGGATCGATCGAGATGTAGTCGCGCTCGATGTATCGATGCGCCCATTCGCGGCTGTAGGTGAAGGCGCCGATCTGCTCGCGCTTCAGTGTCGCCGTGTGGTAGATGACGTGGCTTACGCCGAAGTAATCGCGAAGCTCATGCGCCCAGACCTGAAGTTCCTCAA
The DNA here is from genome assembly GCA_044223585.1 of Amaricoccus sp. Classification (GTDB taxonomy): domain Bacteria; phylum Pseudomonadota; class Alphaproteobacteria; order Rhodobacterales; family Rhodobacteraceae; genus Amaricoccus. Next base: position 2,699 of record JBGALW010000161.1, read on the forward strand.
TGGACTTCGTGGTCTGCAGCCGCTCCAGCAACGCCTCGAGTTCTGCCTGTCCCAAACTCCACCGTTTCCGAAGCGGCGAGCTTCATGCCGATTTCACTGGCTGCGACGAAGATCGCGTCGTCCAGCTGCTCGGCGAGCTCCACCATGCCGTTCTTCTCGGAAAACTGCCGGATATCCTTGAGAATATCAATCACCCAGTAGGCTTTCATCGACGTCACCTGCGGTGCGGGAGGAGTGGCTGTCGATGTGGGTATCACGCGGCGGTGAAACGGAAAATTCACCACTATTGTTACCCCCGAAATGGTGCCCCCGGCTGTAGCCAAAGTATTGAAATTATTGGATCTGCTCAACCGGAGGGAATCACGGGCGCGTTCTGCCCGTGATTCCCTCCAAGAATCAGCCCGAGAATCAGGCCTTGGAGCGGCTCGCCTCGACGGTGTCGGCGAGGGTGCGCAGGCCGGTCACCGGAGCGCTGATGAGGACAGCCATGTTGCCCGGCTTGTGCTGATTCTTGCGCATCTTGACGTGGGCGTCGGGGATCTCGGCCCAGGGGAACACCTCCGACATGCAGGGGTCGAGCCGGCGCTCCACCATCAGCTTGTTGGCGGCCGAGGCCTGCATGAGATTGGCGAAGTGGCTGCCCTGAACGCGCTTCTGGTTCATCCAGAGATACCGGGCGTCCATCGTCAGGTTGTAGCCGGTGGTGCCGGCGCAGATGACGACCATTCCGCCGCGCTTCACCACCAGGACCGAGACCGGGAAGGTTGATTCGCCCGGGTGCTCGAACACCATGTCGACGTTGATGCCCTTGCCGGTGATGTCCCAGATCGCCTTGCCGAACTTGCGCGCCTCGGTCAGCCAGGTCTTGTATTCAGGGCTGTTGACCGTGGGCATCTGCCCCCAGCAGTTGAAGTCCTTGCGGTTGATGACGCCCTTGGCGCCGAGGGAGAGGACGAAGTCGCGCTTGTTTTCTTCGGAGATCACGCCGATGGCGTTCGCACCTGCGGTATTGATGAGCTGGATCGCGAACGAGCCGAGGCCGCCGGAGGCGCCCCAGACGAGGACGTTCTGGCCGGGCTGAAGGTCGTGCGGCGCGTGGCCGAACAGCATGCGGTAGGCGGTGGCCAGCGTCAGCGTGTAGCAGGCGCTTTCCTCCCACGTCAGGTGGAGCGGGCGCGGCATCAGCTGCTGCGACTGGACGTTGGTGAACTGCGCGAAGCTGCCGTTGGGGGTCTCATAGCCCCAGATTCTCTGGCTGGGCGAGTACATCGGGTCGCCGCCGTTGCAGTGCTCGTCGTCGCCGTCGTCCTGGTTGCAGTGGACGACGACCTCGTCGCCGACCTTCCACCGCTTCACCTTGGACCCGACCGCCCAGACGATGCCGGAGGCGTCGGAGCCGGCGATGTGGTACGGCGCCTTGTGCACGTCGAAAGGCGAGATCGGGATGCCGAGACCGGCCCAGACGCCGTTGTAGTTGACGCCCGCCGCCATCACGAAGACCAGCACCTCGTTGCTGTCAAGTTCAGGCGTATCAACGACTTCCACCTTGAAGGACACGTCCGGCTCGCCGTGCCGCTCGCGGCGGATCGCCCAGGCGTACATCTTCTTCGGGACGTAGCCGAGGGGCGGGATCTCGCCGATCTCGTAGAGGTCCTTCTGCGGCGCGTCATACTCGGGCTGGGTCACAGGCGCGTCGAGCGGGGCCATCCGTGTCTCCTTTCTCTGCGCAACATTATTGCGTCAAGCTGGGTGTCGGCGTTCATTACATTATCCGTCGGCGGGCGCAACGGCTTTGTGCACTGCAAGGCAAATGCGGTGCGCGAGGCTTGCACCCACCTGGTACAACCCATGCACAACCCATGCACATAGCATGCACCTACCCGGCGAAGAGTCTCAACAGATCCTTTCGCCCGTGCGGCGCCACGCACACGGCCGCGCGACCGCCGGAATCCTTGTCGCCGTTCGTGGGGATCCACAGATGGAGAGATGGAAGGCCGGGCGAGGCCGCGGCGAGGGACGCATGATGACAGTCAGATCGGCAGGCACGACCCAGCCCCGCACCCCGGCGGCGACGCCGCTGACGCCGATTCCGCCGATGCCGGACGCGGGGGCGAAGCGGCGGCCGTGGCGGCGGATCGGCTGGATCGCGGCGCTGCTGGCGGTTGCGGTGGCCGGCGGGGTCTGGACCTGGCAGCGGAGCGCCGGCGCGGAGCCGGCGGCGGTCACGACCGCCCCCGTGTCGGTCGGGACGGTTGAAACCTCCGTGCTCGCCACCGGGCTTCTCAAGCCCACCGACCTTGTTGCGGTCGGGGCACAGGTATCCGGCCGGATCACCCGGCTTGCCGTGACGCTGGGGCAGGAGGTGAAGGCCGGCGACCTGATCGCCGAGATTGATTCGATTCCGCAGGAGAATGCGCTGCGCATCGCCGAGGCCGGGCTCGCCGAAGCCCGTGCCGATCTCGCCGAGCAGCAGGCGACGCTCACCGAACAGCAGCGGGTCATGGAGCGGCAGCGGGCCCTGGTCGCGCGTTCGGCGGTGGCGGAAACCGCCTATGACACCGCCGCATCGGACGTCGCCGTGACCGAGGCGCGGATCGCGGCGCTGCAGGCGCGCATCGCCGCGGCGGAAGTTGCGGTCGAGAATTCGCGCGTCGACCTCGGCTACACCCGGATCACCGCGCCCACCGACGGCACGATCCTCGCGATCTCCGCGCAGCAGGGCCAGACGGTCAACGCGACGCAGACGACGCCGACGATTGTCGTCATGGGCGCGCTCGGCACGATGAGCATCGAGGCGGGGATCTCGGAGGCCGACGTCGTGCACGTCACGCCGGGCGACGAGGTCTGGTTCTCGATCCTCGGCGACCCCGACGCCCGCTTCACTGCCACGCTGGCCTCGATCGCTCCGGCACCAACGTCAATCACCAGGGACACGCTGCTGACCGGGGAGACGAGCGACGCGGTCTCCACCACCTCGAGCGAGGCGATCTACTACAATGGCCTCTTCACCGTGCCGAACCCGGACGGGCGGCTGAAGACCTACATGACGGCCGAGGTTCACCTGGTGCTCGACAGGGCGGTGGACGTGCCGACCATTCCTTCCGCGGCGCTGGGCGCGCGCAATGCGGACGGCACCCGCGCGGTGGAGGTGCTCGGTGCCGATGGCGCCACGGAAACGCGGGCTGTGACGGTCGGGCTCGACGACCAGACCCGCGCCGAGGTGAGGAGCGGCCTCGCGCTCGGCGAGCAGGTCGTCACCGGCACGGCGTCAGGCACGGCGGCGCAGGCAACCAGCACCAGTCAGACACGGCGGATGCCGCCGCCGATGGGGCTCTGAATGACCGCGCCGCTGATCGAGATCGAGGGCGTCTGGCGCACCTTCGCCTCGGGCGACGGCGTGGCGGTGGCGCTGCGCGACGTCAGCCTGACGATCCGCGAGGGCGAGATGGTGGCGATCGTCGGGGCGTCTGGCTCCGGCAAGTCGACGCTGATGAACATCCTCGGCTCCCTCGACAGGCCGACGGTCGGGACCTACCGGCTGCGCGGGCAGGACATCGCGACGCTCGGGGGCGATGCGACCGCGGCGCTCCGGCGCGAGACCTTCGGCTTCATCTTCCAGCGCTATCACCTGCTCGGCGAGATGAGCGCGCTCGGCAACGTCGAGATGCCGGCCGTCTATGCCGGCACCGGCCGCGAGGCGCGGCGGGCGCGGGCCGGGGCGCTGCTGACCCGGCTCGGGCTTGCCGAACGGCTGCGGTATCGCCCCGGCCAGCTGTCCGGCGGGCAGCAGCAGCGGGTGTCGATCGCCCGCGCGCTGATGAACGGCGGCGATGTCATCCTCGCGGACGAGCCGACCGGCGCGCTCGACAGCCGCAGCGGCGAAGAGGTGCTGCGCATCCTCGACGAACTGAATGCCGAGGGCCGGACCGTCATCATCGTGACCCACGACATGGACGTGGCGCGGCGGGCGCGGCGCATCATCGAGATCCGCGACGGGGTGATCGTCTCCGACCGGCAGAACGGCGCGCCGGCCGCGCTTGCGGCGCCGCCGGCTCCCGCCGCGAGTGCCGGGAAGGCGCGTGCCTTTGCCGTGGTGGACCGGGTGCGCGAAGTGCTGCGCATGGCACTGACCGCGATGAACGCCCATCGGCTGCGTACCTTCCTCACCATGCTCGGGATCATCATCGGCATCGCCGCGGTGGTGAACGTGGTGGCGCTCGGCACCGGCGCGCAGAAGCAGGTGCTGAGCAACATTTCCGGGCTCGGCACCAACACGCTGGAGATCTTCCCCGGCGAGGACATGGGCGACGTCCGGTCCGGGCGGATCCGGACACTGGTCGTGGCCGACGCCGAGGCGCTCGCCGCGCAGTCCTACGCCGCGGCCGTCACCCCGTCGGTCCAGTCGAACGCCACGCTGCGCCATGGCGCGGCGGCCTCCAGCGCTACGGTGCTGGGTGTCGGCGACGGCTATTTCGACGCCCGCGGCGTGACGCTCAACTCCGGCCGGCTGCTGACGGCGGAGGATGTGGGCGAACGGGCGCAGGTGGCGGTGGTCGACACGCGGACGCGGGAGACGGTGTTCGGCGGCGCCGATCCGATCGGGCAGGTGCTGCAGGTCGGGCGGGTGCCGGTGCGGGTCGTCGGGGTGGCAAATCCGCGGCAGGGCTTCGGCGGCAGCGACAGCCTCAATGTCTACCTGCCCTACACCACGGTGCAGACCCGGGTCCTGGGCTCCTCCACGCTGCGCAGCATCACGCTCAAGATCACCGACGATACCGACATGGCCGCGGCCGAGCAGGCGGTGACCGCCTTCCTGACCGACCGCCATGGCAGGCAGGACTTCTTCATCATCAACACCGACGAGATCCGCGCGGCGATCACCGCGACGACCAGCACGATGGCGCTGCTGATCGGGGCGATTGCGGTGATCTCGCTGGTGGTCGGCGGCATCGGCGTGATGAACATCATGCTGGTCTCGGTCAGTGAGCGCGTGGGCGAGATCGGCGTCCGGATGGCAGTCGGCGCCCGGCGGTCGGACATCCTCGGCCAGTTCCTGACCGAGGCGGTGCTGGTCTGCCTGATCGGCGGCACCCTCGGCGTCGCGACCGCGCTCGGCCTCGGGCTCGGCTTCGAGGTGGCCGGCGCGGGGATACAGCTGATCTATTCCCCGGCCTCGATCGTGCTCGCGGTCGCGTCCTCGATGCTGATCGGCGTCGTCTTCGGCTACCTGCCGGCCCGGCGGGCGGCGGCGCTCAACCCGGTGGCGGCGCTCTCGGGTGAATGAGGGTTCGGAAGTGTCGCATTCACCGCGCGGCGCGAAAGCTTCTTGCGCCTCCGGTACCGAACGCTAGGTTGCGTCGCAGCAAGACGTTCGCGATACTTTCGCATTCGGCGATTCGGAGGGGCCCTTGACCGACACCACCCGCGACAAGCCGTGGCTGTTCCGCACCTATGCCGGCCACTCCACCGCCAGCGCCTCGAACGCGCTCTACCGCGCCAACCTTGCGCGCGGGCAGACCGGGCTCAGCGTCGCCTTCGACCTGCCGACGCAGACCGGCTATGACAGCGACCACGTTCTGGCGCGGGGCGAGGTGGGCAAGGTCGGGGTGCCGGTCAGTCACATCGGCGACATGCGGGCGCTGTTCGACTCGATCCCCCTCGAGCAGATGAACACATCGATGACGATCAACGCCACCGCGGCCTGGCTGCTGGCGCTCTACGTCGCGGTGGCCGAGGAGCAGGGGGCGGATGTCGCCAAGCTCCAGGGCACGGTGCAGAACGACATCATCAAGGAATATCTCAGCCGCGGGACCTACGTGTTTCCGCCGGAGCCGAGCCTCCGGCTGATCGCCGACGTGGCGCAGTACTGCTACCGTTCGGTGCCGAAGTGGAACCCGATGAACGTCTGCAGCTATCACCTGCAGGAGGCCGGGGCGACGCCGGAGCAGGAGCTGGCCTTTGCGCTCGCTACCGCGCGGGCGGTGCTCGACGAGGTGCGCGGGCAGGTTGACCCCGCCGATTTCCCGGAGGTGGTGAGCCGCATCTCGTTCTTCGTCAACGCCGGCATCCGCTTCGTGACCGAGATGTGCAAGATGCGGGCCTTCGTCGATCTCTGGGACGAGATCTGCCTGGAATACGGGGTGGAGGACCCGGCGCTGCGCCGCTTCCGCTACGGCGTGCAGGTGAACAGCCTCGGCCTCACGGAGCAGCAGCCGGAGAACAACGTCTACCGCATCCTGATCGAGATGCTGGCGGT
>JBGALW010000162.1:0-8941 GCA_044223585.1 Amaricoccus sp.
GGTTGGTGGAGAAGGACTCGTTGCGGTTCAGCGTGGCGGAGATGCGGTCGTCCTGCATCTCGGCGAGGCGGATATAGTCGGTGGCGATGCGGTCGAGGGTTTCCAGCACCTGCGGCTTCAGCGCCGCCTCCATCGCGGCGAGCGACAGGTTGGTCTGGTCCTCCTCCTCCTCGTCCTCCGGTTCGGGGGCGGCGGTGGCCTCCTCCTCCTCGTCGTCGAGAAGCGGGGCGTCCTCGTCGTCCTCGTCGTCGTCGCTGGCCGCGGCGGCGGTGGCGCGCGCCTCGGGGCGGGCGGCGGCTGCGGCGGGCTTCGGGGCCGGCTTCGGCGGCGCGGCGGGCCGCTCGGCCGGAACTTCGGGTCGCAGGCCCGTCAGGACGCTGTCGACCTCGTCGGTCTCCATCTGGCCCGAGAAGGTCGTCTCCAGGTCGATCACGTCGCGCAGCATGATCGCTTCGTCCAGCAGCTCGTCGCGCCAGATGGTGATGGCCTGGAAGGTCAGCGGGCTCTCGCAGAGGCCGGCGATCATCGTGTTGCGGCCGGCCTCGATGCGCTTGGCGATGGCGATCTCGCCCTCGCGCGACAGCAGCTCGACCGAGCCCATCTCCCGCAGGTACATGCGGACCGGATCGTCGGTGCGGTCGAGCGCCTCGCCGCCGACCGAGGTGATGGCGAGCTCGCGCGAGCCGCTTTCCTCGGCGGCCGGCGGCGCGTCGTCGCGGGCGGCGTCGTCCTCGTCGGCTTCCTCGTTCTCGACGACGTTGATGCCCATCTCCGAGAGCATCGCCATCACGTCCTCGATCTGCTCGGACGTGGTCTGCTCCTGCGGCAGGACCTCGTTCAGCTCGTCGTAGGTGATGTAGCCGCGGGCCTTGGCGGTGGCGATCATCTTCTTGACCGCCGCCTGGCTCATGTCCAGACTGGTTCCGCCGGTGTCGGTCGGATCCTCGGGCTTCTTGGGTTCGTCGTCCTTGGCCATGGCGCGGCTGTGCTCCAGGTAGGTCCGGGATGGGGGCGTCCCGGCGGATCTGCGGTTTGTCTCGTACGAATCAGCGATTCGCAATCAGGGACTCAGCGTTTTCGGGGCGGGCGTGATCGTCTTGCCTCGGATTGCCGGATGAGTTCGGCGAATTCGAGGCGCTCGGTCTGGTCCTCGGACAGGTCGTCCTGCAGGGGTTTCGTGTTGGCGTCGTGCTCGGCCTCGGTGGCGGCACGGACGCGCAGGGTGATGGCGTCGTCGGGGTGGGCGAGCAGGTCGGCGACGGCGTCCGCCACCTCGATCGCCCGGCCGGTGGCCGCCGCGTGCCGCGAGATCGCCTCCTCGATGGCCCGCGCCGCCAGCTCGGGGCGGGCGTCCGGGCCGAGATGGCTGCCGGCATTGAGCGGCGCGGAGAGCGATGGTCGCGGGTCGCGGCCGAGCCGGGCGGCCACCCGGTCGGCGAGCCGCTTATCTGGGGTGTCGGCAAGCTGGGACAAGAGCGCCGCCCGCACTTCTTCCAGGTCCGGGCAATGAAAGGTCAGCGTGTCGAGCCGGTGCTCCAGCGCCAGCGCCGCCTCCGGGTGGTTGAGGCAGCCCCAGAGGATCGCGCTCTCGCGCACGCGCGCCTCCGCGGCCGCATCGTCCCGGCGCGCGAGGAGCGAGGCGCGCGTCCCGGCAACCGGCGGCGTGTCCACGGGGGCCACCCCCCTGCCGAAGCTCCGGCCATCCCGGCGCGGACCGGCGCCTGTGCCGAAGGCGCGCGGGAGCGTCGGCCGGGCCGGACGCGCCGGGGCAAAGAGCGCGGCGCGGCGGCTGCGGATTTCGCTCTCCCAGTGGCCGCGCAGCGAGGCATCGGCAATCCGCGCGAGGTGCGCCTTCAGGCGGGCGTCGAGCGCCGCGCGCCGCTCCGGGCTGTCGAGCACCTGCCCTTCTGTCTCGCGGGTCCAGAGGAGGTCGACGATCGGCTGGGAAGCGGCGAGCAGCGCCTGCATCGCCGCGGCGCCGCCGCCGCGCACCACGTCGTCGGGGTCCTGGCCGGCCGGCATCAGGGCAAAGCGCAGCGAGCGGCCGGCTCCGAGATGCGGCAGGGCGAGGTCGATCAGCCGGTGCGCCGCGGCGAGCCCCGCCTTGTCGCCGTCGAGCGCCACCACCGGCTCGGGCGCAAGCTTCCACAGCATCTGCAGCTGCATCTCGGTGACAGCGGTGCCGAGCGGAGCGACGGCATGGTCGAGGCCGGCCTGGGCCAGCGCGATCACGTCCATGTAGCCCTCGGTGACGATCACCGTCCCGGCCTTCAGCGCCGCGGGCCGCGCGAGCGAGACATTGTAGAGGTTGCGCCCCTTGTCGAAGAGCGGCGTCTCGGACGAGTTGAGGTACTTCGGCTCCTGCCCGGCGGCGATGGCGCGGGCGCCGAAGGCGATGGCCCGGCCGCGGCCGTCGCGGATCGGGAACATCACCCGGCCGAGGAAGCGGTCGCGGAAGCCGCCCTTGCCCTCGCGCGGCGGCAGGACGAGACCCGCCTCCACCAGCTGCCCGGTGCTGAAGCCCTTGCCGGTCAGGTGCTCCAGCAGCGCGGTGCGCGCCTCGGGCGAGAAGCCGAGCTCGAAGCGGTCGCGGGTCGCCTGCGACAGGCCGCGGCGGTCGAGATAGGCGCGGGCTTCCGTGGCCCGGGCGGTGGCAAGCTGCAGGCGGTAGAACTGCACCGCGGCCTCCATGGCGGCGGCGAGATCCTTCGCCGCCTCCGCGCGGGCGGCGCTGGCCGGATCGCGCTCGGGCAGGGTCATGCCCGCTTCGGCCGCCAGCCGCTCCACCGCTTCCATGAAGCCGAGATTTTCCGTCTCGCGCAGGAAGGTCACGGCGTCGCCCTTGGCGTGGCAGCCGAAGCAGTAATAGCGGCCCTTCGGCTCGTCGACGTGAAACGAGGCGGTCTTTTCCTGGTGGAACGGACAGGGCGCCCAGTAGTCGCCGCGCGCGGCATTGGTCTTACGCGTCTCCCAGGTCACACGCTTTCCGACGAGACCGGCCAGTGAGACGCGGGACCGAAGCTCGTCAAGGAAAAGGGGAGGGAGCGACATGGCCGAAAATATCGGCGCAGTCCGCCCCGTTGGCAAGAGGACGGGCCAATGATTCGCTCGGCGGCCTAGCAGTTGATTCGGCTGATGGATTCTCGCTGGTGGCCTTGGCTCGATTGAATTTTACCGATTCTGACTCGGCGCCGCGGGCGAATCACCCGGCGCTGCGGCCGTTTGATTCGCACCGATTCGCGCGACTCAGGCCTCGGTGCCGCGAATTAGGATCCGCGCCGCCGTCCGGACCCGTCGCGGCGTGACGCTGCGAAAGGTGTTGCGGGCGCTGCGCAGCATCCGCCCCGTGCTGCTCGCCATGTCGCGGTGGAAGGCCTCGGTGCGCTCGATCAACGGGCGGTTGTAGCCCTGCTTCCACCAGCCGTCTTCCTCGGCGTCGATGCCCGCGACGTCGGTCCGGCGCAGGATGGCGAGGTTGCCGCTCACCGTCACCTCGTCCCACATCGCGTCGGCGCGCAGGATCTCGTACATCCGCCGGACCGTCGGGATGTGGATGTCATCGACCATCAGGATGCCGCCCACGCGGATGTGCGGGTAAACGAAGTAGTATTCGAGGTCCGGGAACGGATAGCCGTGCGGGCCGTCGAGCAGCGCCACGTCGATCGGCTGCGGGAAGTCGTAGGTCGGCAGGGTCCGCTGGGTCGGCCCTTCGATATACTCGACCGCCACGCTGTTGAAGAGCGCGCTGTCCCGGACGTTGGCCACGCTGCCCGTGCCGCTGTCGAGCGCAAAGACCTTGTGGCAGTGCGAAAGATGCGAGAACAGCAGCGTGGTCTTGCCCGATCCCGTCTCGACCGAAAATCGCACCGGCTGGATCGAGTCGAGGATGTCGGCCATCGCCGCGATGCCGTCGGGAGGCATGGTTCCCGAACCGTGCCAGTCACTCGGCAGCGTGTTGATTGCCTTGACGATGTCCAGATCGACGACTGTGTTCACCGGATACTCCGCACCCCATGCCCCGCGCCACCATATACGGTGTCGGTATCCGCTAGAATCGCCGAGTTTTGGGCAGGCAGGAATCCGCCGCGCCAGGCCCCGCCATGGGCTTGCTGCACCCGCGTCAATGGTCCCGTTGCGTTCGGCGGTCGAGCCGCTAAGGTGCGGCCGTACCGGCAGACCGGAGAATCCCATGCCCCAGCGCCTGCATCTCGTGTTCGGCGGCGAGCTGATCGATCCGACCACGAACGAGTTCCGCGACGTCAGCACGATCGACATCGTCGGCATGTTCCCCGACTACGCGTCCGCCTACACCGCCTGGAAGGCCAAGGCGCAGTCGACGGTGGACAATGCGCACATGCGCTATTTCATCGCGCACCTCCACCGCCTGCACGAGACCGAGGAGGCCCCGAAGGGGGCCTGAGCCCTGCGTCGATGACGTGATGCCCGGCGGTTCCCAATCCCTGCTGCTGATGCTCTATCTCGCGCTGTCGCGCCGGGCCGGCGGGATTGCGCGCCGCACGCTGCAGCGGCGGGCCGCCGCGGGCAAGGAGGATGGCGCGCGGATCGGCGAGCGGATGGGCGAGGCGGGCCTGCCGCGGCCCGCGGGCTCGCTCGTCTGGTTCCACGCGGCGAGCGTCGGCGAGGCGGCGTCGCTGCTGGAGCTGCTGCGCCGGCTCCAGCTGGAGCGGCCGGCGGTGACCTGTCTTGTCACCAGCGGGACGGTGACGTCGGCGCGGCTGCTCGCCGAGCGGCTGCCGGACACCTGCCTGCACCAGTATGTGCCGATGGACGTGCTGCCCTGGGTCGAGCGGTTCCTCGACCACTGGCGGCCGGACGCCGCGGTCTGGACCGAGAGCGAGCTCTGGCCGGCGATGCTGGTCGCGGCGCATCGGCGCGGCATCCCGATGCTGCTCATCAACGCGCGGATCTCGCAACGGAGCTTCCGGCGCTGGCGGCTGGCGCACGGCATGGCGCGCTCGCTGCTCGGTCGCTTCACGCGGATCCTCGCGCAGGACGACCTCGCGGGCGAGCAGCTGCTGGCGCTCGGCGCCGATCCGGCGCGGCTGTCGGTCGAAGGCTCGCTGAAGGAGGGGGCGGCGCCGCTGCCGCACGACGAGGCGGAGCGGGTGCGGATCGCGCGGGCGCTGGCCGGGCGGTCGGTCTGGCTTGCCGCCTCGACCCACGCCGGCGAGGAGGAGGTGGTGCTTGCCGCCCACGCCCGGGCGCGGCGGGCGCTGCCGATGCTGACGCTGATCCTCGCGCCGCGGCATCCCGACCGCGGCGACGCGGTGGCGGCGCTGGCGCGCGGCCGCGGCCTGCACGTCGCGCAGCGGTCGAAGGCCGAGCCGATCGGGGTCGAGACCGACGTCTACGTCGCCGACACGCTGGGGGAGATGGGCCTCTGGTACCGCATCGCCGCGGTCAGCTTCGTTGGCGGCAGCCTCGTCGATGTCGGCGGGCACAATCCGTTCGAGCCGGCCCTGCTCGGCAGCGCGATCCTGCACGGTCCGCACGTGCGGAACTTCTTCGACGGCTACAAGCGGCTGTCGGAGGCCGACGCCGCGCTTCTGGTGCGCGACGAGGCCGGGCTCGCCGACGCGCTGATCGCGACGCTGGCGCCGGACCGGGCGGCGGCGATGGCGGCGGCCGGCTGGGCGGCGTGCAGCGAGGGCGCCGGGGTCACCGACACCGTGCTGGGCGCGATCGGCGGCATCCTCGACGCGCCGGCGACAGGCGACGGCGGGGGATGAGGGCGCCGGGCTTCTGGGGCAATCCGCCGGCGGCGCCGGGCTGGCAGGCATGGCTGCTGGCGCCGCTCGCCGCGGTCTGGGCGTTTGCGGCGCGGCGGCGGTCGGCGCGGCCGGGCCAGCGGCTGGCGGTGCCGGTGATCTGCGTCGGCAACCTGACGGCCGGCGGGGCGGGCAAGACGCCGACGGCGATCGCGCTCGCCCTGCGCCTGCAGGGCCGCGGGGTGCGGGTGATGATCGTCTCGCGCGGCTATGGCGGCCGGCTGGAAGGACCGGTGCGGGTGGACCCCGGGCGGCACCGGGCGGCGGATGTCGGGGATGAGCCATTGCTCCTCGCCGCCTTCGCCCCGGTCTGGGTCGGGCGCGACCGCGCGGCGGCGGCGGCGGCGGCGGTCGCGGACGGGGCGGAGGCGGTCGTGCTCGACGACGGGTTCCAGAATCCCGCTCTTGTCCGCGACCTGTCGATCCTCGTCGTCGACGCCGGCTTCGGCTTCGGCAACGGCCGGGTGATCCCCGCCGGACCCCTGCGCGAGCCGCTGGCGGAGGGCCTGGCGCGGGCCGACCTCCTGCTCGCCATCGGCACGCCGGAGGAGCGGGCCCGCCTCGCGGCCGCATGGCCCCAGCTGGCCGCGCACCCGGCCAGCGGGTCGCACGCGGATGCAGCCGACGACGCCTTGCCGAGGGCCATGGCGACGCAAAGCGCCGCGCCGCAGCTGGCCGCCGCGCCACGGTCGGCCGAACCGCCGACGGCCGCGCGAGGGTTCGCCGAGCCGTACGTCGCGGCGGCGCGGGCGGCGCCGGCGCCGGCCGCCGGGCTGGCGGCGCACGGCGGGTCGCGGACTACCGGCTCACAGCCCGCCGGGCCGCAGGATGCCGGACCGGACGCGGCCAGATTGCCCGGCCCCGGCGTGGCGGCGGAGCGCACCGGCCTGCCCGGCGCTCCCGCGGCGGGCGGGCCGCAGAGGGTTGCGGCGCTGCCGGTCCTCGGTGCGGTGCTGGCGCCGCTGGCGACGGGGATGGACTGGGGCGGGTTGCGGGCGGTGGCGTTTGCCGGGATCGGCCGGCCGGAGAAGTTCTTCGCGACGCTGCGCGGGCTCGGGGCCGAGATCGTGGCGGCGCACGGGTTCGGCGATCACGAGCCGTTCGCGCCCCGGTTGCTGGCGCGGCTCAGGGCCGAGGCGCAGGCCCGGGGGGCGCAGCTCGTCACCACGGAGAAGGACGCCGCGCGCCTGCCGCCGGGCTTCCGCCGCGAGGTGCTGGTCCTGCCCGTCCGGCTGGTGCCGGAGGACTGGGGGCCGCTCGACGCCGCGCTCGACCGGGTGCTTGCCCCGCGGCCGGGGCGCTGACGGCCGGCGCCTGTCGACGTCCGCCGGCAGATCATGGTCCGGCGCTGCTTTCCGGCCCGGTCGAGCGCCGCGTCGGCCGGGGCTTGCCCGGCAGGGCCCAGGCTCCTGCACCGACCCCGGGGGCCGGGGCGGTGGCGATGATCCGCGAGTGCCGTCAGTCGTCGAGGACGTCGGCGGTCTCGTCCGCGGTCATCGCGAAGTCGAGGCCGTGGGCGGCGCGGATCTTGTCCTCGATCGCCCAGGCGATGTCGGGATTGTCCTTCAGGAAGTTCTTGGCGTTCTCCCGGCCCTGGCCGATCCGCTGGTCGGAGAAGGAGTACCAGGCGCCGGACTTCTCGACGACGCCGGCCTTGACGCCGAGGTCGATCAGCTCGCCGCGCTTGGAGATGCCCTCGCCGTACATGATGTCGAACTCCACCTGCTTGAAGGGGGGCGCGACCTTGTTCTTCACCACCTTGACGCGGGTGGTGTTGCCGACCACCTCCTCGCGGTCCTTGATCGCGCCGATGCGGCGGATGTCGAGGCGGACCGAGGCGTAGAATTTCAGGGCGTTGCCGCCGGAGGTGGTCTCGGGGCTGCCGAACATCACGCCGATCTTCATGCGGATCTGGTTGATGAAGATCACCATGCAGTTCGAGCGACTGATCGCCGAGGTGAGCTTGCGCATCGCCTGCGACATCAGGCGGGCCTGGGCGCCGACCTGCGCGTCGCCCATCTCGCCCTCGAGTTCGGACTTCGGCGTCAGGGCGGCGACCGAGTCGACCACCACGACGGAGACGGCGCCGGAGCGGACCAGCGTCTCGGTGATCTCCAGCGCCTGCTCGCCGGTGTCGGGCTGGGAGATCAGCAGCTCGTCGATGTTGACCCCGACCTTCTTGGCATAGGCCGGGTCGAGCGCGTGCTCGGCGTCGACGAAGGCGCAGACCCCGCCCGACCGCTGCTCCTCGGCGATGACGTGCAGCGCGAGGGTGGTCTTGCCGGAGCTTTCCGGCCCGTAGATCTCGATGATCCGGCCCTTGGGCAGCCCGCCGATGCCGAGCGCGACGTCGAGCCCGATCGAGCCGGTGGAGATCGCCGCGATGTCGAGCGCCGGCGTCGCGCCGAGCCGCATGATCGAGCCCTTGCCGAAGCTGCGCTCGATCTGCGCCAGGGCGGATTCCAGCGCCTTCTGCTTGTCCATGCCGCGTCTTTCGGAAAAGTCCACTACGGGAGAGCTCATCTGGGGTCCCTTATTCCACACCTGTCGGATCGCGGCAATCGGTGGCGATGTTCACGGCCTGTTCACATCCGCAAGGTGAGGGTAAAACAGGAACATTGCAAGTCGAATTTGCGTCTTCGTGTAGCAAACGCACCAAGGGTTAACGGGACGTTACCCGCCCGGCCGGGCTATCCTCCGGCCATGCGACAGCTACAGGACAAGACAATAGCCAGCGCCCTCCGCTACCTGCACCGGGAGTGCATGAACGGGTGGCACGATGGTTTGGAGCATGTGGTGGCGCTGATGCGCCTGCGGGGCGTTGATCCTGACTTCAAGGCGCTGTCCAAGCCGTATGGGTCGCGGAGAGCGCAGAGGAAGATGGGGCATTAAAATACCGCAAAGGATGGGGTACTATGATACCTCGATCTTATCGAGGAAACCCGATGTCTTACATTCAGCGCGAATTGGATCGGATCGCGGAAGTCCTGCGATCCGATCCCGAGGCTAGCGACTACGATCTTCTCTATGCGGCGCAGCAGGCGTTGGCGTGGTCAAGCGACCCGAACAACTATGCCGCGCCCTTGACGATGATCAGGGGCACTCAGGCAAACTCAGGAGATTGTTCGGAAGATCTCCGTCCGCTCTCGTCT
>JBGALW010000163.1:0-8830 GCA_044223585.1 Amaricoccus sp.
TTCTTCAGGCGCCTCACAGCAGGATCTTCCTCCAGCGCCCGAACCCGCCCCGCCGCCGGAACGCGGCGCGGGCGCCGCGCCGCCACCCGTGCGACGCCGACGCGCCGACTCCGGACGACGCCGCCCTTCCGCCCCGGCCCGGCAAGGCTCAAGGGTACATCCCCGACCCGAACCGAGCCGCCCGCCCATGCCGAAGCCACCCCGCCCGCTCACCCTCGCCGAAGCCCGCCGCCTGTGGCTGGGCGCGCAGCGGCTGGACAGGGCCGCGCCGTTCGGCGCCGGGCCTGCCGCCACCGCGGCGGCCGTCGCGCATCTCGGCTACGTCCAGATCGACACGATCAACGTCATCGAGCGGTCGCACCACCATATCCTCGCAACCCGCATCCCCGGCTACCGGCGCACCGACCTCGACACGGCACTCAGCCACGATCGGACGGTATTCGAGTACTGGGCGCACGCGCTCGCCTACATCCCGACCGCGGACTACCGCTTCTACCTGCCGGCGATGCGGCAGATGGCGGCCGACCCCGGCAAGTGGTTCGCCGTCGTCGATCCCGCGGAGCAGCGCCGGCTCCTCGCCCGCATCCGCCGCGACGGCCCGCTGTCGATCCGCGACATCGACAGCGACGTGCTCGTCGACAAGGATCATCCCTGGGCCAGCCGGAAGCCGGCAAAGCGGGCCCTGGAGCGCGCCTTCTTCGCCGGGCAGCTCACCGTCAGCGCCCGGTCCGGGATGGTGAAGACCTACGAACTCACCGCCAGGCACTTTGGGTGGGCCCGGTCGCCGCGCCCCGCGACGCCCGAGCAGGTTGCGCGCTACCGCCTCGACCGGGCCCTGCGGTCGCAGGGCGTCATCAGCCTCGACTCGGCGTGCTACCTCGATGCGCCGGCGAAGAAGGCGCTGGCCGCACTCATCGACGCCGGGGTCGCGCGGCGGCGCCTCGTCCCGGTCACGATCGAGGGCGCGTCCCCGCACTGGATGGCCCGGGGCAGCCTCGTGCCGCCGGAGCCCGAGGAGCCCCTGACGCACATCCTCTCGCCCTTCGACCCCTTGGTGATCCAGCGGCGGCGGCTCGCGACCTTCTTCGGCTACGATCACCTATTCGAGGCCTATGTCCCGAAGGAACGGCGGCGCCTTGGATATTTCGCGCTGCCCGTCCTGGTCGGTGACCGCATTGCCGCCGCGATCGACCTCAAGGCCGACCGCCCGGCGCGCCGCCTGCTCATCCAGCAATGGACCTGGACCGAACCGCCCCGCGACGGCGACGCCCGGCGGATCGAGGAGGCGCTCGGCCGCTTCGAGGCGTTCCAGTTCGGCGACTGACCTCCGCGCTCAGGCGACGGCGCGGACCATGTCGGGAACCGCGGCTTCCGTCACATCCTGCGCCGCGACCTCGCTCGCCCAGATGCGGACGCCGCGGACAACACCGGGACCGAACAGGGTGAAGGGTTCGACGTCAAGCGCGTCGCGCCCGCGCGCGACCAGCAGACGCGGCCCCCGCCACGCCCCGGCATCGGCCGCACGCCAGCGACCGCCGAGATAGACCTCCATCCAGACGTCGAAAGCGTCGCCGAAGCTGCCGGCGACATAGCCGGAGCAGAAACGTGCGGGAATGTTCATCGCCCGGCAGAGCGCAATCGCGACGTGGGTCCGGTCGCGCAGTGTCCCCCGGCCGGCTTCCAGCGCCTCGGCGGCGCTGCGGTCGGGACCCGCGGGCGCCTCCGCCAGCGCACCGGCAAAGCCGCAGATCGCCTCCGCCCGCGCGGACCCGCCGGCAAGGCCGCCGAACCGGTCCCAGGCCACGCCCAGCAGCCGGTCGAAGTCGGCGTAGCGGCTCGCCATCAGGAACTCGATCGCCTCGTCCGGCAACCCGTCGACGGACGCCTGCCAGAGGCCACCCGGCAGACCGCCGGCGTCCTCCGCGAGCCCGACCGTGTCCGCCCCGATCCGGACCCGTCCCGCAGGCACGCGGATGCGAGCCCGCCAGGTGCCGCCGGGGCGGCGGAGATGCTCGACCCCGAGCGCCGGGGTCGTGCGGATCAGGTCCGGATGCTCCAGCTGCCCGGCCTTCGACGGGTGGACGTTCACCTGTGCCACGACCAGACCCGGTCGCTCCATTTCCAGGTCGTATTGATAGCCGATCCTCAGACGCATGGTCTCCACCCGCTCACCTTCTTCCACCGGCGGTTGCCGGGTCAGGGAAAATGCACGGACGCGGGGCCGGTTCCCGTCGGTCCCGAACATAGTCCGGCAAGGCGCCTGCCGGCGAGCCACCGCCTTTCCCGCCCTCCGGACCGGAGTGCGGCCACGGAATCCCGCGTTTCCGAGCCGGCTTCCGTGCCGTGACGGCAGGGGCGTGGCAGCCTGTGGCCCGCCTCCGACCCGCCTTGCCATTGCCGGGGGCCGGGGATAGTGTCCGCGCGGTTTTCGGGCCGGGGAGGCGGGCGACGGAACGGCCCGCGGGAGCAGAAGGAACACGTCATGTTCGCAACACCGGCCTTCGCGCAGGCCGCCGCCAGCGGTGGCAGCGCGGCGAGCGGCATCATCAGCTTCGTGCCGATCATCCTGATCTTCGCGATCATGTACTTCCTGATGATCCGCCCGCAGCAGAAGAAGGTCAAGGAACACCGGGCGATGATCGAGGCGGTGCGCCGTGGCGACCAGGTCGTCACCTCTGGCGGCCTGATCGGCAAGGTGACCAAGGTCGACGACCAGAAGGGCGAACTGGAGGTGGAACTCGCGCCGAACGTCCGCGTCCGCGTGGTCCGCTCGACCATCAGCAGCGTGGTCGGCAAGACCGAGCCGGTCGAGGCCTGATCGCAGGCACGGCCGGGCAACCGCCCGCCGGCCGCCGACAATTCCGGAGCGCCAGATGCTCAACTTCCCGCTCTGGAAGCGGATCCTGATCCTCGGCCTCTGCGCCCTCGGCATCGTGATCGCGCTCCCGAACGCCTTCTACGGCCGGGTGGAACGCGCCAACGACGCCCGCGCCGCCATGGCTGCGGGCCAGGCGGCGACGCCCGAACTGCTCGCCGACGCGGCCGGATGGCCGGCGTGGCTGCCCTCGCGGCTCATCAACCTCGGCCTCGACCTGCGCGGCGGCGCGCATGTGCTGGTGCAGGTCGAGACGCAGCAGGTCTACGGCGAGCGGATCGAGTCGCTCTGGCCGACGCTCCGCGACAAGCTGCGCGACCTGCGCGATCAGGTCGGCACGGTCCGGCGGCTGAACGGACCGGCGGACGAACTCCACATCCGCATCGGCAACCCGGCCGGGATGGAGGCGGCGTCCAAGGCCGTCACCGAGGCGGCGCAGCCGGTCTTCTCGATCACGGGCGGCGCGGCCCGCGAGTTCGAGGTCCGCGCCGAGGGCGACACGCTGATCGTCTCGCTGACGCCGGCCGAGAAGGCGGCGATCGATGGCCGGACGATGCAGCAGAGCCTGGAGATCATCCGCCGCCGCGTCGACGAGACCGGCACGCGCGAGCCCTCGATCCAGCGGCAGGGGTCGGACCGCATCCTCGTGCAGGTGCCGGGCATCGGGTCGGCCGAGGAACTGCTCAAGATCATCGGCAAGACCGCACGGCTTTCGTTCCACCCGGTCGTCAACCGCACCAGCGACGCCGGCATCAAGCCCGGACTGGACCAGGTGGTCTATCCGAGCCTCGACGAGCCGAACATCTTCTACGTGCTGGAGCGCCGCGCCGTGGTGACGGGCGAGCAGCTCGACGACAGCCAGCCGTCCTTCGACCAGAACGGACGGCCGGCCGTCACCTTTCGCTTCAATCCGGCGGGCGGCGCCGCCTTTGGCGCCTACACCGCGCAGAACATCGGCAACCCCTTTGCCATCGTCCTCGACGGACAGGTGATCTCCGCCCCGGTGATCCAGTCGCACATCGCCGGCGGATCGGGCATCATCACCGGCAGCTTCACACCGGATGAGGCCTCGCGCCTCGCGATCCTGCTGCGCGCCGGTGCCCTGCCGGCCGAGATCATCGTGCTGGAGCAGCGCACCGTCGGGCCGGAGCTCGGCGCCGACTCGATCCGCTCCGGCGCAATTGCGACGGTGGTCGCCTTCGGCGGCATCATCGGCTTCATGGTGCTGGTCTACCGCTTCTTCGGCGTCGTCGCCTCCGTCGCGCTCACCATGAACATGGTGCTGCTGATCGCGCTGATGAGCCTTTTCGGCGCCACGCTCACCATGCCCGGCATCGCCGGCCTCGTCCTCAGCCTCGGCATGGCGGTCGATGCCAACGTGCTGATCTACGAGCGCATCCGCGAGGAGCTGCGCACCGCGCGCGGGCCGGCGCGGGCAATCGACCTCGGGTTCGACAAGGCCTTCTCGCCGATCCTCGACGGCAACGTCACGACACTGATCGTCGCCGTCATCCTCTATGTCATGGGATCGGGCCCGGTGCGCGGCTTCGGCATCACCCTTGCCCTCGGTCTCGTCTGCTCGATGTTCACCGCGATCTCGCTGTCGCGCCTGCTGATCGCCATCTGGTACGACCGCCGGCGTCCCAAGACGCTGACGATCTGAGGAGCCCGCGATGCGCTTTCGCCTGATCTCCGAAGTCCCGAATTTCGACTTCTTCAAGCCGCTGAAATTCTGGCTTGCCGTGTCGCTGATCGGTGTCGTCCTCACCCTCGCCATCCTGCCGTTCCGTGGCCTGAACTACGGCGTGGACTTCCTCGGCGGAACGCTCATCCTCGCAGAGTTCCCGCAGCATCAGGACATCGGCGTCTATCGCGAGGCTCTGAGCCAGCTGAAGCTCGGCGAGCCGACGGTGACCGAGGCCTCCGGCGGCTCCGGCGGGCAGGTGGTGCTGATGCGCGTCGGCAACCCGGAGAATGCCGGCGACGGCGCCGTCCCGGTGGCCGACCAGGTGAAGGCCGCGCTCGACTCCGCCTTCCCCGGGGTGAAATACCTTCAGGTCGACCAGGTCGGCGGCAAGGTCTCGAGCGAGCTCGTGACCACCGGCTTCATCGCGGTCGGCCTCTCGCTCTTTGCGATCATGTTCTACGTCTGGCTGCGCTTCGAGTGGCAGTTCGCGGTGGGCGCGGTGGTGTCGCTGTTCCATGACGTCGTGGTGGTGATCGGCGTATTCTCGCTGTTCCAGCTCCAGTTCGACCTCACCATCGTCGCGGCGCTCCTCACCATCATCGGCTACTCGATCAACGACACGGTTGTGGTGTTCGACCGCGTCCGCGAGAACCTCCGCAAGTACAAGAAGATGCCGCTCCGCGACGTGCTGAACCTGTCGCTGAACGAAACCCTCAGCCGGACGCTGATGACCGTCTTCACCGTGCTGATCGCCGTCGTCTCGCTGCTGGTGTTCGGCGGCCCGGTGACGTTCGGCTTCGCGCTCGCCACCACGCTCGGCCTGCTGATCGGCACCTACTCCTCGATCTGGGTCGCGAGCGCCATCGTGCTCCGCCTCGGCGTCAAGCGCGACTGGGGCTCGGCCGACGGCAAGAGCAAGGCCGGCACCCGGTTCGGCAGCGCCAAGGCCTGACCCCGGTGCGCACAAGCCGCGTCGACTTCGAGGGACGCCTGCCGGTCGACGGCTACGGCGCCGGCGGCTTCCGCGTCGCCGGTGCGGTGCATCGCGGCCCGCTCGCCCTCGTCCCGGCAGGCGTCGTCGCCTGGGACGGGCTGCCCGACCTCTCGCCCTTCCTCGAGCACGCCGCGTCCTGCGACCTGCTCCTCGTCGGGACCGGCGCGACGATGGTTCTGCCGCCGGAAGGCTTCGCGGCGCAGCGCGCGCTGCTGGAGGCGGCGGACGTCGGCGTGGAACTGATGGCAACGCCCTCGGCCAGCCGGACCTACAACGTGCTGCTCGCCGAGGGCCGGCGGGTCGCGGCGGCACTGATGCCGGTCTGAAACGGCGGCCGATCCGCGTCGCCCGCCCTTTCCGCGGCGGCAGGGACGGCTATAACCGGGGTGGGGTTTCACGGTCGCCGATGCGCGGCGGCCTGACGACTAGCAAGCGAGGAGACGCGACAATGGCGTTCGAACTTCCTGACCTTCCGTACGCGCACGACGCGCTGGCGGCCGCCGGCATGTCCAAGGAGACGCTGGAGTTCCACCACGACATCCACCACAAGGCCTATGTCGACAACGGCAACAAGCTGATTGCCGGCACCGAGTGGGAAGGCAAGTCGGTCGAGGAGATCGTCAAGGGCACCTACAAGGCCGGCGCCGTCGCCCAGTCCGGCATCTTCAACAACGCCTCCCAGCACTGGAACCACACCGAGTTCTGGCAGATGATGAGCCCGAGCTCCGGCGCCATCCCCGGAGCGGTCGAGTCGGCGCTGACCGAGGCCTTCGGCTCGGTCGCGAAGTTCAAGGAAGAGTTCGGCGCCGCCGGCGCGGGCCAGTTCGGGTCGGGCTGGGCGTGGCTCGTCAAGGACACCGACGGCGCGCTCAAGGTCACCAAAACCGAGAACGGCGTGAACCCGCTCTGCTTCGGCCAGACCGCGCTGCTCGGCTGCGACGTGTGGGAGCATTCCTACTACATCGACTTCCGCAACAAGCGCCCCGCCTACCTCACCAACTTCCTCGACAAGCTGGTGAACTGGGAATACGTCGCCTCGAAGCTCTGAGGCGACCGGGGCCTGCCGCCGCGGCGGGCCCCTTTCCCCGGCTGGATCGCGGACACTGGCTCCCCGCCGCGCGTCAAGGTTCAGTCCCCAACGGCAGCCGCAGATGAGCGAGTCCCAAAAGGGCGTCCTGGCGATGGTGGCCGTCACGGTCATCTGGGGGCTTTCCGGCCTCTGGTATCACGCATTGCAGGCCGTTCCGCCGCTCGAGGTGCTGAGCCACCGGACGATCTGGAGCGTCGTCTTCCTCGCCGGCGTGCTCGCGTACCAGCACCGGCTGGGCGAAGTCGGCCAGATCCTCTCCCGGCCCCGGCTGATCGGGCTCCTCGCCGTCAGCGCCGTGATGATCGGCGCCAACTGGCTGCTCTTCATCGACGCGGTGCAGACCGGGCGGGCGCTGGCCGCGAGCCTCGGCTACTACATCTTTCCCCTGCTCGCCGTGGCGCTCGGCTATCTCGTTCTCGGCGAGCGCTTCACCGCGCTGCAGGGCGCCGCGATCGGGCTTGCAGCCGCCGCGGTGCTGATCCTCGCCGTCGGCCTCGGCGTCGCGCCCTGGACCGCGCTGCTGATCGCCGGCAGCTTCAGCATCTACGGCCTCGTCAAGCGGCGCGTGACCGTGGGCGCGGTGGCGAGCGTCCTCACCGAGACGCTGCTCCTCGCCCCGCTCGCCCTCCTCTGGCTCTGGGGCATGCATTTCGACCACTGGACGGACCTCGGCGGCCGTTCCGGCGGACTGTTCGGCCATGACGCCCCGACCACGGTCGGACTGATGCTGACCGGCCCGCTGACCGGCGGGCCGCTGATGCTGTTCTCCTACGCCGCCCGGCGCATCCCGTATTCGACCCTCGGGCTCGTCCAGTATCTCAATCCGACGCTGCAGTTCATCGTCGCGATCACCGCGTTCGGCGAGCCCTTCACCCGCTGGCACGCCATCGCCTTCCCGCTGATCTGGACCGGACTCGCGCTCTATTCGCTGGAAGCGTGGCGTCAGGACCGCAGGCGCGCCATCAGCGCCGGAACGTCGGCCACCGTCTCGAAATAGTCGAGGAACTCCGCGTCAGCGAAGCCTTCCGCCACCAGATGCCGCATCAGCGCCACCAGCGGGTCCCAGTAGCCTGCAACGTTGAGCAGGAATACGGGCTTCTCGTGCAACCCCAGCTGCCGCCAGGTCAGCACCTCGAACAGCTCGTCGAGCGTGCCCGGCCCGCCGGGCAGGGCGACGATCGCGTCGGCGTTCATGAACATGACCTTCTTGCGCTCGTGCATCGTCTCGGTCACCACGACCGTCGTCAGGTCGAGCCGCCGCCGCTCGCGCGCCACCAGGTGCGCAGGCACCACGCCGAAGGTAGCGCCGCCGGCAGCCATCGCCGCCCGCGCCACCGCCCCCATCAGCCCGACGTCGCCCGCGCCATAGACGAGGCGGAGGCCCGCCCCGGCCAGCGCCGTCCCCAGCGCCGTCGCTGCGGCCTCGTGCGCCGGATTGCGGCCGGCGCGCGAACCGCAGAAGACGCAGACCGACTGCACAACCGACGCGACCGGGCGAAGAGACATGGACAGGCTCCTGACATCATTCCGGTTTTCAGCCGGGCCGAAGTGTGACAGGCTGCTGCCTAGCAAATTGTCGCACGCGGGGCGAGCCCCCGCAGGGATGGACCGGCGGATGCCCGCAACGCCACGGACAGCACAGATGAGGAATGCCGCGCTCATCGCCGCGGCCGCGGTCCTGCTGTGGCTCCTCTGGCGCGGCATGGAACATGGCCGACCCGCCCCGGCCGCCGGCCCGGCGCCGGAGGCCACCACGGCCGCCGCCCCTGCCGCTGCGCCGGAGGCAACCGCAGCGGCAACGCCGGACGCCGCCCCCGCGCCGGCGGCACCGCCCGCCTTCGACATCGTTCGGGTCGAGCCCGACGGGCAGGCGGTGGTCGCGGGAACCGCCGCCCCGGGGGCCGCGGTGACGATCTATGCCGATGATACGCCGCTCGCCGAGACAACGGCGGACAGCGGCGGGAACTTCGTGGCGATCTTCCGGGCCGAGCCTACGGCAGGGCCGCGGGCGCTGACGCTGGGGGCTGCCGGGCCGGATGGTGCAACCGCGACGTCCACGGATGTCGTGATGATGCTGCCCGCGGCGCCCTCGTCCGACGTGATCGCCACGGAGACGGCGGCCGTTCCGGCGCCGACGCCATCCGCGTCGCCGGCAACGGCCGCCACCGGGCAACAACCCGAACC
>JBGALW010000164.1:0-8783 GCA_044223585.1 Amaricoccus sp.
GGCCCCCCGGACTGGTTCGTCCACGGCCTCTTCCCATGAAGCGGCGCCGCCTTCTCCCTGCCGGAAGCCGGGGCCATGCGGGTCGGGCCGGGGTCAAGGGGGCCGCAGGCCCGGCCGAAGGCCGCGCGCCCTTGACGCCGGCCCGACCCGCATCCCCACAATGGCAAAGGCGCCCGGGGAAGCAGCGGCTTCCTCAGGCGCCTCACAGCAGGATCCCTGCCTTTCAGCCTGATCCCGGCCGGTATTCCACCGCGCCTGAACTCTCGGACCGCCGGGACGCGGCGCGGGCGCGCCGCTGCCGCGGTTCCGCCGTCAACGCACCGCCTCCGCCGGTCGTCGTGCGACCGGCCCGCGGCGTCAGCGCCGCGTCTGCGGACTTGTCAGCTGAAGTTCGGGCCCCGCAGCACGCGGATCGCCTCGCGGACCTGCCGCCACTGTTCGGCGGTGTCCTTGTCGCCCCTGGCGGCATAGTCCTTTGCCTTCTGCGCGGCCTCGTACTCGGCACGGTCGCCGTGCGCCGAGTAGAGCTGACGCGCATAGTCGTCGATCTGGATGATGCTCATCGGGGTTCCTCCAACCCTGGTTATGATTGCCCCACAGATAACACAAAGCACCGCCGGCGACACCCTTTGCCGCGCGGTATTCGCGCCGCGATCAAAATCCCGCGGGCGGCGCGGTTCGGAGCCGGGCAGCGGATGACGCGGGCGCCGCGTCGGGCGTTCGCACGCCGGCTGCCGCAGTGAAGGTCGGGCGCCATGGCCTTTGCCGAGCTCTGCATCACCTCGAACTTCACCTTCCTGACCGGCGGCAGCCACCCGCAGGAATATGCGCTGCGGGCCATCGACCTCGGGCTGCCGGCCTTCGCCATCGCCGACCGGAACTCGGTCGCGGGCCTCGTGCGGGCGTTCCAGGAGCTGAAGGACGCCGCGCGCCGGGCGGGGGCGGACGATCCGCCGCTGCCGCGGCTCCTGCCGGCAGCGCGGCTCTGCCCGACCGAAGGGCTGGAGATCACCGCGCTGCCGCGCGACCGCGCCGGCTGGGCATGGCTCTGCCGGCTCCTCACCCTCGGCGCCGGGCGGGCGGAAAAGGGGGCATGCCTAATGTCGCTCGGCGACCGCGGCACGGACACCGGCAGCCGCCACCTGTGGCTGCAGGCGCCCGCCGGCGCCGCCCCCCGCGGCTGGCTCGGCCAGGCCCGGCGCTTCGCGGAGGCCCACCCGCACGCCCACCTCGCGGCGGCGCCGCGCTATGACGGGCAGGACCGGGCCCGGCTCTCGCGGCTCGCCCGGCTGGCCGCGAGCCTCCGCCTGCCGCTCGTCGCCACGGCCGAGCCGATCATGCACCATGCCCGCCGCCGGCGGCTGGTCGACGTCCTGACCTGCATCCGCACCGGCCGGCGCATCGACACCCTCGGCCGGGCGGCGCTGCCGAACGCCGAGCGGCGGCTGCGCGGCGAGGCGGAGATGCTGGCGCTCTTCGCCGGCCACGAGGCCGCGGTGCACCGGGCCGGCGCCATTGCCGCGGACTGCCGCTTCTGCCTGTCGAGCCTGCGCTACGAATACCCGCGCGAGATCTGGGACGGCGAGGATCCGCAGGCCCGGCTGGAGCGGCTGACCGCCGACGGCCTGCGCTGGCGTTATCCGCAGGGCGTGCCGGACAGGCCGGCGGCGCAGGCGCGGCACGAGCTCGCGCTGATCGCCCGCCTCGGCTATGCCCCGTATTTCCTCACCGTCAGCGACGTCGTGGACTTCGCCCGCAGCCAGGACATCCTCTGCCAGGGACGCGGGTCGGCGGCGAACTCGGTCGTCTGCTTCGCGCTCGGCATCACCGAGGTTTCGCCCGAGGTCGGGACCATGGTGTTCGAGCGGTTCGTCTCCGAGGCGCGCGACGAGCCGCCCGACATCGACGTCGATTTCGAGCACGAGCGCCGCGAGGAGGTGATCCAGCACATCTACCGCCGCTTCGGCCGGCACCGCGCCGGGCTCTGTGCCACGGTGATCCACTATCGCGGCAAGCGGGCGGTGCGCGAGGTCGGCACCGCCATGGGCCTGTCGCGCGACGCCGTCGCCGCGCTCTCCTCGCAGATCTGGGGCTGGGGGTCCTCGTCGGTTCCGGCCACCCGGATGGCGGAACTCGGGTTCGACCCGACCGAGCCGCGCCTCGCGCTGACCATGGCGCTCGTCGACGAGATCATCGGCTTTCCCCGCCACCTCAGCCAGCATGTCGGCGGCTTCGTGATGACCGAGGGCCGCCTCGACGAACTCGTCCCGATCGAGAAGGCGGCGATGGAGGACCGCACCGTCATCTGCTGGGACAAGGACGACATCGACACGCTCGGGATCCTCAAGGTCGACGTCCTCGCCCTCGGGATGCTCACCTGCCTGCGCAAGGGGCTCGACCTGCTTGCGGATCATGGCGGCCCGCGGCTGACGCTCGCGACGATCCCGCCCGAGGATCCGCCGGTCTACGACATGCTGTGCCGCGCCGACTCGCTCGGGGTGTTCCAGGTCGAGAGCCGGGCGCAGATGAGCTTCCTGCCGCGGATGCGGCCGCGCCGGTTCTACGACCTCGTCATCCAGGTGGCGATCGTCCGTCCCGGCCCGATCCAGGGCGACATGGTGCACCCCTATCTGCGCCGCCGCCGGGGCGAGGAGCCGGTCTGCTTTCCCTCCGACGCGCTCGGCGCGGTGCTCGGCAAGACCCTCGGCGTGCCGCTGTTCCAGGAGCAGGCGATGCAGATCGCCATCATCGGCGCCGGCTTCTCGCCCGAGGAGGCCGACCGGCTGCGCCGGGCGCTCGCCACGTTCAAGAAGACCGGCACCATCCACACCCTCCGCGACCGCTTCCTCGCCGGGATGGCGGCGAACGGCTATCCGGACGAGTTCGCGCAGCGCTGCTTCAGCCAGATCGAGGGCTTCGGTTCCTACGGGTTTCCGGAGAGCCACGCGGCGAGCTTTGCGCTGCTCGTCTATGCCTCGGCCTGGATGAAGTGCCACCATCCGGCGATCTTCGCCTGCGCGCTCCTCAACTCCCAGCCGATGGGTTTCTATGCCCCGGCGCAGATCGTCCGCGACGCCCGCGCGCACGGGGTGACGGTGCGCCCGGTCTGCGTCAACGCGAGCCAGTGGGACAACGCGCTGGAGCCGGACGGGCAGGGGGGGCTCGCGCTCCGCCTCGGTTTCCGCCAGATCCGGGGCATGCGCGAGGAGGAGGCGGGGTGGATCGCCGCCGCCCGCGGCAACGGCTATCGCGATGTGCGGGCGGTCTGGCGGCGCGCGGGGACGCCGGCGCGATACCTCGCGCTGCTCGCCGGGGCCGACGCCTTCGCCGCGCTGGGCCTTACCCGTCGCGCGGCGCTCTGGCAGGTGCGGGGGATCGACGGAGCCGCGCCGCTGCCGCTCTTTGCGGCGCTGGAGGAGGAGGCGCCCGAGGAGGCGGCCGCGCCGCTCCCCCCGATGACGCTCGGCGAGGAGATCGTCGCCGACTATACCAGCCTGCGCCTGTCGCTGCGCCCGCATCCGATGGCGCTGATCCGCCCGCTCCTCGATGCGGCGCCCCGATGACTCCCCGCGACAAACCGCCGGCACCGCGCCGCCGGAACCTCGACAGCGGCGGCGTGATCGGTCAGGGTCCGCGCCGGAGGTGGAGCATGGCCGAGAAGACCCCGATCCTGTTCCTGCACGGCGCCTTTTCCGGCCCGGACATCTGGACGCGCTTCGTCGCGCCGTGGTTCGCCAGCCGCGGCCACCGCATCGCGGCGCCGCGGCTGCCGGCGCCCGGCTTCGGTGCCCCGGCCCGGCTGCGCGACGATGTCGCGCGCGCCGCCGCGGCGGCGGACGCCTTCGACGTGCCGCCGGTGGTGGTCGGCCATTCGCTCGGCGGCCTCGTTGCCCAGCACCTCGCCGCCCGGCGGCGGGTGGCGGGCGTCGTCCTCGTCTCTTCCCCCGGCCCCTGCGGGCTCGGACCGTCGCTGTGGCAGCTCTCGTCGCAGGCGCCCGAGGTTCTGGCGGCGCTCCTCGTCGCGCAGGCGGGGGGCGGGGCGATGCTGGGGGTGGACGTGATCCGCCGCGCGCTCTTCACCGCCGACACCCCGACCGAGTGGATCGCCGAGGTCGGCCTCGTCCCCGACATGGAGAGCCCGCTCGTCCTCCTCGACGGGCTGACCTGGGACCTGCCCGCCTGGTTCCTCGCGCGCCGCGCCCCGACGCTGGCGCTGCTCGGCGATTCTGACGCCTTCGTCCCGATGACCGACCTCTGGTCGATCGCGATCAGCTATGGCGCGGAGACCGCGCTGATGCGCGGCTTCGGCCACGGGATGCCAATCGACCCGCACTGGCGGAGCCTCGCCTGGCGGATCAACGCCTGGATGGACGAGCGGCGAATCGGCACCGTCGACCGCGAGCGTGGCCTGTCTGCAACGACCGCCTGAATTCTGCACTGCGGGCTTGCATTTACCAATCCGCCGGGCAAGCTGCCAACAACATGTAAACTCTTGTGGATACGGTTGTTCTGGGGTGGTCCTTCTCGATCCCAACCTGGCGTGGCAGGACATTGACGTCACCGCCCTTGCTGGCGTTGCGCTCTGCCTGATGCTGTGTGTCGCGCTTGTCGCAACCAAGTGCTGGCACGGCCGCTTCACCAATGACGGCACCTCCGGGGTGCAGAAGTTCCACAAGGTCCCGACGCCGCGGATCGGCGGCGTCGCGCTGGCGCTGGCCTATGTGCTCATCTGGCCCTTCCTGCCCGCCGAAATCCGCATGCCCTGGCTGCTGATCGGGCTCGCCGGGCTTCCGGCGCTGCTCGCGGGGCTGGCGGAGGACGTGACGCGCAGGGTCGGGGTCAGGACGCGCCTCTTCGCGACAATGGTGGCGGGCGTCGTCTTCGCCCTCGTGACCGGCTACACGATGCATCATGTCGACTTGCCGGGCGTCGACTGGCTTCTGTCGTTCGGGCTGGTCGCCCTCATCTTCACCGGCTTCTCGATGGGCGGGGTGGCGAACGCCATCAACATCATCGACGGTTTCAACGGGCTGGCCGCAGGCTCGCTCATCATCATGTTCGGCGCGTTCGCCTTCATCGCCCACCGCGTCGACGACGATCTCGTGTTCACGCTCGCGGTGCTCTATGCCGCGCTGCTGCTGGGCTTCTTCCTCGTGAATTTCCCATTGGGGAAGATCTTCCTCGGCGACGGCGGGGCCTATTTCGCAGGGTTCCTGCTGGCAGGCCTCGGGGTGCTGCTGCCGGCGCGCAACCCGGAGCATATCTCGGCCTGGACCGCGATCCTCGTCTGCGCCTATCCGGTGATCGAGACGCTCGCCTCCATGCACCGGAAATCCCGGCGGGCCGGCCACAGCGTCGGGCAGCCCGATCGGGTGCACTTCCACATGCTGGCGCACCGGCGCTATGCCCGGCGTCTGGTGAAGGCCCGGCGGCTCGCGACGCTGCGCAATCCGGCGACGAGCGTCGTGACCTGGCTGCTGCCGCTCCTTGCCGCGGCCTTCGCCGTCACGAGCTACGACAATCCGGCGATCTGCGCCTTCTTCTTCTTCGTAACCGTATTCCTGTACGGCTTTATCTACCGGGTGATGTCCCTCAACGCCCCGCCCCTTCCGCTCGGTCTGGCCCGCCTCCTCTAACGGGTTCGCGAGCGGCGGGTCCTACGCCGTACTCCGCTGTTGTGGCCTCCCCGCAAAGCGCCTAATCAGCCCAACGGGCAGGTGAACAAAGAATGCAGTTACGGGCCGCCCCGACGTTGCATGTCGGGATCATCATGGATGGCAATGGTCGCTGGGCCGAGGCGCGCGGGATGAACCGCATCGCCGGCCACACCCGTGGCGCGCGCCGGGTGACGGAGATCGTGCGGGCCTGCCCCGACCTCGGCATCACCCACCTGACGCTCTACGCCTTCTCGACAGAGAATTGGCAGCGGCCGCTGGCCGAGGTCGACGGGCTGATGCGGATCTTCAGCCGCTACATCCGCTCCAAGACCGAGGGCCTGCGGCGCAACGAGGTCCGCGTCCGCTTCATCGGCATGCGGCACCGGGTGCCGGCACGTCTCCGGGCGCTGATGGACGCGCTGGAGGCCGAGACGCGGGCCTGTCGCGGTCTCAACCTGTCGATCGCCATCGACTATGGCGGCCGGGACGAACTGGCGCGCGCGGTCAGCGCGCTGTCGCGCGAGGTGGCGGCCGGGAGCATCGATCCGGCCGCGATCGGGGAGGCGCATCTCGACGCCGCACTGGACACCCGCGGTCTGCCGGACCCGGACTTCATCATCCGCACCTCCGGTGAACTCCGCATCTCCAATTTCCTGCTCTGGCAGGGCGTCTACGCCGAATACGCCTTCCCGGAAACCGCGTGGCCGGACTTCGGCACCGAGGCCCTGGCGACGGCGCTCCACGCCTATCAGGCGCGCCGCCGGCGCTTTGGCGGCGTCGAGGCGCCGCCCGCGCTGGCCGCGGGCGAGAGCTGATCAGGCCGACAGCCGGCGGATCCGCCGCAGGTCCTCGATGAAGTCGGCTGTGGCCGCCGCCTGCTCGGCGGCGTCGGTGATCCGCAGCAGGTAGGACGGATGGACGGTGATGTAGCCGGCCCGCCCGTCGAACACCGTCTCGCCGCGCGCCGCTGTCACCGACACCGCGCGCCCGGCGAGGGCGAGTGCCGCCGTGGCGCCGAGGGCCACGATGAGGCGCGGTGCGACGAAGTCGAGTTCGGCCTTCAGCCACCAGCGGTAGTGTTTCACCTCGCCTGCCGTCGGCCGCTGGTGCAGCCGCCGCTTCCCGCGCTGCACATACTTGAAATGCTTGACCGCGTTGGTGACGTACGCCGCTGCGCGGTCGATCCCCGCCTCCGCCAGCGCCCGGTCGAGGAGCTTTCCGGCCGGTCCGACGAACGGGCGTCCTTCCAGATCCTCCTGATCGCCCGGCTGCTCGCCGACGAAGGCGATGGCCGCGCCGATCGGGCCCTCGCCCGGCACCGCGCGCGTGCCGCCCTCGACCATCGGCGGAGCCGCGGCGATCAGGCGGTTCAGCGCCTCGATCGACGCTGGCGCCTGTTCGGCCATCGCTGCCAATGCCTTGTCGGGGGTCCGGCGCCGCGGCACCGTTGCATCGCGTTCCTGCATCGCCTGTGCCTCCGCCATCGCGCCGCGCACCAGATCGGGAATGGATGCGGCCTCGGGAAGGTTCCGCCAGTAACGCTTCGGCATCTCCGCCCGCATCTGCGCCGGGTTGACGCGGGCGGGGTTGAAGGTGCTTTCGTAGTAGCCGCGCCAGCCGGCCTCGAAGGGGTCGGCCTCCGGTGCATCCTCGCGCCGGCCGGGCGGCCCTTCGGTTAGCCGCGTCCCGTCCCACGTCAGCGAGCCGATCGGGGTCAGGATCGCCCAGCGCATCGACTGGAACCGGTCAACGAAGAAGGGCGCGGCCGCCCGCAGGATGAAATGCTCCGGCTCGAACCACGCGACGAACCGCGCCGGCGCCGCACCCGGAACCTCGCGAAAGCGGACGAACGCGTGCATCTTGTGGACGTCGCGCCGCACCGCCTGCGCCATCCGCTGGAGCCGGTGGACCACGGGATCGCTCGCAACCTGCATCAGCTGCCGCTCGCCGTGCAGGACGCGCCAGATCGCAGCATAGAGAAGCCCGTGGCGGGCGGGGTCGCGATGGCAGAGGACCGTCGGCACGAGCGCCGCCAGCGCCCTCGGAAGCGTGACCGGGGCCTCAACGCCCGCCGGATCCGGGGCGCCGAAAAGCGTCGGATCCCCGGACCAGGTGACAGCCTCGGGCGGCGCGCCGGCCGCAACGAGGCGCCGCACGGCCGACCGGAAGCCTGCAAGGTCGGCGCCTTCCCGAACCGATGCAGCGATCATCCGAACAGCGAGAGCTGCTCGGGCACGCGCAGGAGCCGCGCCCGGAGGTCGATTCGGTCGAGCCCCGGCGCCCGGTGGTCCGCCGCCACGAGGAAGGGCAGGGCGCGGCCAAGGCCCGGTGTCAGGCGGGCGAGGTCGTCGAGCCGCAGCCGGACGTGGCGGCGCGTCCGGATCAGCCGGTCGATCGCCTTCACCCCCAGCCCCGGCACGCGCAGCAGCATCTCGCGCGGGGCGCGGTTGACGTCGACGGGGAACTGCTCGCGGTGCTTCAACGCCCAGGCGAGCTTCGGATCCGCGTCGAGGTCGAGCATGCCGGCCTCCCCGCCCTCCGCCACCTCCCCGGCGGTGAAGCCGTAGAAGCGCACCAGCCAGTCGGCCTGATAGAGCCGATGCTCGCGGCGGAGCGGTGGCGCCTTGGCCGGCAGCACCTTGCTCGGCTCGGGGATCGGGCTGAAGGCGGAGTAGTAGACCCGGCGCAGGCCGAACCGCCGGTAGAGCCCCTCGCTCGCCGCCAGCACGCTGGCGTCTGTGGTGTCGTCGGCGCCGACGATGACCTGCGTGCTCTGGCCCGCCGGGGCGAAGCGCCGCCTCTCCGCCTTGGCCTCGGCGATCCGCTCGCGCATCTGCCCCATGGCCGCGCGGATCACCGGGCTGCGCTTTTCCGGCGCAAGGCGCGCGAGGCTCGACTCGGTCGGCAACTCGACGTTGATCGAAAGGCGGTCGGCCCAGAGCCCCGCCTGCTCGATCAGCCACGGGCTCGCTTCGGGGAGGGTCTTGAGGTGGATGTAGCCGGCAAAGCCGTGGTCCCGGCGCAGCGTCCGGGCGACGCGCACCAGGTCCTCCATCGTGTTGTCCGGCGAACGGACGATGCCCGATGAGAGGAACAGCCCTTCGATGTAGTTGCGCCGGTAGAACT
>JBGALW010000165.1:0-8904 GCA_044223585.1 Amaricoccus sp.
CCCTTCGCGCGAAGCGCGCCCGTGGCGCGCGAGGACACGGCCCGACAAGCCGAGGCACCGCCTCGGCCGGGCCGGCGGCTGGAGCGCGTTGGCGCGGAAGCCGCGAGGGGTGGAGATTTCTGCGGGAGGGTTGAATCGGGGCGGGCGTGCCCGGCTCGGCCGTTGAAAACGGCCGTGCCCCGGCAGGGCACGTCCGTCACGATTTCGCGTAACCCCGAAATCGTGCGGGGGAAGGCTCAGCCGTCAGCCGTCACCCGCAGGACGCGCGTGGAAGGCTCGCGCGGCGATCAGACGGATACCGGATCAGGCGGCTAGTCTAGCCGATCGCCGCGAGGCCGGGGAAGGTCTCCAGCAGCCAGAAGGACAGGCCCCGGAAGCTGCCGGTCAGCATCATCACTCCGACCGTGACGAGCAGGACGCCCATGATCCGCTCGACCATCGGCATGTGCCGCCGCATCCCCACCATCAGCCGCATCGCCCGCCCGAGGAAGAGCGCGGTCAGCAGGAACGGCAGGCCGAGGCCGGCGGCATAGCCGGCCATCAGGATCAGCCCGCGCTCCGTCGACCCGCCCTGCGCGGCGAGCGACAGGATCGCGCCGAGAACCGGACCGATGCAGGGCGTCCAGCCGAAGGCGAAGGCGAGGCCGAGCACATAGGCGCCGAGCGGGGAGCCTGCGACGCCATGCGCGTCGAAGCGCAGGTCGCGGGCGAGGAACGGCAGCCTGAGCAGGCCGAGGAAGTTGAGGCCGAAGACGAGGATGACGACGCCGGCAGCAAGGGCGAGCGTGTCCTGATGCTCCAGCAGCACCCGGCCGAGCGCCGAAGCCGCGAGCCCGAGCAGCAGGAACACGGTGGAGAGGCCCAGCACGAAGAACACCGCCGCGCGCAGCACCCCGCGGTCGCTGTCCTCGCCATCCTCCTCCGCCCCTGCCGTCGCTCCGGCCATGAAGGCGAGATAAGGCGGCACGATCGGCAGCACGCAGGGGGAGAGAAAGCTCAGGACGCCGGCCAGCACCGCCACCGCAAGGGCGGGCACGAGCGAGGCGTCGAGGACGTCGATTCCGAGCATGGCTTCCATTGACGAGGGCGCGGGGCCTGCGACCCTAGCCGCTGACGACGCCGCCGTCACGCCGAACCGACGTCACATCGGCGTGGACGCGGCGGCGCCGCCCCGCTAAGGCCGGCGGATGCAGACCCCCGACGCGCATCTCGACGCCCGCGGCCTCCTGTGCCCGCTGCCCGTGCTGAAGGCCCGCAAGCGGCTCCTGGCGCTGCCGGACGGTGCCCTGCTGTCGCTCGTCACCGACGATCCGGCGGCGGTGGTCGATGTGCCGCACTTCTGCCGCGAGGCCGGGCACACGCTCGTCGGCGAGACCGACCTCGGCCATCCGGCCCGCGCCTGGCTGATCCGGCGCGGGGGTCAGACCAGAAAATCGGCCGAGCTGTAGCTCGACGCGGCGACGTCCGCGCCGTCGGCGATCAGGAGCTCGAACTCCGCGTGCGGGTCGCCGTCAACGTTGCCGCGGATCAGCGTGTCGGTGCCGCGGTTCACCGCCCAGAGGCGCCCGGTGCCGCGAGCGCTTCCGAAGGTGAAGTCCTGCAAGCCGCCCGCGCCGGCGTTGGCGTCGCACTGCGACAGGTCGATCCGGTCGCCGAGGCCGCTGCCCGGCAGCTCGAACGCCGCCGCACC
Source organism: Amaricoccus sp. (assembly GCA_044223585.1). Lineage (GTDB taxonomy): Bacteria > Pseudomonadota > Alphaproteobacteria > Rhodobacterales > Rhodobacteraceae > Amaricoccus. The sequence continues at coordinate 1,691 of JBGALW010000165.1, forward strand.
GTTCCCCGCCGCAAGCGTGTCCCGCGCCGAGGCGCTGGACTCGGCGGGACCGAGATAGACGAAAAGGTCCGCTCCGGTGCCGCCGATCAGCATGTCCGCGCCTTTGCCGCCCTCGATCCGGTCCGCGCCGCCAAGGCCGCGGATCGTGTTGCTGCCCGACCCCGCCCAGAGTTCGTTACCGAGATCGTTGCCGGTCAGGTTGACCGCCCCGGCCCCGGGCACCGTACGCAGGTCCTCGAGATTGGCGCCCAGCGTGAAGCTGACGCCGGTGCAGACCGTGTCGTATCCGTGCTCCGCGCTGTACTCGACGGCCCGGTCGCCCACGTTGTCGACGTAGTAGGTGTCGTTGCCCGCTTCGCCATACATCAGGTCGGCCCCAGCATCGCCGTAGAGCGAGTCGTCGCCCCGGCGGCCCCAGAGATTGTCGTTGCCGCCGCCACCCCGCAGCGTGTTGCCGGTGGTGTTGCCGAGCAGGGCATCGTCTGCGCTTCCGCCGATCGCATTCTCGATCAGCGACCGGGCGTCGCCCTGGTACTGGAGCGCATTGTAGATGTTTCCGCGGGCGGTATATCCGCCCCCGAGGTCGGCGCGCTGGCCGTCGGAGGCAAAGACGTACTGACCCGGCGCCAGGTCGATCCGCATCGCGGTCGTGTAGGCCGACAGGTCGTAGGTGTCGGTTCCGCCGCCGTCCCAGATCGTCAGGAACAGCTTGTTGCCGCCGGGAACCAGCGCCGCCTGCCCGTTCACAAGGGTCGTTCCCGATGAGGGAGTCCACTCATAGACGGTGTCGCCCGCATTCGTCGTGAAATCGGCTCCGTACATGTACTGAAGGGCGGCGATGTCCGCCATCATGAAGGTCTGCGGGCCACCATAGGTTTCGTTGGTGAAATGCAACGTCGACGAATCCGGATAGGACCGATAAGTCATGAGAGAATATTCATGATAGTCGTTCGCCGCCGGCAGCGCCCCGTAGGCCGACGTCTCGTGGCCATGCTTCAGTCCGAGGGCGTGGCCGATCTCGTGCATCATGGTGGTGTAGTCATAGGTTCCCACGACCGGGTTCCTTCCGGACGGGCCGAACCAGACGTCGCCGCCGCTCTGCATGATCGAGGGATAGAAGGAATAGGCCGTTCCCGGATCGGAGCTGTCGGCGAGCCGCACGTCCCCGGCCGCGCTGCCGCCCGCCGCAAACGTGACTTTGAGGTTGGTGATCCCCTCGACGGAAAAGCCGGCCGCGGCGGCCGGTGTATGCCCCTCGGCGTTCATGATCCGGTGCGCGACCGCCATCTGCATCGCCGACATCTGCGAGAAGCCGTCGTTCTGGACGCTGAGCCCGTCACCGTCCCTGTCGGACACGTACGTGTAGGCGCTGGAGGCCGCAGGATAGGAATAGGTGATTGGCCCTACCCACCGCGTCCCGATCAGCAACCCATCAATTAACTGATTGCCGCTGCGCGGCACGTCCGTCGTCGTGGCCATGTTTCCCCCGTTTGACCATGCGCAGCGTGGCATCCCGTGCGTCCCCCGCACAGAACAACCTGGACGTTCATTTTTAGGTTGAGGCAGGTCCCGGCAAGCAACCAGAGATTGCAGCGACCCGATCTACACACTACAAATTGCGAACAGCCCCAGACTCTACTGCGATTCCGCGGACGCTATCACACGTAATGCGGAAGCACGATGGGGAGAGCGGAGGCCGGCAACTTCGCGCGCATGGCGGGGTCTGCCCCGCGCGGAACCGGGCGGGCATCACGCCCAGCCCGATCCGATCCTGGCTGCGGCCGCTACAGGCCCTTGGAGCGATAGCTCGCGGCAACCCGGCCGATGGAGACGAGATAGGCGGCGACGCGCAGGTCATCGACATCCTTGCGGCCGTGCCAGACCTCGCGCATCGACTGGTAGGCCGAGCGCATCGTGTCGTCGAGCCCGGATCGCACCAGTTCCAGCTCGCCCGCGCCATGCACGTAGCGCGACTTGAAGTCCTCGCTCAGCCCCAGCCCGGAGCCGGTCTCCCGCAGCAGACGGTCAAGCTCGCCGACCAGCAGCGCCTGCTGCGCCTCCTCCTGCCGCCGCTGCATCCGCCCGAAGCGGATGTGGCTGAGATTCTTCACCCACTCGAAATAGCTGACCGTCACGCCCCCGGCGTTGGCATAAAGGTCGGGGATGATGACGATCCCCTTTGCCCGCAGGATGTCGTCCGCCCCTGCGGTGACCGGCCCGTTCGCCGCCTCGATGATCAGCGGCGCCTGAATTCGGTCGGCGTTGCCGAGGTTGATGACCGACTCCATTGCCGCCGGGATCAGGATGTCGCACTCCGCCTCCAGCAGCGACGGGCCGTCCTCGACATAGGTGCCGCCCGGAAAGTCCTTCACGCCACCGGTCGCGGCGATGTGCGCCTTCAGGTGCTCGATCGCGAGGCCCGCCGGGTTTACCACGCCGCCGTCGCGCTCGATGACGGCGATGACCTTCGCGCCATCCTCCTCGCTCAGAAACTTCGCCGCGTGGAAGCCGACGTTGCCGAGCCCCTGGACGATCAGCCGCTTGCCCTCCAGCCCGCCGTCGAGCCGCGCGGCCTTCATGTCGTCGGGATGGCGGAAGAACTCGCGCAGCGCGTACTGGACCCCGCGTCCCGTCGCCTCCACCCGCCCGGCGATGCCGCCGGCGTTGAGCGGCTTGCCGGTCACGCAGGCGGCGGCGTTGATGTCGGTCGTGTTCATCCGGTGGTACTGGTCGACGATCCAGGCCATCTCGCGCTCGCCGGTGCCCATGTCCGGCGCCGGGACGTTCTGGCTCGGATTGATGAGGTCGCGCTTGGCAAGCTCATAGGCAAAGCGGCGGGTGATGAGCTCCAGCTCGTGCTCGCTCCACTCGCGGGGGTCGATCCGCAGCCCGCCCTTCGATTGCCGGGTGGGCACCAGCGGGTCATCAGCGCGGCGGCGCCTCCACCTCGTCCTGATGCGCCTCCGGATGCCGCCCTCGCTCCATATGCTCCAGTGCGCTCGGTAGCCGGTGAAGGTGTGGAGCAGTAGCCATACGGTATAGGTCGAGTTACGCCCGGATCTTCTCCTGGCCGGCGACAAGCGGCGCGCGGTTGGACTCAATGCATAGGCAGAATCTTCCTCCTGCGCTCTTTGGCGCCCTCGCCTTAGATCACCGCCCGCAGCCGGCGACAAGCAGCGTCATCAATGCCCGAATCGTTACGTTTGCTTGACGCCCGGACCCTGCGTCATCCCCGCGGTTTCGCCCGCCGCGTCGGCTCCGCAGCCGCCGGATCTCGGGCCAGGGATGCTTGGGGTAGCGGCCGCGGAGATCGCGGCGGACATCGGCATAAGAGGAGGCCCAGAAGCCCGGAAGATCGGCGGTGGTCTGCACCGGACGCTGCGCGGGAGATAGCAGTTCGATCACCAGCGGCACGCCGTTGCCGAGCGTCGGGTGCCGGGTCAGCCCGAACATCTCCTGCAGCCGGACCGACACCATGGGCGCGCCCCCGCCATAGTCGACCGGCAGCACGGTGCCGGTCGGCGCGGTGATCGACTCGGGCGCGCCGCGGTCCAGCCGCTGGCGCCCGTCACGCCCGAGCCGCGCCTCCAGCGCCGCGAGGAGGTCGAGCCGCGCGAGATCGCCCGCCCGCGTCATGCCGGCTATCCACGGCGTCAGCCAGCCCTCCAGGTCCGCCAGTAGGCCGGCGTCGGAACAGTCCGGCAGGTCGGCGCCGCCATGCGCCCGCAGCCACTCGACCCTTGCGGCCAGCCGCCGGGCGGCAGGGGTCCACGGCAGCGCGGCAATCCCGAGGTCGCGGACCCCGTCCAGCAGCGCCGCCGCCAGCGCCTCGGCCGGGGCACCGTCCCAGCGGCGGTCCTCCAGCGCCAGCGCCCCCAGCATAAGCCGCTCGCGGGCGACCACGGCCCGCTCGCGGCGCGACCATTCGCAGACGGTAGCGGCGCGCAGCCGGCCGGCGTGCAGCGCGCGGATCTCGCTCTCGGCGACCGGCTGCGCCAGCCGGATCGCCGCCTCGCGCGGGTCGCCGTCGAGATCGGCCACCACCAGCATCGGCAGCCCCGCCAGCGCATCCTCGTCGGCCAGTCGCGCCCCCTTGCCGCCGGAGAGCAGGAAGCGCGCCGCCGTCCCCGGCCGGCGCTGCGCGATCCGGTCGGGATAGGCGAGCGACAGCGCCGCACCGGGCGAGAGACCCTCGCCCGACCCCGACGGCGCCAGCGCACGGAGCCGCTTCGCCTCGGTCCGAATCGCCGCCATGGCCGGATCGCCGCGCCGCAGTCCCGCGAGCCGCAGCCCGAGATCCGCCCCCGCCCCCCGCATCGGGTCGCGCGCCTCGGCCAGTGCCGCGAGGTCGGCGGCGAGCGCCCCTGCACCCTGCCCGGCCGCCATCACCAGCATGTGCCCGAGCCGCGGGTGCACCGGCAGTGTTGCCAGCTGCCGGCCGTGGTCGGTGATCCGCCCGCCAACATCGAGCGCCCCGAGGTCGGACAGCAGCGCCCGCGCCTCCGCGAAGGCGGCGGCGGGCGGCGGGGTCAGGAACGGCATGCTGGCCGGGTCGTCCGTGCCCCAGGCCGCCAGTTCCAGCGCCAGCGCGGTCAGGTCGGCGGTGGCGATCTCCGGCGGCGGGAAGGCCGCCAGTCCGCCCTCCTCGCCGCGGGTCCAGAGGCGGAAACACCAGCCGGCGGCGACGCGCCCGGCGCGGCCGCGCCGCTGCTCGGCCTCGGCCTTCGTCACCCGCTCGGTGACGAGGCGGGTCATGCCGGACCCCGGATCGAACCGGGCCCGCCGGGCGCGGCCGGCGTCGACCACCACGCGCACGTCGGGAATGGTCAGCGAGGTCTCGGCGATCGCCGTCGCCAGCACCAGCCGGCGGCCCCGCGCCAGCGGTGTCAGGGCCGCCCGCTGCTCGGCGAAGGGGAGGCCGCCGTGCAGCGGCTGGATCACCACGTCCGCCCCGACCCGTCCGGCGAGCCGCGCGGCGGTGCGGGCGATCTCGGCCTGACCGGGCAGGAACGCCAGCACCCCACCCGCCGTGCCGGCCAGCGCCTCGAGCACCAGTGCCGACGCCGCCTCCTCCAGCCGGGTGCCCGCGGCGGGCGCTGATCGAGCACCGGGTCTCGACCGGCCACGCCCGGCCCTCCGCGGTCAGCAGCGGCGCGCCGTCCATCAGCGCCGCCACCGGCCCGGCGTCGAGCGTCGCCGACATGACGAGGACGCGGAGGTCCGGACGCAGCGCGCCCCGCGCCTCGAGCACCAGCGCAAGGCCAAGGTCGGCCTGCAGCGCCCGTTCGTGGAACTCGTCGAAGATGACGCAGCCGACCCCCGGCAGGTCGGGCGCCGACTGCAGCATCCGGGTGAGGATGCCCTCGGTCAGCACCTCGATCCGGCCGCCCGGACGGCTCTCGCCGCGGATGCGATAGCCGACGCGCCCACCCACCGGCTCGCCGAGGCTCTCGGCCAGCCGCTCCGCCGCGGCGCGCGCCGCCACCCGCCGCGGCTCCAGCATCAGGATCCGGCCCGGCACCGTGTCGAGCAGCGCCAGCGGGACCCGGGTCGTCTTGCCGGCGCCGGGCGGCGCCTGCAGCACCGCCCGGCCCGCCGAGGCAAGCGCGCGGGCGATCTCCGGCAGCAGCGGGTCGATCGGCAGGGCCGGCGACGGCGGAACCGGCGTCACGGGGGTCAGCGCCGGGCGATCACCGCGTTGCCGTAGTTGGTCGGCGCCTCGATCCGCTGCAGCTGGGCAAGGCCGTCCGAATCGGCGAGGAACACCAGCCGGAACGGGAACTCGCGCCGGTCGGCCATGCTGTGCGCCTCGCCGGAGATGCGCGCGAACGTCCCCTCGCAGGTCACGGTGTTGCCGCTCGCCTGCGGCGCGGCGACCTTCAGCTCCGACCGGCGCGAACCGTCGAATACGTTGACGGTGGTCGCGCAGACCTCCGCCACCGGCACCGGGCGGAACAGCCGCACCCCGGCGGAGACCGGGTCGAGCGTGCCGGTCTGGGTCGCGGGATCGGGCTGGTCCTTGCGCGGCGGCTCGACCGACACCTTGACCGGCGTGCCGTCCTTCCACTCGATGAGCGTCTCGCGCAGGGCACGCGGCGACTTCGACTCGGCGGTGAAGCGGGCGGGAACAACGGTCCCGTCGGCCCGGATGCTGCCGCTCGACTGCCCGTGGAAGAAGAAGTCGGCGAAGATGCCGAGGATGCCGGCACTGTCGATCCGGCTCGTCGCGCTGTAGTGCCCGTCCGCCTCCTCGTTCTGCATGGTGAAGGTTCCGACCTTGATGCCGGCGATCGTGAAGTCGAAGCTCTCCGCGGCCGCAGGCAGCGCCGGACCGGCCAGCGCGAGGCCGGCAGCCAGAAGGCGGGCGGAAAGGGACGAGGTTGCCATCGGACATCCGTTTCGCGAGAGGGGTGGGACAGACGCGGCCGGGTATGCCAAAGAGGCCGGGGGAAACCAAGGGCGAACGGCGGCGGGAGGTGTTGAAGCTTGCGTGACGAGGCGATGACGGAGGCGGCGTCCCTTGCCGCGCGGCTGGCGGAGGGCGACCGCCGGGCCCTGGCGCGGGCGATAACGCTGGTGGAATCGACGAGGGCCGACCACCGCGCCGCGGCCCGGGCGCTCCTCGCGGCGCTGCCGGTGCCGCCGCGGCCGGCGCTGCGCGTCGGTCTGACCGGCACGCCGGGGGTCGGCAAGTCGAGCCTGATCGAGACGCTGGGCCTGACGCTCACCACCGCGGGGCGGCGGATCGCCGTCCTCGCCGTCGATCCGTCGTCCGCGCGTTCCGGCGGCTCGATCCTCGGCGACAAGACCCGGATGGAGCAGCTGACCCGCGACCCGCGCGCCTTCATCCGCCCCTCCCCCAGCCAGGCGACGCTCGGCGGCGTCGGCCGGCGTACCCGCGAGGCGATCCGGCTGGTCGAGGCCTGGGGGGCGGAGGTGGTGCTGGTGGAGACGGTTGGGGTCGGCCAGTCCGAGACGATGGTCGCCGAGATGACCGACATCTTCGTCCTGCTGCTCGCGCCCGGCGGCGGCGACGAGTTGCAGGGGGTGAAGCGCGGCATCATGGAGATGGCCGACCTCATCCTCGTCAACAAGGCCGACGGCGCGATGGAGGCGCAGGCGACGCGCACCCGCGCCGACTATGCCGCCGCGCTGCGCCTCGTCCGCGCCCGCGGCGACGAGCCGCCGGGCTGGCCGCGCGCGATGACCGCCTC